>JAUNON010000139.1 GCA_030537145.1 Lachnospiraceae bacterium | reverse complement strand
TTCATTGTGATTCTCATTACTTGACTTGCCATAAAAAAAGTCGCCTCCTTATTCGTACTTTTGACTACCAGTACGACAAGCGGTGACTGTACACACTTCCGTGTGTGTCCTGAAGACTTACACACGTTACTCCCTTATTTCAAGGGACCTCTTAACTTGTACAGTGACTTGTCGCCAGTTTGCTAACTTGACATTCGCTCCACGGAAAAACCCACGCTTTCGCGTGGCAACCTCACGCTTCATCGCTATCATGTCACAACATGAATCATTATATAGGAAAGTCCCTGATTTTGCAAGGATTTTTTACATTTCGGCGAAAAATTTTTTTAACAAATTTT
Source organism: Lachnospiraceae bacterium (assembly GCA_030537145.1). Taxonomy (GTDB): domain Bacteria; phylum Bacillota; class Clostridia; order Lachnospirales; family Lachnospiraceae; genus Merdiplasma. The sequence goes on along the minus strand of JAUNON010000139.1, from coordinate 2,367 downwards.
CACAAAGTTTTTTCAAAATTTTTGTGAAATATTCCCGTCCCGAAAAAGTTTCCGCCGGAGCCAAAAAACGGAACTTCCGTGCGATATTCAAGGAGCCCAAAGTGCCGGACATGCCGTATGCGCTTTGGGCTCCCAGGAATACTGCACAACAGTTTTATGTGATACTTTTAATAATTGCTCCGGTACAGCTCCTTTAGCTGAGGATACAGTTTTTTGTAGGTCTCAAACCGTTTATCATAGATCTCTTTGTCCCGGTAATTATTCAAAATAAAATCTGCAACCTTTTTCTCTGTGTTCGTCAGAGATTTTAACTTACTCTGCACATTTGCCAAACAGGATACATCCGCCATACTTTCTCCCCGCTACCGCTGTCAAACATTCCCTCATTTTTCTTATTTAACTGTCTTCTCTATTATACAGGTATGCTTCTTCGTCTTTCTGTCATAATTAATTCCAACCAGAAGAATATTTCCAAAATAGTTCTCCAATACATCTCCATATTGCTTCTCCTTTATCTGCCCGATTGCCCCAAATGCAGTTTTATCCCATTTAAGCTCTACCAAAAGGGCCGGATTGGCGCTAAATCTTTTAGGGATAAACACCACATCCGCAAATCCTTTTCCCAAAGGCATCTCGCGTATCAGTGTATAATTTTTGCGAGCACTGAAATATGCGAGCGCGATTACACAGCTCAGAGAATTTTCATCATTATATGTCAGCACTGAGGTGTTCTCCATATGCACTTCGTCAAGTCTTCGTCCCACCTCAGTTTCATCACCATTTAAAGTTGCCTCAAGAAGAGCCTCAGACGCTTTTAAAATCTTTGCAAGCTCATCCCAACCGCCGCTTTCCACTGCATTCGCAAACTCATCCACCACCTCCTGGTTCGGAATAAACACCTCGCCAGACTCTCCGTCATAGGCCAGATATCCCAAATGAACCAGCAGTGTCAGCACATCATCTTTGCTGCCAAACGAAGTCATATCATTCTGAAACGTTCTCGAATTAATTCTGCACCGTCCGCCGCCCAGCATCATCACAATGGTATTTTTAAGGCCATCAAAATCCATATCAATGTAGACCTTAAGAGCTTCATACGTCTCTGTTCCAGTCCAGTAATTGCTGAATTTTTTTCGAAGCAGTGCATCCACCACTGACTTTGGATTATATATATGAATATTCCCCGAGAAAAGATAGCCGTCATACCATCTTTGCATCTCTGAAAAATCCACCCCATACTGACCGCAAAGTTCCTGCACCTCGCGCTCCGTAAAACCCACATATTCAGCCAGTACACCAGCATCCGTCATGGAACATTCTTCAAACATATTCAAAGCAGAATGAGTTCCATATTTCTTAATAGGCAAAATACCTGTCATATATGCCAGTTCCACATATACCTGATCTTTCAAAAGATCCCGAAGAAAATCCAGATACGAAGTCTGCACTTCCGTATCCTGCTGCCTCTCTCTGAAAATGCAGTCCCATTCATCAATGATAAAAAGAAATCCTTTTTCTGTCGCATTGAAAATCTGCTCCAATGCGGCCGCCAGATGCTCTTCCCCTTCATCAAAACAGCTTTCATAATTCTGCCGCAGTTCTTTCAAAACTGCTTTTTCCAGATAAGATACGAGATTTTCAGGCTTTTTGGCACGACTCAAAAAACGCTGTATATTCAAAAAAATTACATTATACCGATTCAAATACGAATCAAACGACGGATCCTTTGCAATATGCAGCCCATCAAACAAATTTTTCGAATCACAGCCAGCGCTGTAATAAGCGCTCAGCATTGCGGCCGTCATAGATTTTCCAAACCGCCTGGGTCTGCTTATGCATATATATTTTTGCTTCGTGCGAATTCTTTTATTGGTATATGAAAGCAAACTGCTTTTATCCACATAAATTTCTGAATTCACAGCTTCCTGAAATGCCTGATTGCCAGGGTTCAAGTAAATTCCCATTATTTACCCCTTTTCAAAAAATCCCTTTTTCCTACCTCTTCTCCCACCGTCCGCTGGCGCCGCAGGGCAGTACCAGGCCGGTTTCGCTCACCGGAAGTCCCACCTCCTGCGAATCGATGACGCCGCCGTATTTCTTAAGCTCCGTCCCCAGAAGATAAGTCAACACCGCCGGCTGGAGACCGGTGGTATAAGAATTGATGAGAAAGAACAGCGGATCGTCAGAGAGAATCTGCCGGCACAGCTTCACCAGCGGGTGAATCGCATCCTCGATCTTCCAGATCTCGCCCTTTGGTCCTCTTCCGTAGGAGGGCGGATCCATGATAATTGCATCGTAGTGATTGCCTCTTCGGATCTCCCGCTCCACAAACTTCTGGCAGTCGTCCACCAGCCAGCGGATCGGCGC
>JAUNON010000066.1 GCA_030537145.1 Lachnospiraceae bacterium | reverse complement strand
GCCAGTCGGGCTACAACGGTCAGGGTTATAACGGCCAGCCAGGGTACAATGGCCAGGGAAGCTATCACGGCCAGCCGCCTTATCAGGGAGGGGAAGCACCTGTGAACGGAAAACGGAAAAAGACGAAAAAGAGAGGAAAAAAATGGCTGTTTGCGGTAGAGATTCTGGTGCTGCTGATTCTAGCGGTGGGCCTGTTCGGAGCGGTAAAGCTGGGGAAGATGGACCGTATGAGCCTGAAAAATCTGATTACCAATGAGGGAGCTGCCAGTCAGAGCGGCTATCAGAATATTGTATTTTACGGTGTGGACTCCAGGGAGGGAAAACTGACAGAGGAGGCGCACAGCGACACCATCATTGTCTGCAGCATCAATAAAAAGACAAAAGAGATTAAGATGGCTTCCGTTTACCGTGACACTTATCTGGACAATACCAACGGAGAATACCGGAAAGCTACGGAATGCTATTATTTCGGCGGACCGGAACGCTCCATCAATATGCTGAATAAAAATCTGGATCTGGATATCCGGGATTATGTGACGGTGGATTTTAATGCGGTGGTAAAGGCGGTGGATCTGATCGGCGGCATCGATATGGAAATCACGGATGAGGAGCTGACATGGCTGAACGGATACTGCCAGGAGAACTCCGCTGTAACGGGAGTGGGTTATACGCCGCTGGATTCTGCGGGGTATCAGCATCTGGACGGTATTCAGACACTGGCCTACTGCCGGATTCGTTATACGGAAGGATACGACTTTAAGAGGACCGAGCGTCAGAGGGATGTACTGACCAAGATCTTTGAAAAGGCAAAGGCTGAGGGAGTGACCACACTGCTTTCTCTGGCGGATACCATGCTTCCTTATATTTCCACCAGCCTGAGCAATACGGAGCTGATCAGCCTGGTTTCCGGCATTGGAAGCTATACGCTGGGAGAAAGCACCGGCTTTCCCTTCTACCAGATACCGGCAGATGTGGAAGGGGCAGGAGACTGTGTTGTCCCGGTGAATCTGACACAGAATGTGTCAGAGCTTCATGGGTTCCTGTTTGGGACGGAAGGATATACGCCTTCCCAGACCGTGCAGGATATTAGCAGCCAGATCGTATACAGTACAGGAATACAATAGTCCTTCGGAAACGTTGTATATTAAGAAAAGAAGCACTTCTATGCGCAGGATGAGCCGGGGAATAAAATTATGGAAGAACGCACAGTTACGGTTATTATACCTACCTATAAACCGGATGAAAAATTCAGGGAGCTTATGAACCGTCTGGCAAAACAGACGGTGCGTCCGGAGCAGATATGGATCATCAATACGGAGGAGGCCTATTTTCATCCGGAGGATACGGCCTGTGTGCCGAATGTATCGGTCATTCACATCAAAAAGGAAGAGTTCGACCACGGAGGAACCAGAGATATGGCGGCACGGATGGCAGACACAGAGCTGCTGGTCTTTATGACGATGGATGCGGTTCCGGCGGATGGGTACCTGCTGGAGCATCTGATCCGGCCCTTTCAGAATCCTCAGGTGGCCGCAGCCTATGCCAGACAGCTTCCGGGGAAGGACGGAAATATTCTGGAGACCTATACCAGGAATTTTAATTATGGGCCGGAAAGCTGTATTAAGACAAAGGAGGATCTGGACCGGCTGGGAATAAAAACCTTTTTCTGCTCCAACGTGTGCGCTGCTTACCGGCGCAGTACTTACCTGGAATTAGGAGGCTTCGAAAAGCATACAATATTTAATGAGGATATGATATTTGCGGGAAAACTGATCCAGGCCGGAAAGGCAATCGCCTACTGCAAGGATGCCAGGGTGTATCATTCCCACAATTACAGCGGGATCCAGCAGTTTCGGCGGAACTTTGACCTGGGAGTTTCCCAGGCGGATCATCCGGAAATATTCGGAATGGCAAAATCGGAAACAGAAGGGATCCGCATGGTAAAGCAGACGGCTGCCCGTCTTGCCGGCACCGGACGGCTGCTGACACTGTGGCGCTTTCTCTGGCAAAGCGGCTGCAAATGGATGGGATACCGTCTTGGAAAAGGATATCGGAGGCTGCCGCGCGGGATCATTATGCGGTGCACCATGAATCCCTCTTATTGGCGGCAGAAACTGCCAGAGCAAGCTGAAAAATAAACACAGATTGTACACAAATACCTGTTAAACTTGGGCATACGGTTCTACAGAAGGCGGTAAAGCATACTGCCGGGACTACAGGAAACTAGTAAGAAAGACGCAGAGCAAGGAGCGGAAAAATGAACGAGGATGACAGAAGAGATTTCGACTGGCAGGAAAATCAGAAGAGCCAGACGGAAAATGACCAGACTCAGGACAGGGAACAGAAGTACGGGGGAGAGGAGTACAGGCAGGAAACCGAAGCAGAGGAGTATTTTCGGGATTATGGTACAACAAAGCAGGCGTCTGCAGGAGGAGTCGTTCTATTGGCAGTCGTTACAGCTCTGGTGCTGGGGAGCGTGATTTTTTCTTTTTTCAGAGAAGTGCATGACTATTCCGTGCCGGTCAGCCAACTGCTGGAGGAAGAGCAGGATGCGCTGCAGGAGCAGCCGGAGGACGCTGTTCTTTCGGAAGGCTTAGGTGCGGCGGCAAACGGAAAGGGCCCTCTGGATGTATCCGATGTGGCGGCGGCTGTGATGCCCTGTATCGTGGCGATTACCAGCGAGACCGTGCAGACGGTGGAATATTTTTATTATGGAACAGTGGAGATCCCGCAGGAAAGCGTGGGCTCCGGCATTATTCTTGCACAGAATGAGGAAGAGCTTTTTATCGGAACGAACTATCATGTGATCGAGGATGCGGATTCAATCACCATCTGCTTCAGCACCGGGGAAGAGGATGCGGAGGAAGCGATCACAGCGGGGGTTCAGAAGGGATACGATGCGGCAAAGGATCTGGCGGTTGTGGCAGTGAAGCTGGAGGATATCCCGGATACTGTAAAATCCCGGATTCGGATTGCGGTGACAGGAGATTCGAATGACCTTGCGGTGGGACAGAGAGCCATAGCCATTGGAAATGCGCTGGGCTACGGCCAGTCTGTGACAGTGGGCGTTGTGAGTGCGCTGGACCGTCAGCGGAGCCTGGACGGCGTGGAACAGAATTTTATCCAGACGGATGCGGCCATTAATTTCGGAAACAGCGGAGGCGCCCTTCTGAACGATTCCGGTGAGGTGATCGGCATCAATTCCGCAAAGGCAGCGGAGGACGGTGCGGAACGAATGGGCTATGCTATCCCCATCAATGAGGCGAAGCCTGTTTTTGACCGCCTGATCGACCGGGAGAGCAGAGAAAAGGTGGAGGAGGCCCAGCGGGGCAGCCTGGGCATTGAAACCCAGAACGTGTCGAAAGCGGCCCAGGCGGTTTATCAGATCCCGGCGGGCGCATTTGTGTATCGGGTGGAGGCAGGGTCGGCCGCAGAGGCAGGCGGCCTTCTTCCGGGAGATATTATTACAGAAGTAGACGGGATTACGATTCCGAATGCGGATGCCCTGGACGATCTGCTGCAGTATTATAAAGCGGGGGAGACGGTGGAGGTGGTTTGCCGCTCAAGGGACAGCGGTTATCAGTCCCGCACCCTGTCTGTTACCCTGCAGGCGGCAGAGCAAAAAGAGAGCCAGACCTGGGACAATGACGGCTCCTACGGTTATGGGATACCGGAAGGAAGCGGCTGGGGAACTGGCGGCGGATGGTATTAATTTACTGTGAGAGTGTTTTTGCGGGCACGGGCCTGCCGGTTTGTGTCAAGGCGCAAAAATACAAAGCAGTCACAACAGAGGAGAATATATGTCAGATAATCTGGATATCACAAATACAGAAGAGAATCAGAACAAAGAGAATGAAAACAAGGACAGCGGGAACAAAGAAAAGTATGAAAAGGTCTGTGTTCTGTGCCACAGAACAGAGAGCAAGGCCGGAAAAATGATCGAGCTGCCCGGCGGCTTTACCGTCTGCCCGGACTGTATGCAGAAGGCCTTTGATGTTATGAACAATTCAGAAATGAAGGATATGATGAATCTGCAGAATCTGCCCAATATCAGTATGATCCGTCTGGACGATATGCAGAATGCCTTTCCAAAGCAGCAAAAGATCAAAAAAAAGGAGCCGAAGGAGAAAAAGCCGGAGAAGATTATGGACATCCGTTCCATTCCGGCGCCTCATAGGATTAAGGCCAGCCTGGACGATTATGTGATCGGACAGGAGCATGCGAAAAAAGTAATCTCCGTGGCTGTGTATAATCACTACAAGCGGGTATTTACCAACACCATGGATGAGATCGAGATTGAAAAATCGAATATGCTGATGATCGGGCCGACGGGCAGCGGAAAGACCTATCTGGTTAAGACGCTGGCAAGGCTTCTGGATGTGCCGCTGGCGATTGCGGACGCCACCTCTCTGACGGAGGCCGGATATATCGGCGATGATATTGAGAGTGTGATCTCCAAGCTTCTGGCGGCGGCAGACAATGACGTGGAAAAGGCCGAGCGGGGTATTGTGTTCATTGATGAGATTGATAAAATCGCGAAAAAGAAAAATACGAACCAGAGAGATGTCAGCGGTGAGGCCGTGCAGCAGGGGATGCTGAAGCTGCTGGAGGGCAGTGAGGTGGAGGTGCCGGTAGGCGCTAGCAGCAAGAATGCCATGGTACCTATGGCTACCGTAAATACAAGGAATATCCTGTTTATCTGCGGCGGAGCTTTTCCGGGGCTGGAGGATATTATCAAAGAGCGTCTCAATAAACAGGCGGCCATAGGTTTTCGGTCTGACCTGAAGGATAAGTATGACAAGGATCCGGATCTGCTGTCAAAGGTGGCGCTGGAGGATCTGCGCAATTTTGGCATGATACCGGAATTTATCGGCAGGCTTCCGGTAGTATTTACACTGCGGGAGCTGGATAAGGATATGCTGGTGAAGATCCTGAAGGAGCCTAAGAATGCCATTTTAAAACAGTACCAGAAGCTTCTGGAGCTGGACGAGGTAAAGCTGGAGTTTGCGGAGGATGCCCTGGAGGCGATTGCGGAAAAGGCGCTGGAGAAGGATACGGGAGCCAGAGCGCTGCGGGCGATTATTGAAGTATTTATGCTGGATATTATGTATGAAATTCCGAAGGATGATAATATTGGACAGGTTCTGATTACCAGGGCCTATATTGAACACAGGGGAGGACCGGTGATTACCATGCGTGGACAGCTTCAGCTTCCGTTAGACAGGTAATAGACCCCGTTTTGGCGAAGGTGGCTTTCAGACGGACGGGACAGTAACGGACGGGCAGAGCGTGCAGGAGGATTCTGACAGAAAGAGCGGAACATACCCGGGAGGAGAAAACCGTAAAGGACAGGCGGCAGGCGCGGAAGGCGCAGAGGGAAGGTACGCAAAAGTTGACAGAATCTTTCAAAAATGTTATGTTAAAAGGTACGGAAGGGAGAACGGATTCTATGAATGAGGCACAGGAACAATTTTTAAAATCTCTTGCCGGGCTGGTGGAACTGGCCAAGAGTAAAAAGAATACCCTGGAATATGATGAGATTCTCAAGGCATTTGACGGAATTGAGCTGACAGAGGACAAGATGGACGAGATCCTGGAATACCTGGAGAAGCACAGCATTGACATTTTACAGGGAAAATCTCCGGATGATCCGGCAGAGGATCTTTTGCTGGATACGGATGATGACATGCTCCTGAATGATGAGGACGAGATCGATATCATTGATGATGTGGACGTACTGGAAGGGGTCAGCACGGAGGACCCGGTGCGTATGTATCTGAAGGAGATCGGCAATGTACCGCTTCTGACCAGTGAAGAGGAGGTAGAGCTGGCCAAGCGTGTGGAGCAGGGAGATGAAGAAGCCAAGAAAAAGCTGACAGAGGCGAATCTGCGTCTGGTGGTCAGCATTGCGAAAAAATATGTGGGCCGCGGTATGCCCTTTCTGGATCTGATTCAGGAGGGAAATATGGGCCTGATGAAGGCAGTGGATAAGTTCGATTATACGAAAGGCTATAAATTCAGTACATATGCGACCTGGTGGATACGTCAGGCCATTACCCGCGGGATCGCGGATACCGGCAGGACCATCCGTGTGCCGGTGCATATGGTAGAGACCATCAATAAGACGCTTCGTATGACAAGAACACTTTTGCAGGAGCTGGGACGGGAGCCTACCCCGGAAGAGGTGGCAGAGCGCCTTAATGTGCCGGTATCCCGTGTGCGGGAGGTGCTAAAGATCTCCAGAGATCCCGTGTCCCTGGACACCCCCATCGGAGAAGAGGATGACAGCCATCTGGGGGATTTTATCGAGGACGATACGGCATTGTCTCCGGCGGATTCCGCTGCATTTTCCATGCTGCGGGAGGAGCTGAGCACTGCGCTGGAATCCCTGACCGAGCGTGAGCGGCAGGTAGTCCGGCTTCGATTTGGCCTGGAGGACGGCCGTGCCAGGACTCTGGAGGAAGTGGGAAAGGAATTTAACGTAACCAGGGAGCGAATTCGCCAGATTGAGGCAAAAGCACTGCGTAAGCTGCGCCATCCTTCCCGCAGTAAACGGCTGAAGGACTTTCTGGCGTAAAAGAGAGGAAACGTTATGTTCGAAAGAGTCGATTATACAGTGGCAAGAATAGACGGGGATTATGCGTATCTTCTGAGGGCGGATGACTCGTCCGCAGAGGAAAAATGCGTGGCCCGGGCACTGCTGCCTCCGGAAATATACGAGGGCTGCAAAGTAAAATATGAGATGCTCTCCTATGAGATGATTTAAAGAAAGGGAGCTGTCGCAAAACGAGAAGCAAAAGGATCTGTATCCAGGGTGTTTGTATCACTGAGACAAATGTCCGAAACATGGCGGACGAAGTCCGACATGGGCGGACAGATGTCAGGAAGTGCTCACAAACACCGGATACAGAACTTTGCAAATGAAATTTTGCGACAGCTCCCTTCATTCATTTACCAGCATTCCGACTGCCTTTCCTTCCGGCAGATCCAGCCGTTTGTACTTCTCCAGTACGTCCTTCAATGCATGGATCTCCGGCGTCAGATATTTATTTTTATGGTATACCAGCTTGAAATTCCGGTCCCATTCTTCTGTTTCATTGCGAAAAATGTGCAGGCGGTCCCGAATCAGCTCATGACGCATCAGACGGGAGGACATGACTGCCAGCATATTATTTTTCAGGACGGCATTTAAAATTGTTCTGGGACAGTTGGCTTCCCAGCAGACCCGGACCCGCAGACCGCGGTTATGCAGATATTGCTCAAAAAGCTTCCGGGTGCCGCTGCCGTTCTCACGCATGGCGAAACGCTGCCCATTCAGCTCCGGGGCGTGAATACAGTGCCGATCATAAAATTCATGGGACCGGCTGCAGCAGAGTACAAGACGGTCATGGATGACGGGAATGCAGACCAGATCCGGGGATTCAATGTTGCCCTCCACTACGGCCGCATCCAACTGAGACTGGAGCAGCTTTTGCTCAATTTCCCAGGTATTGCTGGAAACGGAAAAGATTTCGATATTGGGGATCTGTTTTTCAAGATCCTGAATTACGGAAGGGATCAGGCAGGTGCCGATGGTGATGGAGGAACCAAGACGCAGGGAGGGAACCTTTTGCTTTTCCTGCATCAGAGTCTCCAGATTGTCGAACTGTTCCACTGCCTGATGAGCCAGAGACAGCAGGGAAAGTCCTTCCTCGGTAATAAAAAGCTTTCGGGAAAGCCGTTCAAACAGGCGTGTCTGATAATGATTCTCCAGCTCCTGGATGGCCTGGCTGACCGTTGGCTGGGAAAGATAAAGCTTCTGGGCGGCCCCGCTCATGGATCCGGTCTCTGCGACGGCAATAAATATTTTCAAATGTCGTATGGTCATTTCATTTCTCCTGTATGTCTGGTTTGATCTTGCTTCATGGGAAATATCCGGTTACTGGAAAGCTGGATGGTTTCGGCTTCTAAGTATTGAAAATATCTATGATAATAATTATATAATACAATTATTCAAATAAGTAATCAAGTGCTATAATAAAAAAGCCTTTCCGGCGGATGAGCGTGTTACTGAGAACGGAGCGAACAGTAACAGGAGCAGCAGAGAAGGACAGGATATGGGGAAGGGTACGAACGTAAAGAGAAAGAATAAAAACAGGAGGAAAGAACATGGCGACCTTAACGATTAGCGCGGCAGATGAGAAGCGGGTAAAGGCAATGGGATTTTTGAGCAATAAGGGAACGGATCATTTTTCCGGAAGGATCATTACGGTAAACGGAAAGATTACTGCGGCGCAGCAAAGATGTATTGCGGAAGCGGCAGAGAAGTTCGGAAATGGTATTGTGACCTTTACTACCCGTCTGACGATTGAGGTGCAGGGAATTCCCTATGATAAGATCGAAGAATTCCAGGCCTATATTGCAAAGGAAGGGCTGACGACCGGCGGTACAGGCGCTCTGGTGCGTCCGGTGGTATCCTGCAAAGGAACGACCTGCCAGTATGGCCTGCTGGATTCCTTTGCTTTGTCACAGGAGATTCATGAAAGATTTTATGTAGGCTACCATACGGTAAAGCTTCCGCATAAGTTTAAGATCGCAGTGGGCGGATGTCCTAACAACTGCGTAAAGCCGGACCTGAATGATCTGGGGATCATCGGCCAGAGAATTCCCATCTTTGATGAGAGTATCTGCAAGGGCTGCAGGAAGTGTTCCGTGGAAGCGGTATGTCCTGTGAAGGCTTCTAAGGTAGTGGACGGCGTTCTGAAAACGGATAAAAATCTGTGCAACAACTGCGGGCGCTGCATTGGGAAGTGCCGCTTTCACGCCATTGAGGACGGCACCTACGGCTATAAAATCTACATTGGCGGACGCTGGGGAAAGAAGATCGCTCAGGGCAGGGCGCTTAGCAAGATATTTACCTCAAAGGAGGAGGCCCTGGATGTGATTGAAAAGGCGATCCTGCTGTTTCGTGAGCAGGGCAGGACCGGCGAGCGTTTCGCAGAAACGATTGAGCGGCTTGGCTTTGAAAATGTGGAGAAGCTGCTTCTGGCAAACGACCTTCTGGAGCGCAAACAGGAAATCCTGGATGAGAAGGCGGCTCCTGCAGGCGGAGCTTCCCGCTGATCAAAAGGAAAACGCAGGCAAAAGAAGCCTATGTGAACATTTCCATAATAAGTCGGTATCAGAAGAAGGAATTCGTAAAAAATTGACAAAAAGAGATTTTTTTTGTGAGAATACTTGCATTTTCTTTTTATCAATGCTAAAATTTTATGGATTTTTAATAAATGAAGAAAATTCTTTAGAAATACGGCGGACAATGGAGTTCACGGCAAGACAATACCGGTACTCTGCGTATCGGTATTTTTTATGAGGGGATGTTTATGGATTTGAAGCTGAAACGTGAAGAAATGGTCGAAACGCTTTTGAAAAGCTATTATGCATATTACGATATCACAATGGCGGAAGAGGAGCAGAGGCCTTTGGTAGCGAGATGTGATTATTTTGAACGTTCTCAAAAATATGTTTTGTCGAAGAAGGCAGAGCTCTGGTCCGCAAATTGCGAAGAATTTCTTTATTTATTTACTGTGCCGCATCTTACACAGGAGATCTACAGGAAATGTGAAACGCTGGTATATGAGGATGGAATGAAACGGCTGCATATCGGGCCGGGACATATGTATTCTTATATTACGGCGGTCATCATCTGTGACTCATGCGATGAGGATGCTGCCAGGGCTCTGAAAAAGAGCCGCATTCACAAAAGTTTTCACTTTTCACTGCACGGATGGATGGATTACCATGCTGCGGCGGTTTTGGCTGATGATGGCAGGATCCTGACCAATGCTGCCGGACGCTGTGTGGTGAAAACACTGAAAAAAGTACTATTTGATCAAAAAGGGAAAAGGAGAGAGTAAAATGAACACATTAGTACTTTTGATCGTCTGTGTTGCCGTACTGATTGCCGGGTACATCTTCTACGGAGGATGGCTGTGCAAACAGTGGGGAGTAGGCGAAAGCAAAGAGGAAACACCGGCTCATACGATGGAGGACGGTGTTGATTACGTACCTGCGAAGGCTCCTGTTTTGATGGGACACCATTTTTCATCGATCGCAGGCGCAGGCCCGATTACCGGTCCGATCGGTGCGGCCATGTTTGGCTGGGTGCCGGTTACTCTGTGGATCCTTGTAGGAGGTATTTTCTTCGGAGGCGTTCATGACTTCGGTGCATTGTTTGCTTCCATCCGTCACAAAGGACAGTCCATCGGTGAGATTATTTCCGCAAATATGAGCCGCCGTGCAAAACGTCTGTTCATCATTTTCTCATATTTGACACTGATTCTGGTGGTTGCCGCATTCGCGTCGATCGTTGCCAGCACCTTCGGCGCAAAGCTGGCAGAGGACGGCACGATTGATAAGGTTGCCAGCGCAAGCAATGCTTCCGTTGCAATGGTATCTCTGCTGTTTATTTTAATTGCAATCGTATTTGGCTTTATGGTATATCGCCGCAATGCGCCCATGGCAGTTTCTTCTGTGATCGGTGTACTTGCCATTGTATTGATTATGGCAATCGGTATGAATTTCCATCCGATTTATCTTACTGCCAATACCTGGATGATTATTGTTGGTATTTATATTGCCATTGCTTCTGTAACACCTGTGTGGATCCTGCTTCAGCCCCGTGACTACCTCAGCTCCTTCCTGCTTTATGCGATGCTGATCATTGCGGCGGTAGGTGTTATTGGTGCACATCCGAACATTGATCCGGAGCTGTTCCCGGCATTTGCAGGATTTGCGGTTGATAATGGAAATGGTATCCAGTATCTGTTCCCGGTTCTGTTTACCACCGTTGCCTGCGGCGCTATTTCCGGTTTCCATTCACTGGTTTCTTCCGGAACTACCTCTAAGCAGATCGATAAGGAAACCGATGCGAAACCCATCGCATACGGCGGCATGCTGCTGGAGTGCGTACTTGCTGTTCTGACACTGTGTGCGATTGCATATGCAAGAAAGATCGGAACGACAGCCGGTGCTACCGATATCTTTGCAGGCGGTATCGCAGGTATGGTTGCTGCCATTCCGGGCCTGAAGGGTACAGAGACAACACTGTATACGCTGCTGGTGCTTACATATTCAGCATTCTGCCTGACTTCTCTGGATACGGCTACCCGTCTGGCACGTTTCATGTTCCAGGAATTCTGGCTTGAGCCGGGACAGACACCGAAGGATGTGAAAGAGGGCTGGAAGAAGGTTATGGTAAATCCCTACTTCGCAACGATCCTGACCGTAGTTCTGGGTATTCTGCTGGGTATGAACGGATACGGAAAGATCTGGGGTCTGTTCGGAGCTGCCAATCAGCTGCTGGCTGGTATCGGCCTTCTGGCTGTTGCTACATGGCTGGGCAATGTGGGCAAAAACAACAAGATGTTCCTTGTTCCTATGGCATTCATGATCGTAGTTACCATCTGCTCTCTGATACTGACTGTTAAGAACCAGATCGGTATCATTTCCGCAGGCGGCGCTGACTGGGGTCCCTATGCTCAGGTTATCATCGGAATCCTTCTGATCGTACTGGCTATCGTGCTTGTCATCGAAGGTGTTCAGACCCTGACCGGAAAGAACAAAGCAGCAAAATAATTGATAAAAACTGCATAATGAAATGAATGAAACAGGGCTGTCCCAAAAAGGAACCGGTTGGTTCCGGTATTTTGAGACAGCCCGTTTTTTTATGATGTAGGAAAGAGTTTGCTGCTTTAAAGCACGAAAGTCTATAACTTTCCTTCTGTACCGCAGTGGAACGGTTTTACCGGCAGTCCGGCGCTGTTCCAGATATGTACCTGGCAGTAATCCTCTTCTGCGTAGGAGACCGCCAATGGAGCATCAGAAGCCTCTTTCAGGGTCAATGTGACGCTGTCCTGCTCTGCGGTAAATCCGGTGATCTCAAGCTCTGAACCGTTCTGAAGGATGTGAAAGCTGTCGGGACCGTATTCGTCCGCATACAGACCGCTGCCGGAGTGATGGAAGGTCAGCGTTAGCTGCAGCCCGTTTCTGGAAAGTCCGGCGATCTCCGGGGATTCGCAGAGAATGGGAGAGCCGTAGACCTTCCCTTTGGCCAGCAGGGCCAGACGCTGCCCCACCTCCATTTTAAATTTGGGGTGGATGTCCTCATACATACCCAGATCCATAATGGATACCATACCGGTGCCGGGGACGGTTTTTGATACCGTTTCCTGGCGGCTGCGCAGGATGGCGTAATTTTCCCCGGTACAGCCCAGCCATACACCGAAGGGAGCAAGCTGTACAAACAGGAAGGGAAGCGATTCGTCCTGCCAGGTTTTGCGGAAGCAGTCGATCAGGGAGGTCATGGTCTGATCGTAGATTTCGGCGTGGCCGGAATCGGATTCTCCCTGATACCAGAGAAAGCCCTTGACGGTGAAGGGAGCGATCTTCTGAATCATGGTGTGATACAGGCCGGAGGGACGGTAATGGTGATAGGGTCCCATGGGTACGAACGGATCCGTTTGATGTTCCTTTTCCCAGAGCTGCTGCTCCTCTCTGGTCAGCCCGTACATCATGGCCCGCCATTCCAACTGATGGCGGTAGGAATCTTCAAATTTCCATGCTTCCATGCTGCTTTTTTCCAGCTCTCCGGCAGGAATGCCCGCAGTCTCCTTTTCATATTCCTGACGGAACACGGTAAGCGGCGGGACGGACAGGTGCTCCTCATCCATCCAGGCGCAGGCCGGGGTGCCGCCCCAGTTGCAGCCGATCACTCCGACGGGGACATTCAGATCCGGCTGCAGGCTTCTGGCAAAGGAATAGCCGGGGGCGGAGAACAAAGGCCAGGCCGGATCGCCCTCCCCGAACCAGTAGCCGCATTCCGGCTGTTCCCGGATCTGCCCTTCAAAGGCGATCCGGGGGCAGTTGTACATATGGATATCCCGGTTGCGGGGGGCTATTTTCATGTCGTTCCAGTGGGCGTCATACCGGAGAAAATATTCCATGTTGGACTGGCCGCAGGCCATCCAGATGTCACCGATACTGATATGCTCAATGCACAGAGCAGGCTCCGGTTCCTGCCCGGTAAAGAAGAAAAGTGTTTTTTCCCTGCCTGCATCCTGGGCGGGCAGCAGGCAGGAAAACCTGCCGTTTGAAACCGGGCAGGTAACCCTGGTATCCTCCAGTTGGACGGTAATTTCCGCAGCCTCCGGGGCGGTTCCCCAGATATGAAGCGGCTTGTCCCGCTGCAGCATCATATTATTCTGAAATAAGCCGGGTAATAAAATCTGTGACATAATAAATCGGATACCTCCTTGTGATGTTTTCGGTTATGACCGGATGTCATGAATTATATGGTATCCCGTTTGGAAAGGGATACAAAATTGTTGCTCATATATCATAAATACTTGCTGTGCTTAGTCGGGCGCTTCGTACATACTGCGGAATTGGGAGGGCGTGCAGCCCTTGATAATCTTAAACATCCGTATGAAAGCGGACAGGCTGGAAAAGCCGCAGGAGAGAGAAACGTCTGTGATAGAAGCGGATGGGTTGATCAGAAGCTGCTCTGCCCGGGCGATCCGTTTCTGATTCAGATATTTGTAAAAAGAAACATTGGTAAACTGCTTAAACAGTCTTGTAAAGTGATATTTGCTGAAGCCGCAGCGGTCAGCCACCTGGTCCAGAGTCAGATCCTCTGTGCAGTGTTCGCTGATATAGTTGCAAATATCAATAAATTTTTCCATATATTCCAACTGCTTGGAGCTTCCGGCATGGAAATTGCCTCCAAGTCCGGTATGGCTGCGGCCGATAATTACCAAAATCTCCAGCAGCCGGGCATAAATCGAGGCTTCAAACAGGGGCGATGACTGGAAATATTCTGTCACGATCTCTTCCATCAGCCTGTGAATATGGCCGTAGGTATCCGGAAAAGTCTCCGGGGTGATCAGCAGGCCGGGAGAAAGGTTTGCCGTCACAGATTCCACCTCCCGAATTTGGGAAAAAGAGGACAGCTCCGCCTGGAAAATAATACGCTGTCCCGGGGTGGCCTTCAGGTGATGCAGGACTCCGGGGCAGATGATCAGAATTTCATTTTCCTGGGGCGAACAGGTGCGGTCCCCGTATTTCAGCGGATATTCATTCTTCAGCGGCATGATGATTTCCAGGGCGGTGTGCCAGTGGGGCGGATATTCCTCATAATCCGTATTGTCGTACATCCGGATATTGGTGTTTTCACGGTAATTGACTGTTTCATGAATCCCATTCAGGTTTTCAATCATATAGTTTCCTTCCTATCATTGTAAGGGTGTTTATGACGCACCAGTATGATAATGAAATACGATTTTTATTAATTACTAGAATAAAATAATTGCTTTTATATGTCAAATAGAAAATAGAAATATAAAAAAATATGATAGAATTATATGACAATTTCTGGAAATAGAAAATATTTATACAACAAATATACACAAAAATAGAGATATAATATTGTGAAACA
>JAUNON010000138.1 GCA_030537145.1 Lachnospiraceae bacterium | reverse complement strand
GGTTTTCTGCCCGGCTCCGGTCTTGTGCAGGCTTCTGGTTTTCCTCTCCTTCCCATTCCGCCCGGTAAATGCTCTTTATCTGAAATTTTTTATATCGGAAGGAAGCCTCCCCGGCAAAGCAATGGTCCGCCAGCTCCGTCACCGGCAGTCCCCGAAGAAAGGACGGCAATTCCACCAGGGAGCCGTCTCCATAGCAGCGGTAAATCAGTGCATTTCCATTTTTTTCTATATAATCAATCTTTTCCAGCATGATTTTGGTTTCCTCTCTATACTGCGACAATCATATCATTCTGCCCTGAAAATAACAAGGGAAAAAGTTCTTGACTATTTGTGCCCAAACATGGTACTGTATCCATAGAAACCGCTGAAAAAGAGAAGTACATTTGATATGCATCTTACAGAGAGCCGCAGGTGGTGAAATTGGGGCAGACAGCATCAGATGGAATGGGCTTTTGAGGGCAACCTGAACAGTACAGTAAGGAAGCCGGAGAGGATACTCCGTTAGCAAATCAGATATATGTTCGTATATCATGAGTGGGCGTAATTGATTTACGTCAAGCAGGGTGGCACCGCAGGAGTTTTTGCTCTTGTCCCAGCAAATATGGGACAAGGGCTTTTTTTGTATTCATCCGATATTTTCTATGATATATCTCACCGAGGAAAAGGTTCTTCTCCCAATGCAGCCGTTCAACCACATGGAAATCAAAAAGGAAAAGGAGAAGAAGAACAATGAGTGAAGCAAAAATCCCTTACAAAATCTATTTAAACGAGGATGAAATTCCAAAACAATGGTATAACGTCCGGGCCGATATGAAAACAAAGCCGGCTCCCCTTTTAAACCCGGGTACCCTGCAGCCCTTAAAGGCAGAAGAGCTCGCTCCGATTTTCTGTGAGGAGCTCATCA
Source organism: Lachnospiraceae bacterium (assembly GCA_030537145.1). Classification (GTDB taxonomy): domain Bacteria; phylum Bacillota; class Clostridia; order Lachnospirales; family Lachnospiraceae; genus Merdiplasma. The sequence goes on along the minus strand of JAUNON010000138.1, from coordinate 1,803 downwards.
ATCAGGAGCTGAATGACACAGACGCTTTTATTGATATTCCGGAGGAAATCCAGGCGTATTATAAAACATACCGTCCTTCGCCTACGGTACGTGCCTACCACCTGGAGAAGGCTCTGGGCACACCTGCAAAGATCTATTACAAATTCGAGGGAAACAATACCAGCGGAAGCCATAAATTAAATTCCGCACTGGCCCAGGCTTATTACGCAAAAAAACAGGGATTAAAGGGTGTTACCACCGAGACGGGAGCCGGTCAGTGGGGTACTGCCCTGTCCATGGCCTGCGCTTACTTTGATCTGGACTGCAAGGTATATATGGTGAAGGTCTCTTATGAACAAAAGCCCTTCCGCCGGGAGGTTATGAGAACCTACGGTGCAAGCGTAACTCCATCGCCCTCTATGGAAACGGCAGTGGGACGTAAGATCCTTGCTGAACATCCGGGCACCACAGGAAGCCTCGGCTGCGCAATTTCGGAAGCGGTAGAGGCTGCTACCACCAATGAAGGCTACCGCTATGTTCTTGGAAGCGTATTAAATCAGGTCCTTTTGCATCAGTCCGTGATTGGACTGGAAGCAAAAACGGCCCTGGATAAGTACGATGTGAAGCCGGATATTATTATTGGCTGCGCCGGAGGCGGTTCCAATCTGGGAGGCCTCATTTCTCCGTTTATGGGACAAAAACTGAGAGGAGAAGCAGACTACCGCTTCATCGCCGTTGAGCCGGCCTCCTGCCCCAGCTTTACCAGAGGAAAATTTGCATATGATTTCTGTGATACCGGTATGATCTGCCCTCTGGCCAAAATGTATACCCTGGGAAGTAGCTTTATCCCGTCTCCCAACCATGCAGGCGGACTGCGTTTCCATGGAATGAGCGGCATTCTGTCCCAGCTCTATCATGATGGACTGATGGAGGCCCGGGCCGTAGAGCAGACCTCCGTTTTCCAGGCAGCAGAACAATTTGCCCGCACGGAGGGCATCCTGCCTGCGCCGGAAAGCAGCCATGCTATTCGCGCAGCCATCGATGAAGCTCTGAAATGCAAGGAAACCGGCGAGGAAAAGACAATTCTCTTTGGCCTGACCGGTACTGGTTACTTCGACATGGTAGCCTATGAGCAGTTCCACAACGGAACCATGACCGATTACATTCCTACAGACGCAGACCTTCAGGCCGGTTTTGACGGCATCCCGAAATTTCCGGGAAATGAATTTTAAACTGACGTATCGTATGTCTATTTTCTAAAGCAGAGGGTATCGCAAATTTGATTTTGCGGCACCCTCTTTCTTTTTTATTTCCTTCGGGGCGGATTCCGAATCCTTCCTTAAAAACCTGATCCTGGAAATCACCACATTTTTTTCACATTCCAAACATATTTCAGACACAGGAAACGGATATAGTAACACCATAATCACAAAATACATCGCAAAAGTAAGGAGGAGACGCAATGAAAAGCAAATATATTGGGATTATGATGGGAATCGTACTGACGTCTGCATCCATGGGAACGGTATCCGTTTCCTATGCGGCAGACAATACCGCAGAAGATATAATAAAAGAAGAAGTTTCCGATACACAGGACGCTGCGGCCGCAAAAAGCGAAAATGAAAATACTATTTTCGGTGAAGTGAAATCAATAGAAAATGAAAAAATCACATTGGCCGTGGGAACCCCAAAAGAAATGGGAGCTCCTCAGGATCCGGATATGGAGACTCCCGAAAATCCGGATGCAGGCACCTCTGCACTGGATTTCACGGGGGAAGAGCTGGAAATTACAGTGACAGAAAATACCGTAATTACTAAAACAAC
>JAUNON010000065.1 GCA_030537145.1 Lachnospiraceae bacterium | reverse complement strand
TGGAGGAGGTGCCGGAGGAGGATCCGGAGGGCCTGATTGAGGATCCGGACCGGGAGGAAACGCTTTTTGCAGTGTCAGAGACAATGGAGCTTTCGGATCCTGCCGTGGTTTCGGGCGACGCATTTTATGGGATAAAAGCCCTTGACCTGGTTTCTTATTCCGGTTGTTTTGGCAATCAGTTAAGCGGAACGGCACGGAAGCTTTATGATGCTAGGGTGGATTATTATGTAAACGGTCAGAATACGGGAACGATGAAGTTAAGCTATGACCGTGCCGAAAGCCCGGTCACGTTTTCGGCGGATGTGGTAACAAACGAAAATGGCAGTAAGCAGATTGATCAGACTACGGAAGCGTATAAAGAATTCCGGCAGGAGGTTGTATTTTCCATGCAGTCCTCCCTGGATGCGATGATTTATGATCATCCGGAGATTTTCTGGCTGAGGGGCGGGACCTATACCTTTTCTGTGGGCGCTTACGGAAGCAGCGCAAAGGGCTGGGTAGGATATCTGTCCGGAATTTCCTACACGCCTAAGATCGCTTTTGACGGGGCGGAAGCCATGGCGGATTTGTTTCAAAGCGGGGTGGCTCAGGCAGTAAGCCAGATACAGGCGGAGGCAGATGCAAAGGGCAATCAGGACGGAAATACCGATATGCTGGAGCTGGCCCGGGAAGCTCACGATTATCTGTGCCGGCGGCTGTATTATGATACGGCAGCTCTGCAGTCATATCAGGAAACGGGGGATTACCGCATATTCTGTGCCGCAGGCGCTTTTGTGGACAGCGTGGGAGCCGGAGCGGTGTGTGAAGGATATGCAAAGGCATACAAGATTCTGTGCGACCGGATGGGAATCCCGTGTGTGCTGATCGGAGGAACGGTGGTGCAGGGCGGAAGGTCAGAAGGGCATATGTGGAACGGCGTCTATCTGGCAGGCGGATGGTATCTGACCGATGTAACCTGGGACGACAAAAGCAGTGGATACACCTATGACTATTTCATGATGGGAAATATTACGGAGGGCAGAAGCAGCAGCGGAAATTTCAGCGGCTCTGAGGCGGGAAATACCACCCTGTTTACGTATCCGGCGCTGTCTGCCGATCCGCTCAATCCCTGTGCGGCCAATTCCCACAGTTGGGATGGCGGAATATGGGAGGCGGCTACCTGTACGGAACCGGCTCATACGTTATATACCTGTACCCGGTGCGGGCTTACGTACCGGAGCGGGTACACAGGGGCGAAGGATCCGAACAAGCATGATTATCGGGAGACGGAGCGAAGGGCGGCCTCCTGTACGGAAAGCGGATATATCCTTTATACCTGTACCAGAGCCTGTACGGAGAATCATACCAGGAAGCAGACCTTACCGGCCCTGGGGCATTATTATGTCAACGGGGTCTGCACCCGCTGCGGACTAGGAGATACGCTGGCGCATGCTTCGGTGTCTGCTGTGGCGGCCCGGACCTATACCGGAAGCAGAATCACACCGGTCCCCACGGTGAAGTTTGGGACAAATACGCTGAAATTCAATACGGATTACCGGCTGACCTATCAGAACAATCTGAGGGCCGGAACGGCAACCATAACGCTTCAGGGAATTGGTAAATACAGCGGAACAAAGATTGTTGCATTTCAGATTAAAAAGAAATCCATAAGCGGCCTGACCTACGGCAAAGTAGCAGACCGGGTCTACACCGGAAAAAGCCAGTGGCCGGGTATTACGCTGAAGGATGAGAGCCGGAGCCTGGTGCGGGGAACCGATTATTCCCTGTCCTATTCCAATAATAAGGCGGTGGGGACAGCAGTCATTACGGTAAAGGGTATCGGCAGCTACACCGGAACCAAAAAGCTTACCTTCTGTATCAACCCGAAAACCGTGACCGGGCAGAAGGTCACTTCAAAAACAAGGGGAAAGATTACCGTATCCTGGAAAAGGGTGGCGGGCAGCAGCGGCTATCAGATTCAGTATGCCCTCAGCAGTAATTTCTCCGGGGCAAAATCCGTAACCGCAAAGGCAGGCAGCAGCAGTAAGATCATCAGCGGGCTGAAACGGGGAAAACGCTATTATGTGCGGATACGAAGCTATCGGACAGTGAAGGGAAAGAAATATTACAGCAGTTGGTGTACGAAGAAAAAAGTAACTGTGAAGAAATAAAAAGGGGCTGCTGCAAAATCGAATTTGCAAAGCGCTGTACCCGGTGTTTGTGAGCACCTCGGATACGGCGCTTTCTGCTTCTCGATTTTGCGGCAGCCTCTTCCATAAGGCAGAGAAAGCCGGCGGCAGGGGAGCTTTGCCTTGTGTTGCGTAATTCTTCCGGCTTTACTTCAGAAAGGAAGCCAGTACCTGATTGACCAGCTTGCCGTCCGCCTGTCCCTTTACCTTGGGCATCAGAGTTTTCATGATGCGGCCCTTATCCTTTGCGGTGGGTTCGGCGATGGAGAGCTCGGTAAGGACGGACTGGATCACGGTCCGGATCTCGGCTTCATCCATCATGTGGGGGGCAAACTCCTCCAGCACCGAGATGCGGAAGGTACATTCCGAAATAATGTCAGTACGGTCTGCAGGGGTCAGCTCCAGCGTTTCTTTCGTCTGCTTGATCTCCTTGAGCACAACCTCGTTTTCTTCTTCCTCGGTCAGGTCGGCCCGCTTGTCGATTGCTTTATTTTTCAGGGCTGCCAACAGCATAGAGAGCGCATCCTTTCTTTCTTTATCCTTTGCTTTCATGGCGGCCTGCATAGCGCTTCTTACTTCTTCGATCTTACTCATCTGAACTCATTCTCCTTTTTTTTCATTTTACTACAGAACAGCGTTTATGCTGCTTGTTTTCATAGAGCAGCTTGTCTACCTGCTTAAGCAGAGAATCGATATCCTGATCCAGACACTGGAATTTCATAATACCAATAGAAAGCTCAATAAAAAACGGTTTTTCACTGCTTGCGTTTATCTCATGCATATGAGAAATAATACGCTGCCGAATGGTATCCGGCTCGATGGTGTCCGCAGACAGAATGGACAGCAGCGCAAACTCATCTCCGCCGATGCGGGCAATGATGTCTTGCTTCCGGCAGGAATGTTTAAGAATTTCTGCTGCTGCGGCAATGGCGTAATCTCCGTTTTCGTGGCCGAATTTGTCATTGATCTGCTTAAGGCTGTCCAGATCAAGATAGGCAATGATGGCATATTTCCCGTAATTTTCCCGGATTGCCGCAACGCTGTTTTCCAGAAAGCCTCGCCGGTTGTAAATATTGGTCAGCACATCCAACTGGGAGCGTTCGGTCAGCTCCCGGTTTGCCTTCAAAAGCTGATCCCGGTATTCCTTCTCCCGGCGCATCAGGTGCATCAGCTTCACAGTCAGCCCGATCTCGCGGGAAGCAATGTTGGTCAGGTGGAACAAGGGCTGCTCCAACTGGCAGATCAGATATCCAAAATGCTCCTCGTTGGCAAATACGGGGAAAATATAGCGGGTGCAGCGCTTGGTCGCATCCCTGCGGTTCAGGGATAGAATGTCTGTAACCGAAACTTGCCGGTTGGAAAAGGTCTGTACCGGCTCACCCGGTTTCATGGACATCACCAGCTCAAGCGGCTGTGAGGAAGCATAGGGTTCCTTGCCCCAATAAATAACCGGATTTTTATACAGCAGGAGGAACGTTTCGTCCAGTTTAAGCTGCTGCAGCTTTTCTCCCAGAAACTGGAAGCATTTTTCCGGATCCGTTACGATGGGAAGTGAATCGCTGGCAATATGGGTCAGAACCCAGGTGCTGTTCTTCATCTGAGTGTTTTGGCGGTTCAGGATTCCCTGTACATATTGGCCGGTAAAGGTATAGATCTCCGTTTCCAGCGCTAAAAGAGTCAGACGCTGCCGGTCGGTAGGCGCTGTGATAAAAAGCTGCTGGATCAGACGGCGGATGGTATCATTAAAGCGCTCCAGAGAAATCTGGGGCAGGTTGGACTGTTTCAGGAAAAGCAGCTTTTGCTTCAGCGGGATCAGCAGATTTTCTCCGGATACGGACTTGGAGGCATCCGTTAAAAACTGTATCAGCTCCTGGAGCCCTTGCAGAAAAACGGCGTTAGTATGCTCGTCCGGGTTTTTCTCCAGAATATAATTGGTCAAGATAGAGGCTGTATGTTCCAGCGAATCCAGGGAAAACTCCTGATTGGAGGCATGGATCCGCCAATCCAGCGGATTGTGGCAGCCGCAGCTTTCCCGTATAATAAACTGAGAAGGGATTTTTTTATGAAAAATCTCCTTTTTCCGCAATAGCTTGATCGCCTCCAGTACGGAACGGAAGCCGATGGAAAAGCTGTTGACCCGGACCGTAGTCAGCGGAGGCTCCAGAAACGGGGCGGCAGGATTGTCATCAAAGCCGGTAATCAGTATATCGTGCCCAATGGACTTTCCCAGCTCCTTCAGGACGGAGTAGCTGCCCTTGGCCATATCATCGTTTGCAAAACAGATCGCATCTACATCCGGATGAGCACGTACCAGGGCCCGGACCGGATTTGATACATCCTGAACAAAATTGCCGTTAAAAATCATGGTAGCATCACAGGGGAGCCCATAATGTGTCATGGTATCGATATAGGTCTGACGGCGGCTGATGGCATCGTGATTATTTTCCCGTCCGTCTACATAGCAGATCTTACGGCAGCGGTGCTTCACGATCAGATGCTCCAGGCAGGAGCGGAAGCCGCTTTCGTTATCGATAGAAATACTGGAATAGCCGGGAAGGGTTTCTTCCAGCAAAATAACAGGGATGCCGTCAAACTGCTTTAGAAATTCCCTGTAATCGTTTGTATATAAAAACATGCCGATGGTGCCGAGAGATATGATCAGCACATCGATGTTATGCTTTTTTACAAGACCGTAAACCGTATTAATCTGATAATCATACCGCTGCGGATTGGAATAAAAGGCAGCGGCAAACATCCCGGGAAATATGAACAGATTAGAGTCCGTCTGACGGCAGGCTTTTTCCATACCCATCCCCACCTCAGTGGAATACTCTGCATCCATATGTCCGAGGAACGCTCCAATGTTAATTCGTGCATGCTCACTCATGATAAGATACCTTCCTTAGTTAACTATTATATCAGATTAAAAAACAGTTTTAAAGTCTATAAAAAGAAATAAGTTGAAATGCATAAAGTCGGATGTTATATTTAAAATAGAAGGCAGTGAGGGAGGTATGGACTGCGTAAGGAAAACAAAAGATGGGAGGGGTTTTTTCTATGCGGAAGTTTTTTAATGTATTGACTGCTTTTGCAGCGGCCGGGATTTGTATATTTATGACTATGCTTTCTCTGGATGCGGATATTTACACGCTGGCCTATAATCTGGTGATTCTTGGGATCATGGCGGTGATTATTCTTTTTGCCGGACTGTTCGGCTTCCTGCGGATGCATCAGACGGCAAACGGATTGGACCGAGCATCCGGAAAGCTGATCGATATTTACAAAAATAAGGGGGCTGCATCAGAAATCACCGGACCGGGCACCCGGCTGTTTGAGGTAGATTATCTGGACCGGAAGTATCAGGAGTATGTGGCTTATCTGCGGAAAACCAATAGTCCCTGCGATATCGGGGACTATATTGGGGAATATGAAATCAACAACTACACGCACCGCCGGCTGGTGGAGATGGTTCCGGATATTCTGACCAGTCTGGGTATCCTGGGAACCTTTGTGGGCCTGGTATGGGGGCTGAGAGGGTTTGACCCGGTAAGCTATGAGACGATGGCTTCCTCCGTATCTTCGCTGGTGAATGGTATTAAGGTTGCGTTTATTACTTCGATTTACGGCATTACCCTTTCAATGGCTTTTTCTTACTGGCTGCGCGGAGCGCTTTCCGGTCTGTCCGAAAGCCTGGATAATTTTCTGGACAAGTATTATCTGTGTGCTGTGCCGCCTACGGACGCTACGGCGATGAACCGGGTATTATCCAATCAGAAAAAGCAGATTAAGGCTACCGAAAGTATGAGTCAGGAGCTGTCCAGCCAGATGGCGGAAAGCTTTGAGAGCCATATGGGGCCGGCTATGGAGCAGCTAAATGCGACTATGGACCATTTTACAGAGGTGGTGACGCTGCATCAGGAGGAGCTTCTGCAGAATATTGCTGCGCAGGTGACGGAGAGTATGCGCAAGGAATTTATGGGAGAATTTTTGGAGATGCGGGCGCTGCTGAAGGACAGCAACAGGGTGCAGCGGGATTATGTCCAATTTCTGTCTGAAGCGCAGACCCAATTCCAAAAGGATTTTACGGTGGGAGAACGGGAGATGACCCGGGCGATGAAGGCGACCAGCTCCAGCCAGGAGGAATGCCTGGCGGCCATGAAGGTGCAGCAGGAGCATCTGCGTGATTTTGTGGATTATATGAGTCAGGCGATGGAGAAGCTTTCACGGATGAATGAGCTTGGCGGCCAGACGCTGGAGCATGTCTTAGAACAAATGGACAGGGTTTCGCCCGGCCCGAAGGCAGAAAATGAGCAGTTGGAGGCTCTGAATGAACGGCTGGAGCGTTTGATTCTGATGATGGAACGGCAGCAGCGCCAGCAGCAGAATAAGAAGGGATTTTTCCGGTCAGGCAGGTAACGGGGAGGGCAGAGGATGAAAAAAGGAAACCGAAGAAGGATGCAGGATACGGCCGGTCATAATGTATGGCGCTCTTATTCGGATATGATGTCCGGCCTTCTTCTGCTGTTTGTTTTGATTATGGCGGTGTGCCTGATGCAGGCGCAGAAAAATTATACGGAAAAGCTGAGGGAGCAGGCAAAGCAGATGCAGACCCAGGATGAACTGACCAGGACGCAGAGCCAGGTGGATCAGCAGGCGAATCAGCTTGCATCCCAGCAGGAGACTCTGGAGGAGCAGGCAGCCCGTCTGGCCACATTGCAGACTACCCTGGAGGAACAGGCGGCCTCTCTGGCGGAAAAGGAAAGCGAGCTGGCTGCAAGTCAGGCCACCCTGGATGAGCAGTCCAGTCTTTTAACTGCTCAGGAAGCCCAGTTGGCGGCCAGTCAGGCAAAGCTGGATGAGCAGACTACGCTGATGGCTCAGCAGCAGGAAAAGATCGACCAGATCATTGGCGTAAAGGCGGATCTGATCGCAGCTTTGAATGAAGAGTTTCAGGCCAACCAGATTTCCGTGGAAATCGATCACCAGACAGGTGCTATGGTACTGGATTCCAGCGTTTTGTTTGACTATAACGAAAGCCTGCTGACGGAAGAGGGGACCCGGATTCTGGCACAGGTGCTGCCGGTATACTGCAAAGTGCTTCTGAATCAGGAATATGAACCGTATCTGGCGGAAATCATAATTGACGGATATACCGATACTACCGGAGATTATATTACGAATTTGAAATTATCTCAGGAAAGAGCTTTTGCAGTGGCGGAATATCTGGTGAATTCCAGAGGATCCTTCCTGAATTCCCAGGAGAGCGGACTGCTGACCGAGAAGCTGACAGCCAACGGGCGATCCATGAGCAATCCCATTCTGGACGAAAACGGAAATGTGAATATGGATGCCTCCCGGCGTGTAGAAATCAAGTTCCGTCTGAAGGACGAGGAAATGATCTCCTCTCTGCAGCAGATGATTGAGGAAAGCAGGCTGGATGCGGGCCAGAACGAGGGCGAAGCAGAGTGATCCGGAGGAAAACGCCCTGCTCCCAAGCCTGGTACGCATGGACTGCGGAAAATGGGGCGGCTGCTGGCAGAAGGCGGCGGAGAGAAGCGCTGGAAGGAAATAGCAAAATATGAAAAAAGAAGCAAATCTGTTAAAAAAAGCACCAGGCCGAAAAAGGGACTGGAGCAAAAAAATAAAACGGTACAAACGGCGTTGGGGCATGGCAAAAGGGCTGTGGAAAGCAGCCCTTCGCCTTTTGAAGTAATTTTGTTTTGTCCGGAGGGGATTCTGTGTGAAGAGATTACCCTTCGATGGAAATGTATTTATTCTGTTCTACTTCTTTCTGATCCTTTTTCGGGATGGACAGCTTCAGAATGCCATTCTCAAACCTTGCCCGGATATCCTGCTGAGTGATCTCCGTTCCCACATAGAAGCTTCTGGAGCAATGGCCGATGAAGCGCTCTCTGCGGATGTATTTGCCGTCGCTGTCCTTTTCATCCTGATCCAGGCCCTTTGCGGCATTGATCGTCAGATATCCGTTCTCCAACTGAGCATTCACATTTTCCTTTTTAAAGCCCGGCAGATCAATGTCCAGCTCGTAAGAGGTCTCAGTCTCTCTGATATCGGTTTTCATCAGGTTTTTCTCATTTTTGCCGTACAGCGGATTGTGAGCGGCTCTGCGCTGGTTCTCTCTCTCAAACGGAAAATCCATCCAGTTATCAAACAAATCTTCTCCAAAAATACTTGGCATCAACATAAATCATTCCTCCTATCTTCGTTAAACAAGCTCTATATGAATATTATGTGCCATTTACTAGGTCTGAGATACATAAACTTTTCAAATTTGTATCTCTTTTTGTTTTATTTTTGTTCTACACATACTATAACACGTGCTGTTAGCACTGTCAAGAGGTGAGTGCTAATTATTTTGTAAAAAATTTATAAACAGCAAATGACGGATGCTAGAAAAGGAATCCTATTCCGGGAATAAGCGGCATATGCTTTTCTAAAGAGCGGGCGGCTTCGGGAATGATGGGAAAATGGAAAATAGGGAAAAACTGTTATACAGGATTCTGAAAACAGGGATGACGGTGTTCCTTTTGGTGCTGGCTTATTTTTTGCCGGGCATTTGCATTGAGAAAATGGAATCGCTTGGAAATGCAGGAAAAAAACAGCAGACGATGGCGGAAGCAAAGATGGAGGAAGCCAGAGGAACGATCGTCCTGGATCCGGGACACGGAGGCGAGGATCCCGGAATGGTGGGCGTGGGCGGTGTGGAGGAAAAGGGGATCAATCTGAAGGTTGCGCTGGCACTGAAGGCACTGCTGGAGGAACGGGGCTTTTCCGTAGTGATGACCAGAGAGGATGATCATGGGCTGTATGATTCCGGAGTTTCAAACAAAAAAGCGCAGGATATGCAGCGCAGGTGTGCGGTGATTGAAGAGACAAAGCCGCTGCTGACGGTCAGTATTCATCAAAACAGCTATACGGATCCTGCGGTATATGGGCCCCAGGTATTTTATTTTGAGCATTCTGACGAGGGGAAGAAGCTGGCATCCTGTATTCAGGAGGAGATGAATACCCGGCTGGAGGTGGGGAAACCCCGGGATATAAAAGCAAATACCAACTATTATATCCTCAAACGTTCCGCAAGCGTAACGGTGCTGGTGGAATGCGCCTTTTTATCCAATCCGGGGGAGGCAGAAAAGATTCAGACGGAAAACTACCAGCAGGCAGTGGCAGGCGCAATCTGCCAGGGGATCATGGAGTATTTGTCCGAAGGATGAAAGCAGGCTGTTTCCCGGCCCGCTTTGTGTGACGCTCCGGAACCAGCAGGAATTGACGCTGTTGTGCTGTAATGTTATAATAATATGAAACTTTTTGGCAGACGGCTGTCGAAAGAAGAAAAACGGAGGATAAAGCAATGAAAAAACTGGTAGTAACAGACAAAACAAAGTGTATGGCATGTCTGGAGTGTGTCAGAGCCTGTTCTATGGCTTTCTACAAAGAATTTGATCCGGACAAATCCTGTATTCAGATCGTACAGGGAAAGGATGGGAATCCTAAGACAAATACCTGCATTCAGTGCGGAAAATGTGCCCGTACCTGTAAGCAGGGGGCAATTAAGCAGAACGCAAAGGGCGTTTATATGATTGACAAGAAGCTGTGCAACGGCTGCGGCGAGTGCGTGGCAGTCTGTCCTATGAAGGTTATGGTAAAGGCAGAGAACTCACCGGTTACGACAAAATGTATTGCGTGCGGTATCTGTGCAAAGGCATGTCCTATGGATATTCTGGAAGTACAGGAGAAATAAGAAGATCCCAGCCGGAGCAAGGCAGGAGCCGCCGCAAAATCAGAAAGCAGATGCCCTGGATACAGATTCCTTTGCTTTTTGATTTTGCGGCGGCTCCTGTTTCGTTTCAGCCGGAAATGCTGTGCCGGACCGGCCGGATTACAGCTTCAGCTTGGCGAAAAGCGCGCCCAGGGAAGTGGTAGCGGCCTCGGTCTCCGGCAGATCGAAGGTCTCTTCTGTAATCTCCGCTGCTGCCACCTCTTCCAGTGCTTTCATACTCAGACTCAATTTTCCGTCCTTTACATCGATGACTTTTACCTTTACCTTTTGTCCTTCCTTGAGAACTGCGGCAGGATGCTTGATCCGCTGCTGAGAGATCTGGGATACGTGTACCAGGCCGGACAGGCCGTTGCCCAGATTGATAAAGGCTCCGTAGGGCTTGATGGTCTCAACCGTACCTTCTGTCACCAGACCGATTTCCACATTGGAAATCTTTTTCGCCCGTTCCGCATCGGCAGCTTCCCGGAGAATGTCCCGGGCGGACATTACCAGGCGTTTTTCTTCCTCGTCTGCGGTAATGACACGTACCTCAATGGTTTTGTTCAGCCAGTCAGGCAGATTGTCCTCCTCCACATAATCAAGGGAGAGCTTGGAGGCCGGAATAAATCCCCGGATACCCTCCAGATAAGCAACTGCGCCGCCTCTGGTCACACCGGAAATCTTCACGGAAATGTTTTCCTGGGATTCAAGCAGCTCCCGGAGCCGGTCCCAGGCCATCAGTGCAGCGGCTTCCTTCATGGACAGGAGAATATGTCCGGCGCCATCGTCTCTGCGGATCACGGTAGCAGACAGCGTCTGGCCTACCTCGACCTTATCTTTCAGGGAGAAGCCAGGATCATCGCTGGCATCCTCAAGCCGGATAATTCCATCCGTATAGTAGCCGAAATCAAGGGTAATTTCTGTTTCACTGACACCGATCACCGTTCCGGTAAGAATGTCCCCCTCCTGAATCTTCCGGAATGAGGCCTCCAGCTCTTTCGCATAATCGGCCATAGTTTCCTGCGGTTCCGCTGCGGCAGGCGCTTCTTCGGCAGATACTTCCTGCACCGGTGCTTCTTCAGCGGGCGCTTCCTGTACCGCCATATCTTTGCGTTCCATTTCTTCCATATCTTTTCCCTCCCTGTGATTGATTTTGCCGTTTTCTTACTTAACCTTCATGCCTGCTTTGCAGGCACTGCCAAAAGCATAGCCGGAATGGTCTGTCTGCAGCCCGCCCGTCTCTGCTTTGAACCTGGACTTATACAGTAAAAAATCTGTAACCAGTATAGCATAAATGCCGGAAATGTGGAAGAAAAAATAAAGGTTTTCAGAATGACAAGGTGGTGCTATAATAGGAACAATTAGAGCAGTGATTCGGCAGGTCTGGACAAAGGAAGCATTGGACCGTGAAGGAGACGATTGGAAATGGAAACAAGAATGGCGGATATGACCCGGGGGATCGATGAGGAAGAAATGGCCAGAGCCGGGGAGATCCTGAAGCGGGGCGGCCTGGTGGCCTTTCCGACGGAGACCGTGTACGGCCTGGGAGCCAACGCATTGGATGAGGCGGCAGCAGCCCGTATTTATGCGGCTAAGGGACGTCCCTCCGATAATCCGCTGATCGTCCATATCTGTGAATTTTCGGCATTGGACCGCATCGTGCGGGAGATACCGCCGGAGGCAAAAAAACTGGCGGAAGCTTTTTGGCCGGGACCGTTGACGATGATCTTTCCCAAAACAGATCTGGTGCCTTACGGCACCACAGGGGGATTGGATACGGTGGCGGTGCGGATGCCCAACCATCCCCTTGCGCTGGCGATGATCCGGGCAGGCGGCGGATATATTGCCGCTCCCAGCGCCAATACCTCCGGACGTCCCAGTCCCACCAGAGCATCCCATGTGGCGGATGATCTGAACGGAAAGATCGACATGATTATTGACGGAGGGGATGTGGGCATCGGTCTGGAATCTACGATCGTGGATCTGACAGGAGACGTTCCGGCTATCCTGCGTCCGGGTTATATTAATCAGCAGATGCTGGAGGCGCTGCTGGGAGCTGTGCCGATAGATCCGGCGCTGCTGAAGGAGGATCCCAATCTGAGGCCCAAGGCGCCGGGAATGAAATACCGTCATTATGCACCGAAGGCCGGACTGACCATCGTAGAAGGAAGGCCGGAGGCGGTCCGAAGAAGGATCAATGAGCTGGCTGCAGAAGAGGAACGGACCGGCGGGCGTGCGGGCATTATTGCCACAGACGAATCCGTATCTGCGTATCCGCTTGGGATCGTGAAGTCGGTGGGAACCAGGACAGATGAGATTACGATTTCCGCACATTTGTATGGAATTTTAAGAGAGTTTGATGAACTGGAGGTTACCAGGATCTATTCAGAGGCATTTGAAACGCCGCAGCTTGGACAGGCGATTATGAACCGGCTGATTAAGGCGGCGGGCCATCAGATAATCCGGGCAGAATGACCGGAAAAAAAGGAGCGCGATGAGTTGAAAAGATATGATAAGCTTATTTTTGTAAGCGGAAGCGATACTGCAACGAGCCCCATGGCGGAGGCGATCCTGCAGAAAAAATATCTGCTGGAGGATATTCTGATCGTTTCTAAGGGGCTGGTGGTACTTTTTCCGGAACCGATCAATCCGAAGGCGGAGGCTGTGCTGGTAAGTAACGGACTGACCATGAAGGACCATACCAGTGAGCCGCTGGGCAGGGATGATTTCGATGAGCGGACGCTTGTGCTGACCATGGGATACGACCAGAAGGAAAAGATCCGGACGAATTACGGCAATGTGCCGAATGTATATGTGCTGACGGAATACGTTGATATCTCCGGTGAGGTAAAGGATCCCTACGGCGGAGATCTGAGCGAATACGGCCAGTGCTTTGAGCAGCTCCAGGAGCTGATTACCAAGCTGGTGGTGGTGCTGAACGAAGAGGAGCTGATGCTTTGAATGAGCGCATGAATAAACGGGAAAAACGTAATTGACCAAACGTGGGTCAGTTACGGAAAATAGAAAGGTTAAGATAAGACAAAGGAGGAAATATCATGTCAAATGTAACTGTGTTAGATCATCCACTGATTCAGCACAAGGTCGGAGTTATCCGCAGAAAGGAAGTGGGCTCCAAGGACTTTCGGGCGATTATCAGTGAAATTGCCATGCTTATGTGCTATGAGGCCACCAGAGACCTGAAGCTGGTGGATGTGGAAATTGAGACACCCATCTGCAGCACCAAGGTAAAGGAATTAAGCGGAAAGAAGCTGGCGGTAGTACCGATTCTGAGGGCAGGACTTGGCATGGTGGACGGGATGCTGGCTATGATCCCGGCTGCGAAGGTGGGCCATATCGGACTTTACCGTGATCCGGAGACATTAAAGCCGGTGGAATATTACTGCAAGCTTCCGGCAGACTGCGATGAACGGGAGGTTTTTGTGGTGGATCCCATGCTGGCTACCGGCGGATCTTCTACAGCGGCGATCCAGATGCTGAAGGATAAGGGCTGCAAGCATATCCGTTTTATGTGCATCATTGCGGCGCCGGAGGGCGTAAAGAAGATGCAGGAGGAGCATCCGGATGTGGATATTTATATTGCGGCGCTGGATGAGCATCTGAACGATCACGGCTACATTGTCCCGGGACTGGGCGATGCAGGCGACCGTATTTTCGGAACGAAATAGAAAGCTGCCGCCTGGCAGAGATCAGGGGTAAAATGCGATGAGTGGTAAGAGAGAAGGCTATATATCCTGGGATGAGTATTTTATGGGCGTGGCCAGGCTTGCCGGTATGCGTTCCAAGGATCCCAATACGCAGGTGGGGGCCTGCATTGTAAGTCAAGACAATAAAATTTTATCCATAGGCTACAATGGATTTCCTATGGGCTGCTCGGATGATGAATTTCCCTGGAGCAGGGAGGGAGAGGAGCTGGAGACAAAATACGTTTATACCGTCCACAGTGAGCTGAATGCGATCCTGAACTACCGGGGAGGCAGCCTGGAGGGGGCGAAGATGTATGTGTCCTTGTTTCCTTGCAACGAATGCGCCAAGGCGATCATTCAGTCCGGCATCAAAACATTGATTTATGATGAGGACAAATATGCGGCAACCCCGTCGGTGATCGCATCAAAGCGGATGCTTGAGCGGGCCGGCGTATGCTGCAGGCGTTACCAGCGTACCGGGCGCAGGATTCAGATCGAGGTTTAAGGATGGGGCTTTGAACGGCGGGAGATGCCGGGAGGGCCGGAATAGCTGCAAAAAAGATAGAATACAGCGTCATATACGGGACTGGCTGCAGAGAAACAGACTGCGGCCGGTCTTTTATTTATGATATAGGAACGTTTTCACTTTCCTATATCACAAATAGAAGTTTCCAGCTAAAACTGCTTGAAACTTTATTGGCCTCATGGTATATTACATTAGAATTAAATTTTTGTAAAAAAAGTAACAATTTTGAAAAAAATTTCCAGCGGAAAATCTTCGGAAAAAGCGGGGAGCTTCCCGGATGTTAGGAGCGGCAGTATGATATTTTCAACCTACCAATTTATTTTTCTGTTTCTACCGATTACCTTTTTCGGCTACTTTATCCTGAACCGGTTCCGGTATTACTCTGTGGCCAAAATCTGGCTGGTGATCG
>JAUNON010000137.1 GCA_030537145.1 Lachnospiraceae bacterium | reverse complement strand
CAAAGTTAACAACAGCTGAATTTATCGAAGCTATCAAGGAATTATCCGTATTAGAATTAAACGAGTTAGTAAAAGCATGTGAAGAAGAGTTTGGTGTATCCGCAGCAGCAGGCGTTGTTGTAGCAGCAGGCGCAGCAGCTCCGGCTGAGGAAGAGAAGACTGAGTTCGATGTTGAGCTTACTGAGGTTGGCCCGAACAAGGTTAAGGTTATCAAGGTTGTTCGTGAAGTAACTGGTCTTGGCCTGAAGGAAGCTAAGGACGTTGTAGACGGCGCTCCGAAGGTAGTTAAGGCTGGCGCTTCCAAGGACGAAGCTAACGAGATCAAGACAAAGCTCGAGGCTGAGGGCGCTAAGGTTACTCTTAAGTAATTTAAGGGCGATTGCATATTCAACTTTCAAAATTGTGATAAAAATCCGCAGGAAGGGAGACCAGCCTGCGGATTTTTTGTGCCTTCCACGTCGAAAAATGTTTGCAAATTGCTTCGAAATCCGGTAAAAATGGTTACACTAAAGAAAAAGAGCCGCAGAAGGGAGAGTGCTTATGAGAGCATTAGAGGAATTTAAAAAGTGTCTTCTGGAGGAAGAAAAGAGCAAAAATACCATTGACAAATACATCCGGGATGTGAAGCATTTTCTGGAATATGCAGGGGAGGCGGAAATTGAGCCTCAGATGGTTCGTGCCTATAAGGAGCAGCTTCTTGAGAATTACAAGGTCAGCAGTGCGAATTCCATGCTGATCGCACTGAATCATTTTCTTAGATTTATTGGAAAGCCGGAATGCTGTGTCCGTTCCTGCAGGCAGCAGAGACGTATTTTTATTGAGGAAGAAAGGGAGCTGAGCCGAAAAGAATACGAACGTCTGGTATCCGCGGCGAAAAGTGAAGGAAAACACAGGCTGTATCATATTTTGCAGACCATTGCCGGTACGGGAATCAGGATTGGGGAGCTTAAATACATTACGGTAGAGGCTTTGAAGGAGAGAAGAGTGCAGATTCATTCCAAGGGGAAAATCAGGATTATCGTTCTTTCCGGGGCAGTGGTGCAGATGCTGAAAGAATATTGCCGGAGGTTTAAAATACGGGCAGGCAGTATATTTGTGACGAGAAACGGACGTCCGGTGGACAGGCGGAATATATGGGCCGAGATGAAAGCGCTCAGCGCGAAAGCAGGGATATTAAAAAGCAAGGTGTTTCCGCATAATCTGAGACATTTGTTTGCGAAATGCTTTTATGAAAAGGAAAAGGATCTGATCCGGCTGGCAGACTTTCTGGGACACAGCAGCGTGGAGACGACAAGACGGTATACGATGATAAGCAGCATGGCAGTATGCGAAAAGCAGTTGGATTTGGGGTTATTACTTGATGGTGTGGACTGGGGAAATAAAATAACGACATAATGTGTATTATGTCATGGTTAATCCTCTCTATTGCTTACATATGCAGACATTATAGCACTTCCAGTTTGGTTTTTCAACGAATTTATTAATTTTTTTTGAAGTTAAAAAAGGCTGCCGCGTATGCCAGGCAGAGTTTTTATAATAACAGGGAATACACGCAAAACCGTTCATGACATAATACACATTATGTCATGGACGGTTTTTATTTATGAAGCAGGATCTGACAGGAAAACGGTTTGGGCGGCTTACAGTTTTAAAAAAGGCCCCCTCAAAAAACAAAAAAAGCTATTGGCTCTGCAGGTGTGAGTGCGGCAACGAGAAGATTGTGGAGGACTCCCATCTGAAAAGCGGACATACGAAAAGCTGCGGCTGCTACCGGAAGGATGTGCTCCGGCAAAGGGGAATCGGCATGGCAGGAGAACGCTATGGCCGTCTTCTTGTGCTGGGTCCGATTCATGGAGAGGACGGCTCTGTCATTGGATGGCAGTGCCAGTGCGACTGCGGAAATATATGCGTGTGTCAGAAGGGAAATCTGCGGTCCGGTATTACAAGAAGCTGCGGGTGTCTCCAGGAAGAGCAGAGAAAAGAGAACATGAAAAAAGCCATCCATTTCGTTGGAGGAACCTGCGTCGAAAGAATTGCATGCAGAAAAACCTTTGCAAACAATACCACAGGCCACCGCGGCGTATACCGCCGGGAAAATAACCGCTGGCGGGCCAGCATCGGCTTCCGTGGAAGAATTTATAATCTTGGGACATTTGTCAACTATGAAGATGCAGTGAATGCGCGGCTGGAGGCGGAAGCGCGGCTGTATGATCCGTTCCTTGAAATATTTGGAAAGGAGCAGGGAAGAGAGCATGGAAAGGGAAGTGACATGAAGAGTGGACCTGAGTAAATGATTATTATAGAACAAATATAGAAAAAGGAGGATGAAGGTGAAAAATGGAAAAACTGGGAAAATGGCTGTCCAGTAAAGGAAAACGTGTCTGTGCAGCAGTATTGTGCTGCAGCATAATATTGTGCAATGTGGCCAATGGCGCAATCGCATCGGCTCGAAACAAAGGTGATGTAACAGAGTTCAGACTCCATAGGGCGTCCCTGAATCAGGAACTGGAAAAAACGGTTAATAAAGGAAAAACCGTAGAGAAGGAGTTTGAGTTCGAAGGCAGTTCTGCCGGAGAATATGAAGAGCTTCTTGCGGCTGACGGAAATCTTTATGAACTGAAGCTCAGCTCCAAAAAGACCGATGGAGTGAAGCTGCAGATATTTGCGCGTCTGGGAGAGGAACCTGATCCGGAAGAAACTTATATGGTGGATGGTTCTGAGGAGATTATATTCCTTCTGACGAATACGACAGATAAAGTAAAGAACGCGGTGATTCGCATAGGCGATCAGAAAACGGAACCTATCCGTGTGGCTCCGCGGAAGGCTGTGCAGACCTCTTCATCGGC
>JAUNON010000136.1 GCA_030537145.1 Lachnospiraceae bacterium | reverse complement strand
AGAGGTAAGATAACACCCTCTGCAAAAAAGGTATCGTTATCTTACCTCAACAAAATTTGTCCCGGAATAACCATCATCCACATATTCGATAACCTCATAACCCGATAAATCCTTCCGGCTGTTATATACGCATTTCAGCAGGTCACGCTGATGGCTGATACTGGCACTTTCATCAACATCTTCATTTATCCTGTATATATCTTCCTTCGAAATCCGGATATATAATGCCAACACTCATCTATTTTTCATCTTCTTTCTTTTCCTCCAGTTTCAAAAATGATTGATATGTATCCGCAAATTTAAAAACTACTTCAATGTGCTTATCCTCAAATATACGGATTTCCTGCACAAGAGCTTCCAGCATAGTTCGATCCAGCTTTTTCTTTCTGGCAAACTTTTTAAATACCACCGCTGTTTCCTCCGTTTTGGAAAGGAAAGTATCCATCTGCTGTTTCCGTTCCATCGCCTTTTCAATTTCATCCTGCAGATTATTTTCCTGCTCCAGATAACTCTCCCTCATTTCCCGGTATTCCATCTCACTCAGCAATCCTTCACAGAAATTTTCGTAGAGACTTTCACGCAATTTTGAAACTCTGGTTTTCCTCTTATTCAGTTCTGCGATCTTATTCCTGCTGCTTTCATAAACTGCTCCAATACCATCAGCTCCATTGTTACATTTCGCTTTTTGTGCCATATCTGCCATCAGCTGAATCTGTAATTTTATCTGTGCAAGCACAGCATCATGCAATACCGTTTCTTTTATCGTATGGATACTGCACTCTCTCCGGTTTGTCACTTTGTATTTTCCGCAGCGGAATACCCTGGTCTCTATCCCTGTCTTTTGCGACACATTTTTTCCTAACCGCATAGCCCCGCCACAATCACCGCATTTTATAATGTCACGATATATATTCTCATAAGGTTTCGTGTTTTTATGGCTTTCCCGATATCTCTTTTGAGATGCCTGGTTAATTTCCTGCACCTTATCAAAAACTTCCTGCGTCACAAGCGGTTCGTGCATATGTTCAATAATCTTCCATTCTGATCTTTCTGCTGCTTTTCTGTTCCTCTGACCTTTATATAAAGCGATTGGTTCTTTGCCATAAACCAGATGCCCCAGATAAACCGGATTGGAAAGACAATCTGTAATTCCCGAAGAAAACCAATATTCACTGACCTTTTGTTTGGAACTATCTGCTTCCAGCTGTGCTTTCCTCTGACTAGGGGTTATTGCATGAATGCTGTCCAGATGTCTGCGTATCGCTTCATAGCTGTATCCTTTCAGACGAAGCTCAAACATCAGCTTCACATAGGGAGCCGTTATCGGATCAGGTACTAACGTCAGATCTCCTTTGTTCAGACGCATATACCCATAACACAGCCTGCCTTGCAGAAACTCCCCTTTATCCATCCTCGCATGAATGCTGGTACAGATTTTTTGAGACAGGTCTTTTGCATACAGCTCGTTAATCATGTTCTTTAACGGGATTGTCATGGTGCGCTCATCGGTACTGCTATGCAGGCTGTCATATCCATCTGTTACCGCAATAAACCGGACACCCAGAAATGGAAAGATTTTTTCCAGATACTCACCTGCCTCCAGATAATCTCTGCCGAATCTGGAAAGGTCTTTTACCACAATGCAGTTTATTTTCCCTGCCTTGACATCCTCCATCATACGGTTAAATTCCGGTCTTTCAAAAGTTGTTCCTTTCCTTCCATTGTCAACATACGTGTCCACCAGTTTCAGCTCTGTATGCCCATCCACAAACCTGCTGCAAATACTCAACTGGTTTTCAATGGAATCCCCCTCATCCTGCTTGCCGCTGTTCACTAAAGAAAGTCTCCCGTAAATTCCACACAGATAGATTATGTCCTCAATATTTAACAATGGTGCAATACTGGCCGCTTCCTGCTTTCTGCTTTTTCTTGCCATTGTCGCTCCCTCCTACTGTGCCATTGCCAATTCCGGCAGTCCTTCGCTGTCCTGGTAATTTCTGATCTTTTCTAAAAGCATGGCAATCTCATCCGCATACCGGAACACTACTTCCATACTTCCATCGTTATAAACCATGATTTTATCCACCAGTGATGTAATCATCTGCCGGTTCAGTTCCTGCACATTCTGATACCGCTGAAATTCTTTCATCCACAGGTTACAGCCCCTGTTTCCCTCTACAGCTTCCATCCGTTCATGCTCCAGCCGTTCCAGTGTCTGCTCTTTCTCTGCAATCCTCTGAGAAAAGCTGCTCCGGTATTCCTGGTATTCTTTTACATCAATAATCCCATCGCTCAAATCTTCGTACAGCTTCATTTTCATTCGCTTGTACTTCTGTATCTCCTGCTGCAGCTGTTCGATCTGTGCATCATAATTAAAGACGGTTCTCTGATGTTCCGGCAGTTTGTCTATATAAGAAAGAAACTCATCCATCCGGCATACAATCTCTATCTGGTCCTGCACAGCATGAAGGACCTTCTCCGTTAGTTTTTTCTCGCTGACTGAATGGCTGGAACATTCCCTGCTGTGCTTATTTGTGGAACACACATAGTAATAATATTTTCTTCCGCCGGACGGCACGGCCTTCCTTACCATGCTGTTCTTACAATCTCCGCAAAACAGATACCCCGAAAACAGATATAATTCCTTTTTCTCCGGTGCTGTCCTCGTATCCCGTTTTAATAATTCCTGAACAGTCTGAAAATCATGGAACGCAATAATTGCCTCGTGTGTGCCCTCTACCCTGATCCACTCCTCCGGCTTTTTTGCCATCTGGGTTTTCACTTTATAATTCGGGGTGCTCGTCTTTCCCTGAACCATGGCACCGGTGTAAACCTCATCTGTCAAAATCCGGTTAATGGCATTTACAGACCACCGGGCAACCGGATGGATTTTAAAGCTG
>JAUNON010000135.1 GCA_030537145.1 Lachnospiraceae bacterium | reverse complement strand
TCTGTAAAACCAAATTCTTCATCATAGCGGATATTATCAACAGAAAAAACTTTAAAATTATTCAGTCCCGTAAAAATACTTTCCTTGGACACACGCAGGCATCCGGTCAACACTGCAAATTGTAGGTAATCATTGGTTTTTAACGCCTGTCCGAATATGCCTCGAATTAACAACACCATTTCTTTGTAGTAACCATGCTGGAACGCCTTATCAAGGGGGACATCATATTCATCAATAAGGATAATGACCTTCCTGTCATAATGCTTATATAAAAGCTGTGACAAAATCTGCAGACTAAAATTAAACAAACTTCCATCCATCTTATATCTGCCCTCATGCAACGCAATCAGGGCATGGTATTTGTCTCTTTCATTTTCAGACAGTTTCTCACTGTCACATAAAAAAGAAAACCTCTCTGCCTCATTCCCTACAACCTGTATCAAATTATCCTTCGCATCTTCAAAGGTTAAGCCATCAACGCCTTTCAGAGAAAGACATATCACCGGATATTTTCCCATGTGTATTTCGCACAGTTCTTCTTTTTGTGAAATATAAAGACCATCAAAGAGAGACTGATCCGTTCCGATTTCAAAGAAGCTTTTCAGCATACTCATGTTCAAAGTTTTCCCGAACCGGCGCGGTCTTGTGAACAGATTCACTTTTCCCCAGCTTTGCAGCAGCTGCTCAATCATTTTCGTCTTATCAATATAGTAAAATTCATCCTTGCGGATTTCCTCAAAGTTTTCAATTCCCACCGGGAGCATCAAATTTTTTTTCCATATAGTCTGCGCTCCTTTTCAAAGCTGTACTCCTAAGCAACATATAGTCTGCCGGTCCATGCCTGCCCTCACCTGCCATAATTTGATTTCACCATCCTACATTTCATCAACAATCTTACTCACAGCCTCTGCAAATGGCTCCATATCCTCAAAAACCACATCAACAATAATCGACCAGTTAATGCCGTCATAATCATGAACCAGACGATGCCGCAGTCCGGCAACCAAATTCCACGGCTGTTCCGGATACCTTTTCTTCAGTTCATCGCTTAACTGGTATACCTGCTCCCCCATATTGTACAATGGTGTGGTAATTGCCCACTGAGAAAATTCATCATTCAGCAGCATTTCTCTTGTAATACCACGTTCCTTCAGCTGCCTATTCACGCTTTCCCATATAGAAACAATCTTCTTGAGACGTTCTTTGTCTGATCGTTTCAAGCAATCCTCACCCCTTCTCTCATTACATTTTCATAAAACTTTGTATCTTTGTTTACTTCACGGATCTCAAAGGCATCAACTTTTTTATCCGTAAGCTGGCGTAGTTCTTCACCAAAAGCAAATATATCCTTTGGTTTAAAATGCGTACCGCCTATTACAATTACATCAATATCTGAACTATCCGTTTCCTCTCCTCGTGCGTAAGAACCAAACAGTATGGCACATTCCGCATGATACTTATCCAGCAGAAACTTTATCGTCTGCTCAACTTCCGATCTTTTCATCGTCATGGTCCTATACCTCCTCCATATGTTCTTCCCCATGATTCAACAACAATACTTTGTTTGTTCAGTTTCATTCTACCATCGGGCACAAATCATTGCAAGCAAATGAAGAAATAATCCCGTTTCTGTCCCCTCTTTCCCACCGTTTTGAATCCATGAAACATTTTTCTCTATCCTAATAATACCTAAAAATGGAAGTAGAACTTTGGAAATCTCAAATTTATATTCATTTACCACCCCTCATGTTTCTTACTCATATTGAGTACAAAGTTCTTTTCACTTATAGCCATTTTCCATGCGAAAACATAGAATATACCGCTGCCTTTAAAATCAAAAGCAGCGGTATCCCATCAGATTTCAATCCCCTCCGTATCTACATTGTGGTAAAACATATATGCCTTTTTCCAATAATTAAAATGGCTGATATTCTGCACCACCGGCATAATATCAATCCCGTACTCTGAATTAAAATCATATGTGACATCGCAGATTTTTTTCTCACAGGAGTGAAGCGCAGAACCATCTAAATCCAGCAGAATCATCACGTCTATATCGGAATCCTGCTTAAAATCTCCTCTTGCGTAGGAACCATATAAAATCATCCGCTTCATATGTCCTTTCAGAACAGGATCCAACCGCTTACGATATAAATGCAAAAGCTGTTCGATATTCGACGGCATCCCTCCACCTCCTGACTTTCCTTGTTGTCATCATACCACATTCTCAATAAAGAGTAAATTTTTTTCAGATTACGTTTATCCGCTTCCTCATTATGCAGCCTTCCTCCCTTCCGGCCAAAGCCCGGAAAGGATCTGCTCCTGCCTTTGCCGAAGCTCATCCATGTCCTTTCGTAACAGCCGGTACAGGTTCACGAAGTTTCCGACCCGGTTCTGCCGGAACGCATTTTCAATCTCAAACGCCCGGATATAGCTGTCTGCCTTCTTAAAGAGCTTAAACATATCCGGATCGCTTATGGTAAGCCTTACTCTTTTGTCACAGATATAGCTTCCCTTCCTGCAATGCCTTCCTCCGTTGGCGTTGGTATCCGCGATTCCCCTGCCGTTCTGGATTTCCACATACCACGGGTATCTGCGGATGTTTCCCTTGCTGTCTGTATCGTATCTGGCAATCTGAAGCTTTGTCACCGTACTGTAACCGCTCTCATCCGGGATTCCGAAAATCTTCTCCTGGGAAAACTCAAACCCCAGCAGATGGCAGAACAACGCCGAATAGATATATGTCGCTTCCTCCGGGCTTATGTTGGCATAAACCTTGATCCGATCCTCGCTGCTGTAATCCAGCATATTTAAGCGGATCAGGGAATATTCTCCCTGCTCCGCCTCCTCTCCTGCCGCATGGATATGGGCAGGAAACAGCTCTGACGCCGGTTTCAGCC
>JAUNON010000064.1:14150-15200 GCA_030537145.1 Lachnospiraceae bacterium | reverse complement strand
GCAACCGAAGCGGCTACCGAGGCAGCAGCAGAGACCGAGGCAGCTACCGAAGCATAGGCCGTTCATAAAAAAAGAAAATACGGATTAAGGGGCCGTTGCAAAATCGAAAGCAGAAGGATCTGTATCCAAGGAGTTTGTATCACTGAGAAAAATGTCCGAAGCATGGCGGAAGAAATCCGACATGGGCGGACAGATATCAGGAAGTGCTTACAAACACCGGATACGGGGCTTTGCAAATTTGATTTTGCAGCGGTCCTTTTTTGTTGCGCAGGGAAGCGCTTGCTGCTGTAAAGCGTGAAAGCTTATAACTATCCCATGCCCCATACCTGCTGACACAGGCACCACCAAACATATAAGTCCACGGATTGCGATAACGTATAATTAATTGCTCCGTACTTCGTGTCTCCGTTCCGCTTCGGTCGGCGTAGAGCGCCGCTGACACTCCGATCTCCGCAATCCTATGAGTATTTAGAATCCGGGCGAATCGCCCTGCTTTCTCATATCTGTTGTCGTCTCAAAAGCATAGCCGGAATGGTCTGCCGGCAGCCCGTCCGGTTCTGCTTTGATACTGGACTTATACAGCAAACAAAAGCCCTGCGGGCAAACGATGCGCAGCTTTGCGGGCGGGACATAGAAAAGCCTCTTTTTCGAAAGGCTGCATTGTCAAGCGCTTGGGATGTAAGGTGTGCGAAATGCTTTTTTTCTGATAATTTCTAAATAGCCGAAAATATAAACGATTTCTTGGGGGCGTGAGCTTGAATTACTTAAATTTTCTAAAATGCTGAGAAAAAACCAAAAATAATTATTTTCAGGATTTACTTGAATAAAAGAAAAAAAGGTGATATAATTACCGCCATGTAGTCAATGCAAAGACAAATGTCTATTGCACATGAACAGAGGCGCACAAGCGCGGAAAGAAGGAAAAATTATGAAAAGAAAAGTAGTAGCTATGACGATGGTTCTTTCTTTAGCAGCGGCATGCATGAGCGGTTGCGGCAGCAAAAAGGCAGAGACCGAAGCTCCGAAAACGGAAGCAGCGGCAGAGACGGA
>JAUNON010000064.1:0-14140 GCA_030537145.1 Lachnospiraceae bacterium | reverse complement strand
GAGGCAGCAGCTACCGAAGCAGCAGTAGAGACAGAGGCAGCTACCGAGAAAACAACTTCTTCTGATAATGTGATCAAGATCGGAGTGTTTGAACCGTTGACAGGAGAAAATGGAGGTGGTGGTATTCAGGAAGAACAGGGAGCTGAATATGCAGTGGCCCAGAGACCTACGGTTACCATCGATGGTGTGGAATATGCTGTGGAGTTGGATGTGGTGGATAATAAATCAGATAAGACAGAGGCTGTTACCGCAGCACAGAAACTGGTATCGGATGGCGTAGTAGCGGTAATCGGCACATATGGTTCCAGTTGTGCGATTGCAGCAGGTCCCACCTTTGCAGAGGCAAAGATCCCCGCAGTGGGAGCTTCCTGTACAAATCCCCAGGTTACCACCGGATGTGAATACTACTTCCGTGTGTGCTTCCTGGAGCCGTTCCAGGGCAGCGTACTGGCTCAGTATGCATGGGATGAAGGATATACAAATGTAGCAGTTATTACTCAGTTGGGTGATGATTACTCTGCAGGCCTTTCAAACTTTTTTATTAAGAAATTTACAGAGCTGGGCGGAGAAATTGTAAACGGAGAATCTTTGACATTCCAGACAAACCAGTCCGATTTCAAGGCAATCCTTACAGAAGCAAAAGATAAGAATGCAGAGGCCATCTTTGCTCCGTCTTCTATCACAACAGCGCCGCTGATTATCAAGCAGGCCCGTGAGCTGGGAATTACTGTTCCGATCATGGCAGGTGACACCTGGTACAATACAACTATCATTGACAATGCAGGTGCTGAGAATGCAGAGGGAATGATCTGCTCCACTTTCTTCGATGAAGCAGATACCTCCAGCGAGATTACCGCAAACTTTATTACCGGATATAAGGAGTGGCTGAACGAGGAAAGCTCCCGCATTGAAAAGAATGGCGGAAATGACTCTGTTGTAGGTAACACGGCTCTTCTGTATGACGCTTACAATGTGGTATGCGATGCTATTGAAGCAGCAGGCAGCACAGACGGAGAAGCGATCAAAGCTGCACTGGAAGCTCTTGACACAGAGGGAGTTACCGGAAAGATTACCTTCGATGAAAATGGAGATGCAGAAAAAGATACCGCATATATTGATGTTGTAAAAGATGGTAAATTTGAGTTCTTAAAGACGGTTACCGTAGAGTAATTAAAGGAAAGCGCATTAACCGAAAAGCATAAAATAATGGGGCGAGACCTTCGGCTTCGCCCCAAATTTTTCTGTATGCAGCAGGAAGCTGCGCTAACAGATACTATAGGAAAGTTCTGAATTTTCAGGCCGATACAAATGTTTCTATTGTTTTAGGAGGCTATATATATGAGTGCTTCAACATTTGCACAGCATTTACTGACCGGTATTTCGCTGGGGGGCTCTTATGCGTTGATTGCCATTGGATACACGATGGTTTACGGCATTCTCCGTCTGATCAACTTTGCCCACGGTGATATTTTTATGATCTCCGGCTATTTTATGGTTTTTGCCATGGCATCCTTCCCATGGTATATATCCCTTCCCCTGGTTCTGGCGGGGACGGTGCTGTTGGGGGTTGTGATCGAGAAGGTGGCTTATAAACCGCTGCGTTCCGCCCCGCGTATGTCGATTATGATTTCGGCGATTGGTGTCAGCTATCTGCTGCAGAATCTGGCTACATATTTGTTTACGGCGATTCCCAAGGCCTATCCGGAAATCCCGTTCCTGAAGAAAATTTTCCAGTTCGGCGATATTTCTGCTTCGCTGGTTACGCTGATTACTCCGGTATTGACGGTGATCCTGGTGATTTTGCTGATGCAGTTGATCAACCATACAAAGCTTGGCATGGCTATGCGGGCGGTATCGAAGGATACGGAGGCCTCCCGTCTGATGGGAATTAAGGTAAACAATACCATTTCCATGACCTTTGTAATCGGAAGTCTGCTGGCAGGTATCGGCGCGGTTCTTTATTTTACGGACCGCATGACCGTGTATCCTTATTCCGGCTCCCTTCCGGGACTGAAATGCTTCGTTGCCGCCGTTCTGGGCGGTATCGGCTCGATACCCGGCGCTGTGATCGGAGGCTTTATTATCGGTATTTGCGAAACCTTTCTGGTGGCATTTGGATATTCCACCTTCTCCGATGCATTTACGTTTTTGCTGCTGATTGTTATTTTGCTGGTTCGGCCTACCGGTCTGTTCGGTGAGGCTGCTACCGATAAAGTCTGAGAGGTGACGGATATGAGCAAGAATAAATCGAGAGATCTTGTTTTGAGCGTTCTGCTGGCTGCTGCGGTCTGCGGCGTCCTGGCTTATTTCCAGGCAGATACCTCAAAGCATTCCTATGCGATTTCAATTATCGAGCGGTCTGCAATTTATGCGGTGGTGGCAGTTGCTATGAACCTGCTGAATGGCTTTACCGGATTGTTTTCGCTGGGGCAGGCCGGATTTATGGCGCTGGGGGCGTATGTGACAGCAGTTCTGACGATTCCGGTAGAGGTCAGGTCAAATGTATATTACATGAACGGAATTGCGCCCTGGCTGGAAAATCTGTCCATGCCCATGATTCCGGCTATGATTCTGGGCGGATTGGTGGCTGCTGCGGCTGCCGCCCTGATCGGAATACCGGTGCTGCGGCTGAAAAGCGATTATCTGGCAATTGCAACGCTGGGCTTTGCGGAAATCATCCGTGCGTTTCTGGCTGCGCCCATGATGGATACGATTACCAACGGCTCTTACGGCCTGAATAATATTCCGGGCTTCAAAAATGTATTCCAGCCGGTTCTCATTGCGGCGGTCTGCATTGCAGTGATGGTACTGCTGATTAATTCCTCCTACGGAAGAGCTTTTAAGGCGATACGGGAGGACGATGTGGCGGCGGAGGCCATGGGAATTAATCTGTTCCGCCATAAAGAGCTGGCATTTATTATATCCTCCTTCTTTACCGGTGTGGGCGGAGGTATGCTGGCAGTTTTTATGCGTTCCATCGATACCAAGACCTTCCAGGTGACTTTGACCTACAACATCCTTCTGATCGTGGTGCTGGGCGGTATTGGAAGCGTTACGGGGTCGATTATCGGTTCCTTCCTGATTAATGGAGGCCAGGAATGGCTTCGTTTTCTGGATAGTCCGCTGACTATCGGCGGCGTCAGCATTCCGCTGTTTCGTCCGGGCTTCCGTATGGTTATCTACTCCATTCTGCTGATGGTGGTGGTGCTGTTCTGGAGAAGAGGCATCATGGGCACCAGCGAGTTTACCTGGAATGGGCTGTTTGGCCTGTTTAAGCGAAAACAAAAGAAAAAATCTCCGGCGGGAGGTGAAGTGTAATGGCTGAAAATGTACTTCACGTAGAAAATGTGACCATGCAGTTCGGCGGCGTGGTGGCAGTCAACAACCTTTCTCTGGATGTAAATAAGGGCGAGATCGTGGCCCTGATCGGACCGAACGGTGCGGGAAAGACCACCGCATTCAATGTGATTACCGGCGTATATGCGCCCACCAACGGCCTGGTTTCTTTTAAGGGGCGGACCATGGTGGAAAATCATCCCCAGGGGAAGATGAAAAATAATTATCTGGGTGAAAATGCCGGAAAATACGAGCATTCCATCGTTAAAACACCGGACCAGATTACGAAGATGGGGATTGCCAGAACCTTTCAGAACATTCGTCTGTTTAAGAATCTGACCGTATTTGATAATGTTCTGATTGCACGGCATATGCGTTCCAAAGCCAATTTCCTGTCTGCCACCTTCCGGCTGAATGGAAAAGAGGAAAAAGAAAACAGGGAAAAGACACTGGAGCTGCTGAAGATGGTAGGTCTGGATGGGGTGAAGGATGAGATCGCCACCTCCCTGCCCTATGGAAAGCAGCGCCGTCTGGAGATTGCCCGTGCTCTGGCTACGGAGCCGGAGCTTTTGCTTCTGGATGAACCAGCAGCCGGAATGAATCCGCAGGAAACAGATGAATTAAGCGCATTTATCCGTCAGATTAAGCAGGACTTTCAACTGACCGTATTCGTGATCGAACATCATATGGACCTGGTTATGGAAATTTCCGATCGGATTTATGTACTGGATTTTGGAAAACTGATCGCTCAGGGAACGCCGGAAGTGATTCAAAATGATCCGCGTGTCATCAGCGCATATCTGGGGGTGCAGGAAGATGAGTAATATTCTGGAAGTAAAAGACTTAAAGGTATCCTATGGAGGAATCGAGGCGGTAAAGGGCATCAGCTTTGATGTGCCGGAGGGCCAGGTAGTGACCCTGATTGGAGCCAACGGCGCAGGCAAAAGCTCTACGCTCCGTTCGATCGTGGGATTGGAGAAGCCGGCTGCAGGCAGCATTAAGTTCCAGAATATGGAGCTAAGCGCCATGGGTACGGAGACCATCGTTACAAAGGGGATTACCCTGGTGCCGGAGGGCCGCAGGGTATTTGTCAACCTGACCGTGCTGGAGAACCTGAAAATGGGTGCATATATGCGGAAGGATTCCATCGAGAAGGATCTAAACTGGGTATATGACCTGTTCCCGCGCCTGAAAGAAAGAAGCTGGCAGCCTGCGGGCACGCTTTCCGGCGGAGAACAGCAGATGCTGGCGATTGCCCGGGCGCTGATGAGCAGGCCGAAACTGATTATGATGGATGAGCCGTCCCTGGGCCTGGCGCCGATCGTGGTGCAGGGCGTGTTTGACATTATCCGTGAGATTAACAAGCAGGGCGTGACCATCCTGCTGGTAGAGCAGAATGCAAATATGGCATTGCGGGCGGCGGACATTGGTTATGTGATGGAAACCGGCCGGATTACGATGACCGGCACCGGAAAAGAGCTGGCGGAGAATGATGAAGTAAAAGCCGCTTATCTGGGAAAATCAAAGAAAAAATAAGGCAGGACCGCAGAAAACGGGCGCCTTCAAAGGAAAGATTGCAGAAAAATACCGGCTGTGTCCGGAGAAAAAAGCAGTTAGCTTCCTTATTTGTGAGGAACTGACTGCTTTTTTCCCGTTATATTTACTGTATAAGTCCAGTCTCAAAGCAGAGCCGTGTGGACTGCGGGCAGTCCATACCGGAAATGCTTATGAGACGACAACAGGTATGAGGAAGCAGGGCGAATAGCCCGAATTCCGAATAGCTGTAGGATTGCGAAAGCACGAAGTGCGGAGCGATCCGTGGACTTATCATATTAGTGGTAGAGCAGTCTCAAAGCAGAGCGGTGTGGACTGCAGGCAGGGCATACCGGAAATGCTTATGAGACAGAAAAAATTGAAAATCAAGTGTACAACGGGACGGAAATATAATATACTGTATATATTAAGGCTTTCTTTCGGCATTGCCGGGGGCAGCATGGAAAGGATAGAGAATGGACAAGCAGGATTGGTATGAGATGGGGGCGCAGATTGGGGATCTGGTGCAGTCTGCCATTGACAGCAATGATTTTAAACAGTTAAATCAGTCGATTACAGATACAATTAATGACACCGTGAATCTGATGCAGCGGAATATGCAGGATGGAATCCGCAGAACGGCATATAGCCAGGATGAGAGGCGCAGGCCGGCATATGACCAGAATGGAAGGCGCAGGACAGCCTATGAACAGGCCAGAGAACGTGCATATGGAATGAAGGACAGCAGGG
This sequence comes from Lachnospiraceae bacterium, assembly GCA_030537145.1. Classification (GTDB taxonomy): domain Bacteria; phylum Bacillota; class Clostridia; order Lachnospirales; family Lachnospiraceae; genus Merdiplasma. The sequence continues at coordinate 8,521 of JAUNON010000064.1, read as the reverse complement.
GGTCAAAGTCCGGCGGCGGAAAGAAGCTTCCGGTGAAGGTGTCCGGCGGCTACAAGGGCATTACTTATATGGCGGTGGGCTATTCCTTTATGGGCATTTTCGGCGTGATGGCAGTGGTGTTTATGTCACTAAGCAGCGTTTTGGGCGCTTTTGGTATTCCGGCAGTGATTATGCTGGGTTTGACGGGCGGCTTCCTTGGCATGGGCCTTCACGGCAGCAGTTTGAATGCCCGGACAAAGCGGCAGAAGCAGTATCTTCAGATTATGGGAGAGCGGGATACCTGTCAGTTGGAGGAGCTGGCGGCAGGCACGGGCAAATCCAGGAAGTATGTGACGAAGGATCTAAAGAGCATGATTCAGGATCAGATGTTTCCGGCAGGGGCGTATCTGGATGCCCAGGAGACCTGTCTGATGACGAGTCAGAGCGCATACAGGCAGTATCAGGACACGATGAAACAGTATGAACAGAGGAAAGCGGAGGAGGCACGTCAGAAAGCCCGGAGCGTCCAACAGAGAAAAGAGCAGGAAAAGGATGACGCTTCGTATTCGCAGGAGGTGCAGGAGATCCTTCGGGAGGGGCAGGATTTTATTACCCATATCCATGTATGCAATGATGCGATCCCGGATCAGGTGATGTCCGACAAGCTGTACCGGCTGGAAACCGTTGTCACACGGATCTTTGATCAGGTGGCGAAGAAGCCGGAAAGTGCTCCGGATCTGCACAAGATGATGAGCTATTACCTTCCGATTACAAGAAAGCTGGTGGATGCGTACCGGGACCTGGACGCACAGCCGGTAGACGGCCAGAATATCCGTAAGACCAAAAAGGAGATCGAGGATTCTCTGGATACGATCAATACTGCATTTGAAAATCTGCTGGATAGCTTTTTCCAGGATACGGCCTGGGATATCGCTTCAGATATATCCGTACTTCATACCATGATGGCACAGGACGGGCTGATGAAAAAAGATTTTGCTCCTGGCGAACGGATCAAAACCGTGGCGAAGGATGTAATGGATTCTGATAACTAAGGTATAAAGAAAAGGAGAAAAGATCATGAGCAACGAATTTAGTGAATTTGCTACCGCTCCCACACTGACCTTTGGAGAGCTTCCCGAGGAAAAGGAGCCGGCCGAAGCAGTTCCGGCCGAACCGGAACCGAAGGAGCCTGAGTTGGACGACAGCGTATTATCAGCGGAAGAGCGGAAAATGGTGGAGGAATTCAGCCAGAAGATTGATATTCACAACAGCGGTGCGATTTTGCAGTATGGAGCAGGCACGCAGAAGAAAATGGCGGATTTTTCAGAGAAGGCCCTGGAAAATGTAAGAACCAAGGATATGGGTGAAGTGGGCGGTATGATTGCGGGCCTGGTATCGGAGCTGCAGAGCTTTGAGTCGGAGGAAGAAGAAAAAGGGTTTTTGGGCTTGTTTAAAAAGCAGGCAAATAAAGCTGCTGCACTGAAAGCAAAGTATGATAAAGCAGAGGTAAATGTAGACAAGATCTGCGGAGCGCTGGAGAGTCATCAGGTGCAGTTGATGAAGGATGTGGCCGTACTGGATAAGATGTACGAGCTGAATCTGAATTACTTTAAGGAATTGACCATGTATATCCTGGCCGGAAAGAAACGGCTGAAGGAAGTGCGGGAAGGGGAGCTGGCGCAGGTTACTGCAAAGGCTCAGGCTAGCGGACAGCCGGAGGATGCTCAGGCGGCAAAGGATCTGGATGCTTTGTGCAACCGGTTTGAAAAGAAACTCCATGATCTGGAGCTGACCCGGATGATCGCAATCCAGACGGCACCTCAGATTCGCCTGGTTCAGGACAGCGATACGCTGATGGTGGAAAAGATTCAGTCTACTCTGGTGAACACGATTCCGCTATGGAAAAATCAAATGGTGATCGCCCTGGGTGTGGAGCATTCCAACCAGGCGGCAAGGGCTCAGAGGCAGGTGACGGATCTGACAAATGAACTGCTGAAAAAGAATGCGGAAGCCCTGAAAACAGCCACCATTGAGACTGCGAAGGAATCGGAACGAGGAATTGTGGATATTGAAACCTTAAAGACGACCAATGCTTCTCTGATTTCGACTCTGGATGAAGTGGTTAAGATTCAGACGGAGGGCCGGATGAAACGCCAGAGCGCAGAGCTGGAGATGCAGAAGATGGAAAATGAGCTGAAGAATAAGCTGCTGCAGATGAGCAAATAAAGCTTATATAGTTTAAGGAAAGCTTCCCAAACGATTATTAAGATAGAGGTGATAATTTGCTGGATGGTATGCTGGCAGACTGGCTACTGTATTTTTACATATACTGTTTTGCGGGATGGGTCTGGGAGTCCTGTTACGTTTCGGTAAAAGAGAAGAGGCTCGTAAACCGGGGATTTATGAAGGGCCCGTTTTTGCCGATCTACGGAAGCGGAGCTTTGTGCGTTCTGATCGTGACCTTTCCGGTGCGGGGAAATTATTTCCTTATGGCGGTGATTGGCATGGCAGCGGCCACAGTCCTGGAGTATCTGACCGGAGCGGTTATGGAAGCGCTGTTTAAGGTACGCTATTGGGATTATAGTACGGAGTTTTTGAATCTGAACGGGTATGTGTGTCTGAAATCCACACTCTGCTGGGGGGCGATGACGTTTGCGATGGTCTATCTGGTACAGCCGCCGGTGGCAGACCTGGTGGCCCGGCTTCCGGAGCGCGGAAAATACATGGCGGTTCTTTTCATAACCGTTCTGGCGTCTGCCGATTTTGCCACTTCCTTTAAGGCGGCCATCGATTTCCGGGATGTGCTGGTGAAGGTGGAGCAGCTTCGCAGTGAGCTGGGAGAAATTCAGCAGCGGCTGGAGAAGCTGGAGGCCTTACCTGGGGCTGAGCTGCAGGAGCTTCTGCTGAAAAAGCGGATCTGGCAGGAACGCCTGCAGAATATATATTCCAGAAGCATTCAGGGGCTGCTGAAGCGGAATCCGGGTGCGGTTTCAAGAAAGCATGCGGAAGCGCTGGAGGATGTAAAGGATTCTATTTTCCGGTATTTGAACAATAAGAAAGAAATGCTGGAGAAACGGAAAGAAGGAAGATAGGAGATCGGATATGGATATCGGAGAAACCTTTGTCACCGGTTTCTGCAAGGCGCAGAATCAAACCCGGATGGTGGTGCTTGAGTTTGAACAAAAAGAGGACGGAACCAGAGTGTTTTTGGATTCCGACTGTGCCTACGGGAAATGTCCGCATAGCAGAGATTGCCTGCTCATGGCGCAGGCTGGAGATCAGGCGGGAACTGACTGGTGAAAATTTAACAGCGGCATTCATGGGGGCTGTTCGCAAATTCGATTTTGCGGCAGCTCCTTTTTTCTCGTGATACAGGAAAGTTCTCACTTTTCGATATCACAAAAAGCACTTCGTGCGGTGATGCGCACGATATGCAGAGGAGAGCTGCTTCGCAGCCGCGCATCAGTGCGGAATAAAAAAAATAGGCCCAAAAATGAAAATACTTGACGGATGGGAGCACTGGTGCTAGAGTAAAGAGAATGAACTTTTGCCCTGCGGACAAATGTATTCATGCTGAGGACATTATGAAAGGAATGCGGCTGTTTGGCAGTTCTGCGGATCTGCGGAACGCTGCAAATTTATCAAGAGTGGAGGACAGAATATGAAACCGTACTGCGAGAGAACAAAGGAAGAGCTTCTGCAGGAAAGGCAGAATCTGGAAGCAAAATTTGAGGATGCAAAGGGAAAGGGCCTAAAGCTGGATATATCCAGAGGAAAACCTTCCGCTGCACAGCTTGAGATTAGCAGAGGATTGCTGGATGCGGTAAACAGTGAATCGGATTTAAAATGCGAGAATGGCCTGGATTGCAGCAACTACGGGATGATGGACGGGATTCCGGAAGCGAAGAAGCTATTTGCAGATCTTCTGGAGGTATCTCCGGAAAATGTGATTGTATACGGAAATTCCAGCCTGAATATCATGTATGATACGGTTTCACGTTCTTATACGCACGGTGTGATGGGCAGTACGCCCTGGTGTAAGCTGGATCGGGTGAAATTCCTGTGTCCGGTGCCGGGCTATGACAGGCATTTTGCCGTTACAGAGCGGTTTGGCATTGAATTGATCAATATTCCCATGAAGTCGGACGGTCCGGATATGGATCTGGTGGAAGAATATGTGAATCAGGATCCGGCGGTAAAGGGCATCTGGTGCGTTCCCAAATATGAGAATCCCATGGGGATTACCTATTCGGAGGAGACGGTAAAGCGGTTTGCGGCCCTGAAGCCGGCAGCCCGGGATTTCCGTATCTTCTGGGATAATGCGTATGCGCTCCATCACCTGTATGAGGATCAGCAGGATGCTTTGCCGGAAATCCTTTCTGAATGCGAAAAAGCGGGAAATCCGGATATGGTATATGAATTTTGCTCTACATCGAAAATCAGCTTCCCAGGCGCAGGAGTGGCGGCGCTGATCTCTTCCAGGGCCAATCTGGAGGAAGCGCGTAAACAGTTGGCGATTCAGACCATTGGCCATGACAAGCTGAACCAGCTCCGCCATGTGCGCTATTTTAAGGATGCGGACGGCGTGCGTGAGCATATGAAGCAGCACGCCCTGTTTTTGCGGCCGAAATTTGAAACGGTGTTGGATACTCTGGAAAAGGAGCTTGGAGGGCTGAAAATCGGAAGCTGGATCAGGCCGAGAGGCGGGTATTTTATTTCCTTTGATGCACTGCCGGGCTGTGCAAAGGCCATCGTGGCGAAGGCCAAGGAAGCCGGGCTGGTGCTGACGGGAGCCGGGGCTACTTATCCTTATAAAAAGGATCCCCAGGATTCGAATATCCGTATCGCTCCTTCCTTCCCCACTCCGGAGGAGCTTGCGCTGGCGACAGAGGTTTTTGTGCTGAGTGTAAAGCTGGTCAGCATTGATAAAATCTTAGGAAATATGGAATAAAAAAATAGAATACTTGCCCTTGTGATTTGAATGAGATATAATGGATTTCAAAGAATTACTGAAGGAGAAACGGAACATGAAGAGATGTATGTATTGCGGGCATGAGAATGAGGATTCCAGTCAGAATTGTTCGAAGTGCGGAAACCGTTTGCTGGATATTCCGCCGCAGCGGGTGATGCCTGCCGAGGATCTTCCGGAGGAAGAGGAAGAGCAGGAGCAGGAGCCTGCGGCGACGAAGCTTATGCCGGATTTGAGATCCCTGTCCCAGGAGAATGACAGCAGCGAAGATAGTTGTGGGTTTTTGGAAGGAGAAGAAGAGGAGGCGCCCGAGGAGGGAGATCAGGAAGAACCGGAAGAACAGCCGGAGGAGGATATTCCGGATGGGGAAGCTTCCTACGAGGAGCTTTCTTTTGGGGAAGCTTCCCCTGAGGAAGCCGTTGACCAGGAGCCTTTCTACGGCAGCCAGGCGGACGGTTACGAGGGCCGGGATCCGTTTTATATGGGATCGGAGCAGGATTCTTACAGCGCCCGGAACTTAGATCCGGCCTTTGGAGGAATGGAGGCCCCCTACGGCGGTCCGGCTTCCTACGGACAGGGAAACGGCTACCCCTACGGCGGGCAGGGCTTCGGTTACGGTGCAGGCGGGCCTGAGGTTCAGCAGCAGTATGGGGGACAGGCTTACGGCTATTCCCAGGAAGTACAGCAATACGGTTATCCGGACCGCCGTCAGGCGCAGCAGCAGGGATATGATTATGGCAGGACACAGGGGACTGCCGGAGGAAGCAGGCAGTTTATGATTAAGGCACGCAAGGCAGTAAGATCGCCGCTGCTGTTTCTGGCTTTGCTGTTTTATACGGTGACTACCGCTGCTTCGATCGTAAATATTATTACCGGAAATATGATTAACAGCCTGAATTCTTTTCAGGACACGGCTCAGATGGTGCTTGGCTCCAATGTGGCCATCACCTTTATGAACAGCATGATTGATATGGCGGAGGGAATGAATGCGCCGGTATTGCTGCTGGTCAATCTGGTATTTTGCATTCCGGGTCTGCTGATGGGCATCGGTCTGTGGATCATGTTTTTCCAGACCAGCGCTTCGAAACAGCAGATATCTACCTCCGGCTATACGCTGGTGAAGGTAATGGTTATTTTGAAATTCATCGGTCTGTGTGTTCTTTTGACTGCCGGATTGATTATTTCCGTAGCATTTGTGGTTGCTGCGGGAGCATCCTCCTCCGTGCCGTCCATTATCGTAGGAGTCGTGCTTTTGTTGATTATGATCATCGTTTCCGTGCTGGTGATCATGTTCTATGTACAGCTTCTGCATTGTATCAAGGTGATGAAGTGGAATGCCAAGGCAGGAGCGGATGCAGGGCGGATTTCTTCGTTTGTTCCGGTGATGGGCATTTTGCTGACGGCCGGAACGGTACTTACCATGCTGCCCATGGCGCCCAATGATTACCTGGGTCTGGTCAGCAGAGGAACTTCTGCCGCATGGCTTTTGTTTGCCAGTATTTGGGTGCTGGTATATCGTGCAAAAGTGAAAAAATAAGGGGATAGGTTTGGGGGAATGGCTCACGCCTCTGCACAAAACAGAAGCGGCGGGCTATTCCTTCTCGTATAGGAAACACAGGGGAACCATAGGGGAGAATACAAGTGAAAAAAATAAAGATATTAAAGATCATTATTGTTGTCTGCCTGGTACTTTTGGCGGGAATGGGGATTGCCTCCGGAGTTTACCTGAAGCAGCAGTGGGACAGAACCACGTATTTTGAAAATACGACGATCAATGGCTTTGAGGCATCGGAAAAGACGCCGCAGGAGATGGCGGAAAAGCTGGCAGAGGCTTACCGCAGGCCGGTGATTCAGATCAACGAGAACGGGGAGGAGGCTATGACAGCGACCCTGGAGGAGTTGGGATACACGATAGATGAAGCGGCACTGCTGAAAGGGTTAGAGAGTGCTTTGTCAGAGCAGAAAAGCAGCATTCCGGTGCTGATTGCCAGTCTGATGGACGGAAACCGTTTTCAGGTAACGGTTTCGTTTGTGTGTGATGAGGAAACCTTCCGGTCTGCCGTCTGCAGCAGTGCGCTGAAGGCGCCGCGTGTGACCAGTGTGGATGCGGAAATGGTGTTTGATGAAGAGACAAAGACGTATTATATTGAGCCGGAGATCAACGGTACGGAGTTTGAGGATTCCGATCTGCAGGAACTGGTGAAAGCGCAGGTAGATGCTCTGACGGCGAATCAGGAGCCTCAGGAGGATCTGACGATTGATATTCCGGACAGCATTTATAAAAAGCCGCAGATTACGCAGGATGATGTGGAGATGAACAATCTCTGCAATATTTACAACCAGTACGATAAGGCTCAGATTACTTATCTGTTCGGCGGCCAAAAAGAGGTTTTGGACTGGAATACGATTCAGAACTGGCTGTCCATCGTAAACGGAAGTGCTGCGTTTGATGAAGCTGCGATCCGGGCATATGTGACGGATATGGCAGTAAAATATAATTCCATTTATTACGAAAGAAAATTTGAAACTTCAGTAGGAACTACGGTGACGATACCGGGCTCGGAAAATGAATATGGTTATCTGGTGGATGAGGATGGGGAGTACGCCCAGCTTATGGCAGATATCCAGGCGAACACGGCAGTGGAGCGGGAACCGGTATATGCCTATTCCGGATATAAGCGCAACGGTACAGACGATCTGGCGGGAACCTACGTAGAGGTGAACCTGACGGCACAGCATATCTGGTTTTATGTGGACGGAGAGCTGGTCGTGGAAAGCGATATCGTATCCGGCTGTGTGTCAAAGAAAACAGAGACTCAGACAGGTGCGTTTCCGTTGGCATACAAGGAGAGCCCGTCCGTACTGGAGGGCAGCAATGCGGAGAATGGCTGGAGAACCGATGTTACCTATTGGATGCCTTTCTTTGACGGCCAGGGACTTCATGATGCTACCTGGCGTTCCTCTTTCGGCGGTTCCATCTATCAGACAAACGGGTCTCATGGCTGCGTAAATCTTCCCTACGATACGGCGCAGAAGATTTATGACAAAATTGATGCAGGAGTGGCGATTATCCTTTATAAGTAGAGAAAGCAGGGGGCTGGCGCAAAATATAATTGTGAGAATCTCACATTTTGAGTTTGCGGCGGCTCCCTGTTCCTGGGTCTGCTGCAAAATTTAATTTGCAAAGGATACAGCTCCTTCTGCATTTTGAGTTTGCGGCGGCCCAGGAAAGCTTCCGGCAAAATGTGTGCCTGGGTAACAGGGAAAGTGCTGGAATAAAGTTTGAGATATGGGGATAGAATCAAACAGGGCGTCATTCTTATATAAGGAGTTTATTATGGACAGGGAGAACTGGAAAAAAGGGGAGCAGGAACGAAGCGGGAGCCGGTATAATCGGCAGGAAGAGCCGCAGGAACGAAGCGGGAGCCGGTATGCTCATCAGGAGAATCCGTTGGAACGAAGAGGAAGCTTGCGGGAGACCAAGACGGCAGCGCAGAAGAACAGCGGAAGCCGGTACGCTCATCAGGAGAATCCGCAGGAGCGAAGCGGAAGCCGGTACGCCCGGCAGGAGAA
>JAUNON010000134.1 GCA_030537145.1 Lachnospiraceae bacterium | reverse complement strand
TGGTATCTCCTATATGAACAGCCGGATTGTCAATTACATTGCCATTATCATCCATTGTCAATGCGTACAATGCGTATTTCCCACTCCTAAGAGCATCCCAATCAATTTCTCCCTCATATATTTCCATTGAGTCCAAGAGAAAATCATCTGCTCCATACAGATCAATAAGAGGATTGCCGTCCACATCCTTATTGTAATTTGTTACTGTATCCGTTTCAGCAGAATACTGTTCTTCCAACACATTTCCAGTATATATTCGGCCCCCATCATCGTAAGCATCCTGCTGCTGAACAGCATTGATAAAAGATTCGGACAAATATATTCCACTATTGCCAAAACTGTAATTAAAATAGTCCGCAGAAGAAATAATGAAATCCTTATTGACGAACTTTGATACATACTTTTCAATATCGAAGCCACTGGAAAGCGTAAAAACCGTATTAAAAAGGACTAAGCTCAAGGTCATAGATACGATCACAAGGATAGTCCGTTTGCGGTTCCTGCCCAAATTTGCCAGAGCCATCCGATGAATCTTTGCGCCTTGTGTGGATTCTTTGTTTTTCTTTTTCCCCTTAGTAAATGCAAGAGTATCATTTTCTGTGTATCGGATTGCTTCAATGGGAGATACCATTCCCGCAATTTTGGCGGGTTTTCTCACACTGACAAAAACAGTGAAAAGTGCGAATACCGCAGAGCCAATGAAAATCAGCGGATTTACCGTTACCTTGATACCCGCATCAGAGGTGAAAGTTGTTCCATTCATCAAAAACGGGACAAGCGCCCGACCAACAAAAAAGCCTATCAACAAGCCAAGTGGAATACCGACGATAGAAAGTTTCAACGCCTGCCGATTGATTATTTTTTTAATCTGTCGCTTTGTTGTTCCAAGTGTTTTAAGCTGCCCATAAGACTGAATATCCTGAATAACGGAAATCTGGAAAATATTATAAATAATCAGATACCCCGTCACGATAATAAGCAAGATTCCTGCAACGCCAGAGAACAACATAGCTGGATTTTCAAAGATATTGCTGCCTTGGTAAGCGGGGCTGACACGAGCAATAATATAATTTTCGTCCTCTATGCTGCCGCCTAATGTGTCGCAAGTATAGCCTGTTTCAGAAAGTAACTGATTTAGCTTTTCAGTAATATCGCCGTTCCCCTTGAACATGATATAAGCGGTTACAATGCCGGAATAATCATTATCAACAGGATAAGTATAGGTCAAAATATCCTTATGGCTTTCAACAAATGCTTCAGATACGATCAATCGCCCGATATTACTTAAACTGTCCGTTTCCCAAAATCCACAAAGAACAAAATTCGTTGTATATTCCATCCCTTTGATCTCATAAGTCAAAGGGACAGTTTCGCCAATCTTGGCCGGTATGCCTAACGCATCCAGTGTCTTTGTATCGGCAATAATTTCATTTTCAGCTTCGGGTCGGTGTCCCGTAGTCGGTTCATAACGTGCAAATTCCAATGCGGTATCATCCATATACCACATATCAGAACGCCATTTTTCCAGCCCCGAATTTTTAAGCCGGTACGAAACCGCCTTTGTATAAGCAATCCTATCAATCAGCGGGTTTCCCTGAATATTATTATAAGCCTCGTCATTGATATAATTCAAAACTGCCTGTCCATCGCCGCCAGCTTTCCGTATGTTTTGATCCTGAACCGTGTCCAACAAGCCAGACCCTAATGTAAAAATAGTGGTAAACAGTGTTGTCGTCAAGATAATAGCAATAACAGCAATGATATTCCTGCTCTTGCTTGCTTTGAATTGCCGCCTTGATATTTTTTTGATTATAGGCTGGTTGTTGTTGCCAAATAAAATGTCATTCACCGTCTATCCCCCCCACTCTGAAATCCTACCATCCTCAATGCGTACAATACGGTCTGCAAGCTGGGCAACTTCATTGTTGTGGGTAATCATTACAAGAGTTTGATGGAATTTGTTGCTCGTCACTTTCAAAAGCCCCAAAACATCGCTACTCGTCCGACTGTCCAGATTGCCGGTTGGTTCGTCGGCCAAAATGATAGCCGGTTTGGAAACAAGGGCGCGGGCAATCGCAACACGTTGCTGCTGGCCGCCAGAAAGGTTATTCGGCATATTATTCAGCTTGTCACCCAATGCCAGCATCCGCACAACTTCGTCCATGAATTTCTTGTCTACCTTGTCGCCGTCCAATTCCACCGGCAAAACGATATTCTCATAGACATTCAGAACGGGCACGAGGTTATAGTTTTGAAAAATAAAGCCGATATTGCGTCTGCGAAAAATAGTAAGCTGCTCGTCGTTTAGTTTGGACAGTTCTTTGCCTTTTACCATAACGTTGCCGGAAGTCGGTACATCCAGCCCACCCATCATATTGAGAAGCGTGGACTTGCCGCTGCCAGAAGTGCCGACGATGGCGACAAACTCTCCATCTTCAATCGAGAGCGTCACGCCATCCAATGCTTTTGTAATGTTTGGCTCTGTGCCATAATATTTTTTGAGATCAGTCGTTTCCAAAATGTTCACGTAAACACCATCCTTTCGTTTTGATAGTCCCATTGTAAAGACCAATTCTCACAGAAATGTCACAGGCCGCTTGATTTTCGCCCTTGAAATGTCACAATCTCGTGACATTTCAATTTTTTACTCACAAGGGAGGAAAATTGAAAATGTAGACCCTTTCCCAACCACTGACGTTACTTTAATATAGCCGCCTTGTATTGTGATGATCTCGCGGGCCAGATACAACCCAATGCCGATCCCCTCTATATCGTGAACATCGTCCTCTCGATAAAACCGTTTGAAGATTGCCCCCTGATGTTTTTCCGGGATGCCTTTGCCCGTATCGGCAATACTGATTTTCAAATACAGTTCCCAGCACTCCACTGTCACGGTAATTTTTCCATTCTCCGGCGTGTATTTCACCGCATTATCCAAAATATTGAACAACG
>JAUNON010000133.1 GCA_030537145.1 Lachnospiraceae bacterium | reverse complement strand
TCCGGCTGCCAAACGGAAGGAATTAAATTTGCGAAAAACTATTGACACAATCAAAGAGACTACTGCTGTCGCCGGACAGGATACTTGAGATATCCCGCTGTTTTTCTTTCAGGTGATAGAGCAAATGCGTCAACCTTGCTTGCAGATTTCCATTTCTCGAAAAGTCGTGTGTTTCCTCTCGCATTAGGTCGTCCGAAAAAATATGTCCAAAAATTGCTGTACACATTGCATTGAGCAATTCGTCCTTCGTTTCAAAGTGAGCGTAAAAGGTGCTTCGCCCAATATTGGCTTCGTCGATAATATCCTGTACCGTGATATGACTGTAACTTTTCTTTTCAAGCAATCTGCTGAATGCTGAAAAGATAGCATCTCTCGTTTTCAGTTGTCGTCTATCCATACGATTCTCCCGTACAATTTTGCGAAAATGTCCCGTATCGCACATTCGTTTTCATTTGATTATTGTCTATGGCGTTGGTAATGCGTACAATGATAACAAACACTATATTCGATATCAAACACATTGTACGGGAACTTTCCCGGTTTGTCAAGGAGACTGAATGGACACAAAGACACGCAAGGGAATATTGCTTGCCCTGCTTGCGGCAGCATTATACGCAATCAATTCGCCGCTTTCAAAGATATTGCTCGCCTATATGCCGCCAACCCTAATGGCGGGCTTCTTATACCTAGGGGCCGGTGCTGGAATGATCGCTATTGCATTGATCCGCCGTATACGGAAAACTACGAAAACAGAAACACGGCTCACGAAATCGGAGATTCCATATACTGTAGCGATGATCCTGCTCGACATTGCGGCACCGATCTGCCTGCTGCTCGGCTTGAAATCCACTACGGCGGCAAATGTTTCATTGCTTAATAACTTTGAGATCGTGGCGACAGCTATCATAGCCTTAATGGTTTTCAAGGAGGAGATCAGTCCCCGCCTTTGGATCGGCATAATATTTGTTACGCTGTCCTGCGCGGCGCTGTCTTTTGAGGATATTACAAGTCTGCAATTTTCTTCCGGTTCGTTGTTCATTTTGCTTGCCGGGCTGTGCTGGGGCTTTGAAAATAACTGCACGAGGAAAATTTCGTCAAAAGACCCGTTGCAAACCGTACTGCTGAAAGGCGTATTTTCCGGTATTGGCTCGGTTATCATCGGTATTGTGATCGGAGAGCGTATCACTGTACTTTGGAGCATATTTGCCGTTCTCAGTGTTGGCCTTGTGGCTTACGGTTTGAGTATTTTCTTTTATGTGTACGCACAGCGGATTCTCGGAGCGGCGAGAACAAGTGCCTACTACGCCATTGCACCTTTTATTGGGACATTGTTCTCGCTGATTATCTTCAGAGAGGTACCGCCGTACACCTACTTTATTGGACTTGCGCTGATGGCAATCGGCGCCTGGGCTTCTGCAAGTGATAAGCCGCTATTCTCCAGAAGAAAGAGCGGCATCAATCAGCGACATCAATCCATAACATAAATGATTATAGCGCAAAAGCGGCGACTGGGATTCCAGCAACCATGTTTTTTAGCATAAATTAAATCGTATTATTGCACACAAAATATATTCGCACATATGTCACAGTTTCCCGAGTGCCACTTGCTGTTATAGTTTGTTATCAGATTTTGCTTCCCTTGTTTTTGTCCTTATGAGGCGGCATTTTGGTACGATTTTCGTTTATGATAAAAGTATTATTCGTGTGCCACGGCAGTCGTCGGGGAGCGAGTTTGGTGGCGGCTGTTTCGGGGCAAACTGCGGCAAATCGGGGCAACAGGAGTAGCGGGGTAATACGGTTTTACTACGTTTCAGAGACTTAAAATAAAGAGTGTAAAATAAAATTCCGGAAGATGAAAAACTGCATCTTCCGGGTTTTGCATTGTTCCGATAAAATGAAAACATTATTCCGATAGCGTTGATATCGTTCCGATAATAGGGTATACTATTGTTCAAAGCGAGGTGTAGATTTATGTATATGACAGTGAAACAGGCTGCAGAAAAATGGAGCATTTCAGATAGAAGAGTAAGGATACTTTGTTCAGAAGGGAAGATACCAGGTGTTACCCGTGAAGGACGTAGTTGGAAAATACCAGAAGATGCAAAGAAGCCAGAGGATGGACGATATAAGTTTTCGGAAAATCTGCTGGAGATGATTGATAGAAAGAAAACAGAATTGGACTTTAGACGTCCGCTGACAGAGGGAGAGGTGGAGCGTCTCACGGAGGAATTTGTAGTTGAATACACCTATAATTCCAACGCTATTGAGGGAAATACGCTGACTCTTCGAGAAACGGATATGGTGCTGCGCGGATTGACAATTGACAAAAAGCCGTTGAAAGATCATATGGAGGCGGTGGGACATAAAGATGCCTTTTACTTTGTGCAAGATTTAGTAAAGGAGCAGATGCCTTTATCAGAACGCGTAATAAAGCAGATTCATTATCTGGTTCTGGCCGATAAAAAGGATGACCGTGGGGTTTATAGAAGAGTTCCGGTAAGAATTATGGGAGCGCAGCATGAACCTGTGCAGCCCTATCTCATTCAGCCAAAAATAGAACAGTTATTGGAAAATTACAGAAATAGTACAGAGCATATTATCCCCCGGCTTGCACGGTTTCATATTGAGTTTGAGAGCATCCACCCTTTTATCGATGGGAATGGCCGGACGGGACGCCTACTTGTGAATCTGGAATTGATGAAAGCAGGTTATCCGCCGATTAATATTAAATTTGCAGATCGGATTGCATACTATAATGCTTTTGATGAATATCATGTCAAGCATAATGTAGGAGCAATGGAAAAATTGTTTGCAAGATATGTGAATGAAAGGCTGGAGAATTATTTGAAAATATTAGAGCCAGCAAATAAAAAGTCAAGGCTAAATTTATGAAAATCGAAAATTTTATACAGGTTGAAAAATAGGTATCAAAATGATGTGGTATAAAAAAAGTTGACACCCCATTCTCAAGGATTTGAGATATAATCA
>JAUNON010000063.1:10746-15585 GCA_030537145.1 Lachnospiraceae bacterium | reverse complement strand
GTCTGCCGCTACTGCGGAGGCAGGGCAACTGCCTGCAATTTTGTGGCAAATATGTGTCTGCAGGTATATGCAAAGCATTCCGGGCTCTGCGGGGCGTATGTGGATTCTGAAAAGTATAAGGGATATATTACAGAATGCTCCACCTGCCAATATCAGATTGATGGACAATGTACCTATGAAGGAGAAGATAAACTGTAAGCTTCTGCAAAAGCGGGCTGCGGCACTTATGTGCTGCAGCCCTATTTTTAAGTCTTATGTTCATGGCAACGGATTGTTTTCATTATTCTGTCGGCATATAGGTTTCTTTTTCGAGTACGACCCTGCATTTCTTTTTATAACAGGCGATGCCATACTTGTAGATCGTGTGGCAGCCTTCTTCCTCTAATTCTGCAGTGTAGCCATCTGTATCGATCTGCTTCAGCGCACCCTGACATACAGCAGAATACCTGGCATTTTCAGCGTATTTTACTTCGATGATAATTCCGATATCTTCGCTCTCGATTTTGATGATAATATCACAATAGCCATCCCCCGTTTCACTCAGTTAAGGATACAAACGTGTATTTTTCCATTTGTCAGTCAATTTTGCCGACGAAACGGTAGTAAATCTCGATCTCCTGCTCCCGCATACCGTCCGCGTCTTTCGTCGCTTCATGAATCACGATTTTTTCAATCAGAGTGTTCAGAAGCTCGGCGGTCAGCTCTGTGGGGTGGGAGTATTGTTTTATCAGCGCGACCCATTTCTCGGCATCGGATGCCGTCTGCCGCTCGGTGGCAAGCTCTGCTTTGATGCGGTCAATCTTGTCAATCAGCTCACTCTGTTCGGCTTGGTACTTCTGGGACAGCATATTGAAGTTATAACCCGTGATGCGCTCCGCTGTCCAGTCCTCATACATCTTGGCAAACAGCCTGTCCACCTCCGCCTTGCGCTTCTCGGCTTTGGCAAGCTCCGCAGCCTGTTTCTTCGTTTGCGCGGCGCGTCCCTTGTCACCGGTTTTCAAAAGCCGCTCTAAAAGCTGTTCTTCGCCCAGCTCCGCCTGCCCCGCCCAATACTGGATTCTCGACAGCACATAGGCGTAAAGGGTATCATAACGGACATAATGAGCGGTGCAGCGTCCGCCGTTTTTGCCAAGCTGCCGGTAATTCGTACAGTTGAAATAGCTGAACGGACGACTGTTTCCTCGGTTTGTCCCGAAGCTCATTGACCATCCGCAGTCTGCACAGCGCACAAGCCCGGCAAAAATCTGTGTAGTCGCGTCCTTCATCTGTCTGCGCCGTCCGGCGATCTGGTCCTGCACCTGATTGAATACGTCCTTTGAGATGATCGCCTCATGGGTGTTTTCTACCCGGAACCATTCCTCCTGCGGCTTGCGTATCCGCCTCTTGTTCTTGTAGGAGATATTGGTTTCCCTGTTGTGAATGCTGTTCCCGATGTAGGTTTCGTCCTTTAGGATGGACTTCACCTGAGCTATCGTCCATGCGTAGGATTTTTCCTCCGGCGCTCCGGCATAGATGTTGGCAAATGTGCCATACCGTATGAAGTTGAGGTATCCGGCAGTGGGGACTTTCTCAGCAGTCAGGATTTTGGTAATCTTAGCGGCTCCCGCTCCGTGTACGGCAAGGTCAAAGATTTTCTCGATGATCCATTTTGTTTCGCTGTCCACGGCGAGGGTGTTCTTAATTTCCGGGTGGCGGATATAGCCAAGCGGAGCGTAAGCAAAGATGCGTTGTCCTTCTGCGAATTTGGCGTGGAGTGCGGTCTTTACCTTGCGGCTTGTGTCCTTGGCGAACCATTCGTTGAACAGGTTTTTGAAAGGAACGAAATCGGAAAGCCCTTTCTCCGTGTCCTCATTCTCCGTCACGGCGATGTAGCGGATCTGCTTCTCCGGGAACACAAACTCAAGATAGTAATCCATCATAACGTGTTCCCTGCCAAAACGCGAAAGGTCTTTCGTAGCAATACAATTCACCTTTCCCGCCTCAACATCATCCATCATCCGCTGGAAATTCGGACGCTCGAAATTCGTACCGCTCCATCCATCGTCAACATACTCGCCGACTACATTCAGCCCGTTGTCCTGTGCGTATTTCCGTAAAATGGTGCGCTGTGTTTCAATCGAAACGCTGTCGCCGTAATTTTCATCGTCACGGCTAAGCCTCATATAAAGTGCTGTATTGTATGGTTGTTTCACTGTAATTTAACCTCCTTCTGTTTGGAAACAACCCACGCTTACAATACGCCTTTATTATACTGTAAGCGCGGGCCTGAATCAAGATGAATCCGATTATTTGCCGGAAGTGTTTTTCATGTTTTTTGCAGCATACTCGATCACATTTTCGATCAGCTTATCTACCGGCTTCCCGGCCGGTACGAAATGCTCGGATACCTTAATGCGAGAATTGCCGAAATAGTAATACATGGTTCCGTCCGGCTCGATAAGATAAAACGCCCTGTTCTCCGGCGTGTCCTCCGGCCCTTCCCAATAGAGCCGGTTCCATTCCTCTATGAGATCAGCGGGCGGTTCCTCAAACGGTTCATAACAAGCGCATAGGTCGATGGGTTCATATACAAAGGTTTTGTCCATTCAGTGTCCTCCTGTTTTAGATTTCAATATTGGTTGTTCTGCGCTTCCGGTGGCCGGACATTTGCTCCTGCTGGCGCAGGGTATTGTCCACGTTACTTTGAATCCTCCATAGCTTTTTCAGGTCAGTGTTGATGGAGGAAATCTCCCTTCCCATAGCGGCGTATTCATCGGCAAGCCGGTCAAGCTCGGACTTCCACGCCTTTGTCGCAAACTTTTTCTCCGGCAGAAGATTGTCCAGCTTGCGCCGGACGGCATGGAACTGGCTGATCTCGCTGTCGTGTTCCGCCATATACTTCTCGCGTTTCTTACCAAAGCCTCCTTTGGGCGGGATGCCGTCGTAGATTGGTTTGAGGCGGGTGTAATCATCTGCCAGACGCAGCAGCTCTTTTAATTCTTTCATGCGGTCTGATTTCTTTCGGCTGGCAGCGTTCAGATCGTAAAGTTTTCCGCTCAGTTCGGAAACGTAATCGTGAAGCTGCTCCACACTGTATAAGCCTTTGGATTGCAGGAAACTAAAGTCCTCGGAATAGCGTTTCAGATTGCCGGCTTTCGCCTTGTCCGAATATGCTCCGGCGTTGCGGATGGAGTAATACTGACCCAGCAGGGCGGCAAGGTTCGGTGACTGCGGCTCCCGCATTTTTGCGATCAGATCTTTGAGCTTACCCGTCAGCTCGGCGGCGCGGTCTTTGGCTTTCTTTATCATGCTGTTGGTGGCACGGATCCACCGATTGAGGTCGCCCTTGTCGGTGCGGATGCCCTTTGCCTCCATCTGCCGGACAACCGGGCCCTCATGGATTGTTGGGAGCTGGTCGATGCCCCGGCGTTCATTACTGCGGTGATCGACACGGACGGAAAGTCCTTTCTCCGCAAACTTGGCATTGCAGCGGTTCGCCCATTCCTCGCGCCAATGCTCCAGAGTTTCCGAATCTCCCCAGTCGGTGGTGTGTACGGCGTTGAAAACATAGTTGCCCGCCTCGTCGCGGATGCGTTTCCCGTTCTCGTCAAGCTCGTAGACACGGTGCTGTTTTGCGCCCCACCGCCCATGCTCATCCAGCGGACGGATGGGGCACATCACATGGACATGGGGATTAGGGATGCCGTCTTCTTCCCTGTCCGGCTGGTGAACAGCGAAGTCCACGGTCATGCCCCGGCTCACAAACTCGTCTAACAAAAATTGCCTTGCAAGGGCGATGTTCTCCTCCATGGAAAACTCGTTCTGCAAGGCAAAATCAAAACTGTATGCTAACTGTGCTTTGGGGTGCTGCTCCGCTTTCTCAACTGCGTTCCATAACGTCTGTCTATCTGCGTACTCTGTTGGAGCATGAGAGGGCAGGAGAATTTCGGAACACACTACGCCGCCCTTGCGGGTATAGTCGCTATCCTCGCCGTAATACTCACTGTGCAGCTTCTCCCCGGCGCGGTAAGCGGCGGACGCAATCGCTGACTGACCCTTACTTCGCTTGATCTGGTCAACATGAAAATGAAAATCCGCTATCTTAATCACCCCTTTCCTGCGGCACAGCGGCACAGATGCGTTTTGCAACCTCCGGCATAGTGAGGACATCGGACATAAGAGAGTAGAAGTCCATTTCGCTCATGCCCTTTACCTCCGGCACGATACTCTCAACCGCCGCGCCCCGTGTAATCAGCCGGTGCGACCGCGCCCGGCGCTCGCCTTTTTCGTAATACTGTTTGCGGTTTTCCAACCGTTGAATCTTGTGCTGTGTCTGCGCAAGCTCACGCTCCGCTTTTTCCTTTTCGGCTTGGAGCCGGTCTAATGCTTCACTCAATTTATCATCCTCCTTCTGATGTGGTTATGTTGGATTTTTGAAAAAACAGGCTAATGGCGTGACAGCATGTTTTCAAAAAACGTGACAGAAAAAGACCGCCTACTTTTTCGGTAAGCGGTCTGACTGACGAAATAGATTTTTCAAAACCTGCCGGGGTGGTGCGGACGCGAAAGCGGATGTACCGTCCCGGCGGTATGCAGGGATAGCCGCGAAGCGGCGCAAGGGGCGCAGCCCCTTGTCGGAGTGAAACGACGGAAAACCGCCCGGACATTCAGGTGTCAGGGCGGTTCAGCCTCGCAGAGCGCACGATACGGGGCTTGCCCCCCGTATAGAAGTGCGCCCTATCCGGGATCTCGGATAATCCCGCCTTGGCAAAACAGAAGCACGCAAAGCGTGGAAGCGCAACTATGACAAAAAGATAGCCTCCATGGAGGCCAGGGATGCATGCAGGAATTGTAAGGTCA
>JAUNON010000063.1:0-10736 GCA_030537145.1 Lachnospiraceae bacterium | reverse complement strand
TAAGCAGTATAAACTGGTCGATGGACGCAAGCCGGAAACCGTGCGGACAGACACAGATACGATCAAGCATCTGGTGAAGGAATTCGGGTCAACACTTGTCTGCGACCTGGACAGCGATACGATACAGCGCTACATCAACCGTCTGGCGGCAGAAAAATCGAACAGCCTCGTACGCAAAAGGTGGAACATGCTCCATATGTTCCTGGATTATGCATTTCCGGGAAACAATCCAATGGCCCGGTGCAACAGGACGCCGTCCAGGAAAGCGGCGCGCGCCTGGAAGGTCGAAACGGACGACGAGGATGAGCCCACAGATAAGTTAGCCTATTCAGCAGACGAGATGGCAAGACTGGCCGCGGAACTTTCCAAACCATATAACGTACATTCAAAGTGGGGATCTGCAGATCGTGGTTACAGCGCAGGATCCGCCTTGATCGTCTGTATGTATGAATTCCTGCGGGTTGGCGAGGTGGTGGAGCTGCGCGTGAAAGACGTCCAGTGGAATGGGCCGCAGAATGGAAACTATATCTGGGTCCGCCGACAGTATGATGAAAATCACAAAATCGTGGGACTGCCCAAATATGGGAGCAAACGGAAGATCCCGATCATGCGTGAGTGCGAAGAGATCCTGCGGAATGCCTGCGAGGGTAAAAAACCGGGAGATCTGCTCTTTCCATCCGGAATCATCTACAATCCGGATAAGGTCACTCACGAGGGCAGGCTGCTGCGGGGCAGGCTGCGGAGCAATCTGAACCTGGCATGTGAGCGTGCTGGCCTGGACAGACATACCATACATGACCTGCGTCATGACGGTATCTCAAGACTTGTCGAACTGGGTGTGCAGCCGTCATTGGTGAAGAAATGGGCAGGACACAAATCCCTGACCGTAACGCTGGACAGGTATTACCGGCATACAAGCATGGAGAACGAGAAGGATCTGGCGCTTGTAAGCGGAAAGCGAGGAGCAGCGCAGGGGGAAGCATTGGGAGCCGCCTGCGGCGACCTTTGCGGGGGCGGAGCCCGGGGTCCAGGGGTATCCCCTGGCCCAATACACCTGACGCTTGCGTCAAGTGATATTGGGTTATTGCTTGACGCAGAAAGTAACTCAAACTTATGGATGCAGCTGGCGAAAGCATTAATACTGGAAGGAGGGATAACATGATGCGAGGGGTGCAGCATCGCGGCCGCGTCGGATCGGCCGGCCATAACGACAGGCATAAGATGGAACGTGCCGGCGGCCGGTCGGAACATATTGATTCGGAAAGGACAATGGACAATTGGTATATGACATGGGATGGCGATATCAGCGACCTGGAGGCATCGGAACGGAGATTCTACGAAAAAAATTTCCGCCCGGACCTGGAAGCGAAAAATGAACGTTACAAACAACAGCGTCATCCAGAACGCCGCAAGACTATGGATCAGGTATATACGGGCCGCAATACCAGACCGGAGGAAATCATCATGCAGATCGGCGATAAGGACAACCATCCGTCAGCGGAAGCTTTTCTTGCATGCGTGGATGATTATATATTCCGATTGGAAATGTGGAGCGCGGAGCATGGAAATCCATTTACAATCCTTTCTGTAGCAACACACCTTGACGAAGCAACGCCGCATTCCCATATCAGGCAGGTATGGCACTATACGGATAATGATGGACTGTTTAAGATCGGCCAGGAACAGGCATTGGCCCGTGCCGGAGTGGAAAGACCAGATCCGGAAGCGCTAAGCGGTAGACGCAATAACCGAAAAATGACCTATACAGCCATGGCGCGCGAAATGTGGCTGGATGTGATCCAGGAGCATGGCCTGCAGGTAGAGCATGAGGCGATTCCGGGACAGCGCCATAAGAATAAGGAAAACTATATACGTGATAAGTTAGCCAATGATATCGAACATGCCAGGGCAGAGTTGGATAATATGGAAGTACAGCGGCTGCAGGAGGAGCAGAAAGCCAACGTGGTCAGGGAGCAGGCCCGGTATGCCGAACAGAAGGCATGGGAAGCAGTGGAAGAAATGAAACAGGCTCTCCAGGCGGCTGAAGATGCCGACAGGCTGAAACAGGAGGCAGAGGAAGACCGGCAGAAGGCGCTGCAGGAAGCAGAGGCTGCTGAAATGCGCAAAAAGGCTGTGGAAATGGTGGAAGGCGAGCTATACTCGTGGCAAATTCGCAAGAATAGAACTGGTGAATACGTATTAACGGAAACGCAGCTGTGGCAGCTGGAGAAGGCGCTCTATGAACATGCGGATCTGCAGCGCCGGGTAGAGGGACTCGAAAAGAAACTGGAGCAGGCAGAGCATGACCGGGATATATACCGCACTGCAACGATTAATTTGAATCATTTCAGTGAACAGCTGAGAATGACTGTAGCACACTTATCTGGTTTTTGGGATTACTATAACCAATATGTACAAAGCCGGACAGCGCAATTTGAATCCGAATGGAATTCTCTGGCCGACGCCCGGGAAAAACGGCGCAATGATCCTATGCAGGAAGATGTACGATATCGTATACCAGACGATAAAGGTGGATGGCAGCAGAGCAAATTTGGCGGAGATGCCCATTATTCAGAAAAGGAATTTATCATGGAATATAAAGAAGAAGCTATACTTAGCGGTTTCGGAATGCTGGACGAGTTGTTTGACCTGGCTGAGAAATATAAAAATAATACCATACAGAAGGCTGACAAAGATCTGGGCAAAGACCGTTGATAAAGCCCCTGCCGGCGAGGCAGGGGCTTTATCAGGCTTTGAATGAGTTTACGTACTTGTCAATGTCAGTTCTGCGCACCAGAGTCTTGCGGGGACTGATGCGGTAAGTCGGAATTTTGCCCGATGCAGCCAGATTGTAAGCCGTCTTGCGGCTGATCCTTAAGTAGGATTGCATCTCGGGGATCGTCATATATACGCCATCCATAATTGACTCTTCCTTTCTGTGTGGTACATTAATTATGGTTTGGGATCTGTAAAAATTGGTTTTATAATAATGTTAAGCATGATAAGGAGAATTTCTGTAAAAAACTATTGAAAATAATCAAATAGGATCATATAATTAAGAAAAGGAACAACCACCTCTACAAGAGGTTGGCCAATATTGTGAATAGAAATTCCACCCTCGCAATCGTCCAAAGTTTACAAGGGTGGTTTTCTATATGAAAAACGTTATTCACAAACGATAAAACTGGCAGGAGGTAACGACATCAGCGATGAAAATACAGGATTTGCAGTATATCACGGAAATCGCGGAAGCAGGCAGCATAGGAAAGGCTGCCAACAAACTCTATGTTGCCCAACCGTCTCTCAGTAAGTGTATTCAAAAGGTCGAACGGGAGTACGGAATCACGCTTTTCAAGCGGGTTAAAGGCGTATCTGTCAGGCTTACACCCGAGGGAGAGCTTTTCGTAGGAATGGCGAGGGAAATACTTCTTTCTCATGCCCGTTTTCAGGAGCAGCTCAGGCGTTTGAAAGAGATGCAGAAAAACACCCTGGTTCTTGGCCTGACACATCAGAGAACCTCTGATTTGGCGGGCCCCATTTTGGAAAAATTTTATTTTGAATTTCCGCAGCAAATCTTGCAGATACAGACGCGAGATTCATTTGGTCTCCAACAGGGGATACTGGAGCAGTCTCTGGATGTCGCCATACTGGCTGTTACTAAGAAGCATGAAGAAATATACTACGAGTCTCTTCTGCAGTCAAGCTTTGGTATATATCTTCGCGCAGGAAGTCCGATCGCCGCTAAAGCCGTGAACATGGAAGGAATCGAATATCCGGTTCTCCGTCTGGAAGATCTGGAAGGAGAACGGTTTGCCGTCAATACTCCCGGAAGCGCCAGCTACTCGCTTGTAGATGAGATGCTGAAGAAAAGCGGCATATCCCTTGAAATCATAGACGTCGCGAACAATCAAAGCAGAGTGGCTATGGTCACATCCGGAATTGCCAGCGCATTTGTTCCAATAAACAGCGGGAAGACGAGACTGATCGACAGAACGGCCCGGTTGTTCGCCATTCACCCGGATCAGAATATCTATTATCAGGTATGTCTGGCGTGTCTTAACGGTTTCCAGTACAGACCTGAATTCAGGAAAATATCTTCTATACTCAAAGAATTGCTGAAGGGCTCAGACACTGAGACAGACAAAGCATGAGCAATACAGAAATCGTGTCACCGGCACGCTTTTGCATATTAATGGAATGAAGGCCAGGATCTTGCGTCCTGGCTTTTTTGCGCTTTAACTAATGCCGTTTGACTATGAGTATGAACTAAAACGATATTGGACAAAAAGGCAGGAAAAACCTAGAATATAAGCATCATTTGAGCGAAAAAAAAGGGAAAGGAGGAAGGTTTAAAACAGAATAGCTGACATCGGTGCCTCTTGTGACAGAGGATACCTGCAACACATTAATCCATTCTTTTTAAAAACATCAGAAAAGGAGAAATTACAAATGACTACACAAATGATCCTTTGCCTGGCAGTCCTCATCTTTATGATGGTTGGCTATGTGGCTGGAAGCAAATTTAAGATCTCTAATGGCGCTGTGGCTATGATGTCGATCGTGCTGATCTGCCTGACAGGCATTTTGCCTGATAAGCAGGTTCTGTCCGGTCTGCTGACCTCTAATACGATCCAGATCATTGGTATGTTCATCGTTGCTGAGGGTTTCAGTCGGACGCAGGCCGTCAAGAAGGTGACGCAACTTGTTTATAAAGTGAGCGGTGGAAGATTCACTATCATGCTGGCTGGCTATGCTCTGTTGACCTTTGCACTGGTCAACCTGGGATTGACCCCGATGACCGCCTTTGCGGTTGTTGGTCCGCTAGCTGCTACTTGTTGCTCTGATTTTGATGTCAGCCCGTCCAAGATGATCTTCCCCCTCGCTCTGGTGTGCATCGTTGGCTGTGGCGTGCTGCCGATTAGTGTAGCTGCTACCAACTATGCCACTATGAACGGATATCTGGAGAGCTATGGTTATACCGATTACATGATGCAACTCACAGACCCAATGAAGGGTCGGCTGCCCATCGCTATCGTGATGATGGTTTATGCGATATTTATTGCTCCTAAGCTTTGCCCGAACCAGTCTTCTGCCGATAGTAACTTTGAAGTCAGGAAAAAGGGCAAAAAAGAGGAAGCTGCCCCGCTGGATCCCGTTCGCGAGGTGCTTGGCTATGCCATCTTTGCACTTACCACTTTGGCTCTGGTTTTCCAGGCCCAGTTGCCTTTCAATGCCTGGCAGATCGCTTTCGCCGGCGCGTCCGTCGTGATGTTCAGCGGTGTTCTTACTCCCAAAGAAGGTATTAAAGCCATCCCCATGCGTATAGTCCTGATGCTGGCCGCCGCCAACGTGGTCGGCGGAGCCATGGTCGAGTGCGGGCTTGGTGAAGTCATCGGCGATACCTTGGCAAGTTTTGTCGGGAACACGCATAACGGCTATATCCTTGGCGCAGTGTTCTTCTTTATCCCATTCGCGCTGACTCAGTTCATGAATAACCAGAGCATCGGCAACATCTTTACGCCTATCATCATACTTACCTGCCAGTCTTTGGGTTGCAGCCCCATCGGCCCGCTGGTGCTGCTCTATGCGGCTCGTCAGAGTGCTTTCTGGACCCCGGCAGCGACTGGTACCATCGCTTTAGCCGTCGGCTTGGGCGGCTATGATCAGAAGGATCTTATCAAGATGAGTTGGATCCCCAGTCTGATCATCGGCGTTTTTGGTGTACTCTGGATCATGACTGTCTTCCCGGCCTTCCCAGGTTAATCAGTTTATTTTCATGCAACAGAAGGACATTTCATGCTTTAACAAAACGTGATTAACGCTAAGAGCATTCCAAGAACTATAAGGAGGAGAAAAAGAACGTGAAACCGTATTTGACACAAACCACATCCCAGGCACTGCGGATTCGCTGGATTTCTGTTCAGTGCTACGAGATCATCCTGCCGAACGGCAAGGTCATTGTCACCGATCCCTTCTATCTCGATGCGAGCATATATGACGAGATGACGGAGCTGACAAAAAGTCAGAAAATGGAGCGCGATGTTTATTCCCAAACCGGTTTTAGTGTAGATAATTTTACCGGCGCGGATTATATCTTACTGAATCATGTACATGGCGACCACTGCAATCTGGTTGGTGAACTTTGGAATAAGTTCTATGGCCGTATACTTTGTCCGGCGGAGTGCTGCGAGGAGCTTGCCAAGACCTTTGACATCCCTTACGGTACTATTTATCCACTTTATCCGAATAATACCTATTATTTTGATGATTTTACTTTAAAGACATATCCCGGCGCCCACGATAACCGTTCTTTCCGCGAGGGACGTTTCCGTCGTCCCGGCGATCCGAAGGACCAGTACGCCGGCCTGGAAGGCTTTGGTGTCCCCTGCCCCTCAAGGCTCGGCGGATTGGGTTCCATCTTCAATCTCAACTATGTAATCGAGACGCAGCAGAATTTCAAGATCGATTTTTCCGCCGGCCGCGATTATGAGGAGCATGTGAAGCACCTTACGGAAGAAAAGCCCAACCTTATGCTGCGCCACCGCATCCGCAGTAATACGCCGGAATACTGTGCGCAGCAGATCATGGATATGGGCGCTCAGCTGATGATGCCACTGCATCACAACAACGCCCGTGCTACAGGAGAGGACCTGAACGAATACTTTGAAAAGGTCAACGAGATTCTGGTTGCCAAGGGAAGTCCGGCCCGCGCCTTTAATCCGGAGCCCTATCGATGGTATACCATCAATCTCTCCATACTTGCCGACGCATAGGTATCCGCGCCGGCTGCGGAAATCTAGTAATGTGAACATTTCAATTTTCTGATTTGCCGATTCCTATACCTCCATAATTTTAGGATCAGCAATAGCTGCCGTCCGTAAAAGCGGGCGGCAGCTGGTTTGTAAGGAGAATTTCTGTAAGAAACTATTGAAAATAATCAGATAGGAGCATATAATAAGAAAAGGAACAACCACCTCTACAAGAGGTTGGCCTATAGTAAAAGTAGAAATTCCACCCTCGCTACCGCCAAGTATACAAGGGTGGTTTTTCTGTATGAAAAACATTACTGGCTTATCAAAACGATAAGGGGCAGTAATGCGAGAATAAACATTCTGAATAAACTGCTGTGCTTATCTAAGTTGAGTAATGCGGGTTACTTTGTCAAGCAGGAATAAAACTGTTGCAAGGCGTCCATCAGTTGGAGTATAATAAATCATATAAAAGTGAAATCTACAGAGATTGATTTGCTGTAGTTCGAAATGTGTGTATGTATCAGTACAGAATATCGTAAATGCAGTAGGGGGGAAAGGACATTGATGTATCCGTTTTTGACATTGGATGACGAGACAGAGATTGTGCATTCTCAAATGCTTCCGGATGGGAAGGTTAAAGTTTATATTGAGAAGCCGGACGAGAAGGACTGTTTTCATCATGCAACCTGTTACCTGCCCGGGTATGAATGGGAAGATATTTTCGGTTTCTCAGAGAATGAAATGGAGCGGTATCGGGAGATTATTCGGTCCACAGCACATCTGGTTCTTGAGTTTTCACAAAAGGGAGGCTTTGCGAATGCCTCAAATTTTTAAAGTCGGGTCGTATTGGGTATACTTTTGGGCCAATGAGAATGAGCCTTTGGAACCGGTGCATGTCCATGTATCTCAGGGAAGTCCGAATGCCAATTCTACAAAAATATGGATTACCCAAACGGGAAAGTGCCTCTTATGCAATAATAAATCCAGAATACCGGATGGTATATTAAGGAATATTATGCGGGTGATTGAGGCCAGGAGTCAGGAGATTATTCAAAAGTGGTATTCATATTTTGGATCGGTTGAATTTTACTGTTGAGGGTCTGGGATAGCTAATTCCTTTTTCCATATGCTGCAGAATGACTGGTTTTGCAAAATACGATAAGCGTAACACTGAGTATATGCCAAAATACTACTTGTCCTATCCGGCAAGGCGTGATATAATGAATTCACGGGGTGTTGGATGTGCAATGGATGTGCAATGACACCAGAAAAATCGCAAAAATGGCTTAAAATCGTTGTTTTCCAGGGGTGTTTTGTGGCTCCAAAATAACAAGTATGGCTATTTCAATTTACAGGAATGACAATATAGGGCGTCGTGATTTGCGACTCCCTGAGTAGTCCCCACTAAAACATGGGGTAACGATTCGTTATGTCCTTCACTGGTGACGGTGAACGAATTATTCACCATCAGGTTATCGAAAAAGAGCGCGCACGCTTAAACAAATAGAAAAGCCCACCTCAGCCAAACATTTCTGTCTGACTGAGGTGGGCGCTTCTACATTTTCAGGACTCCCAGCTGATGCCGCTGTATGGCCCGGATACCCGTTTCAGGTATCCATTCAGCTCTCCGCTGAGAACAAGTTTAGCGTAATCCAGCGGGGCGTTGTAGACAAGCCAATCCAACTCTGAGCGTCCATTCATGGTCGTTTCGATACCGTTCTCCACAGCAGCACAGTCGATAGCGAGAATTGACCCATCGGAAAAGCAAATCTCCACGCAGCCGCTGTCGATATTGAACTCACAAGATATGATTTTATTCATGGTGTTCCCTCCGCAAACAGTTTGAATTATTATCGGTTCTGAATGGTGTCTTATTTGAACTCATATTTTGAACTGTAAGCGTGGATTGTTGGTGTGGTATCCTTAACTATGTGAAACTCCGGACTCACGATTGGATTTGATAAACCAACCGTTTTTGAAACCTAAAATCCCCAGCAGTATTCCATGATAAAAATTTTCTTTCGTGGGTTTCCTGACAAAAGTGTCTCGAATGCTGATTGTCTTTTCTAAATAGTCCGTGAACAATTTTTCAACCTCTGCCGCATTACCGGTCTTCAATGCTTCGCAAAATGCTCTCAGAGTATCTCCATCCTTTTCAACATTCCTTTTGAACATTGTCATAATCTGACTCTTGAAGATATTCCGAATTTCCATATTGGGAATCGTCAATTGATATTTCCTGTCTCCAAGAGTTCCTCGGTGAGTCAAATATCCGGTAGTAAACAATACACTCCAAATATTATCAATAGAATCGTACAGCCTGTTATAAGTTAAATCCTCATGGATCTCTTTGGTTACAGTCTCTCCTGCAACTAACATTTCAATCTCGCCCTTTGTCAGTCCGTCACCTACTTTTTCTATAAAGCGCCGAACAACATCGTTGCTGCTGGTGTTTGACCAGTAATCCTGCGGCGGCAGGGTTCTTTTCACCAGAAGTTTATTAACGTAATTGATGACATCCCAGGGACAGTATACATCCGTATCTCCAAAACGGTATCCGTCATACCACTCTTTAATTACATGGTATTTATCATCCAGATCATAATATTCCAGCATTTTCCTGACTTCATCATCTGTAAATCCGAAATAGGAATCACAATCTTCGTCGGTAATCGAAAAAATACTGGGGTTGTTAAGTCCCGTGAAAATGCTTTCCTTTGATACACGCAGACATCCTGTCAAAACTGCAAAATACAAACTATCGTTCGTTTTGAGTACCTGCTCGAAAATATTGCGGATCAGAAGTATCATCTTATCATAATATTTCTGTTCATTCGCCTTTGCCAGCGGCACATCATATTCGTCAATCAAGACAATGACCTTTTTGCCGTAATATTTTTCCAGAAGCACGGACAATGTTTTCAGACTTCCCATCAGGACAGAATCAGGCATAATGAAACTCTCTGTGCCGCTTGTATCAACCTTGACCAATTGTCTGTACTGCTCTTTTTCTCTGTCTGTCAGTTTATTGCCATTCAGCAAAAACTGAAATCTCATTGCCTCGTTGCCGATCGTTGAACACATAAGAGAACGGGCAGTAGCATAATCAGCTCCATTGATACCTTTCAGGGTAATTGATACCACAGGGTATTTTCCCATGTATCTTTCGCAAAGCGCTGCTTCTTTTGAAATTTCCAGATTATCAAACAGCGTCTTATCACAGCCGATTTCAAAAAAATACTTGAGCATACTCATATTCAGGGATTTTCCAAAACGGCGCGGACGGGTAAACAAATTTACCTTACCCCGCCGATGAAGAAAATCCTTGATCATTGCAGTTTTATCGACATAATAGTATTCATCTGTTCGAATTTCTTCGAAATTCTCAATTCCTACCGGGAGTTTCTTCAGTTCTGCTATATTCATTGATCAACACACTCCTTCGCAGCAGATCTTTTCTGTTTGCATTTTATCATGAAATGCTGTGTTGCCGCAAGCCTGAAGAAAAGCGAATCATCGCTGAATTATCGCCAGATCACAGCAGCGAATCACATCAAAACCCGGCTGCTATAGCTTTAGCTGCTCTAATTTCACGAGAATTTCCTGATTGCGTTCGTAAAACAGCAGCTCCTGGTTGTGTTCGAAATATTTCGGGCAGCCGTAGCGGCTGATGAAGCGGGCGGATGCCTCGTTGACAGTCAGCTCTGTGACCAATAGCAGCAGCTCCTGGCCGCGGGGGAAGGCACGTTCGCAGAAGAGGAACAGCTGCTCTAGCTGGGAGGAGGCGCAGAGGGCCAGCTTCTGGTTTTGGGAGACTCGTTTTTCGAAATCATTCTTCAGGATGGCGAAGTCAGGGGAGGGCGCGTCTGCCAGCTGCTGTGCGGCATCTGTCAGAGCGCTGATCGTATGATGCAGGGCGGCAGTCTGGCGGGAGGAGAGCAGGCGGGAATGTTTGCCCTGCTCAAGGCGGCTGCTTTGGGCGGC
>JAUNON010000062.1 GCA_030537145.1 Lachnospiraceae bacterium | reverse complement strand
CTATCATGTGGAAAGAAAACGTTGACGTTTCCATCACCGGAAACTCCACCAACCCCACCCGTTTCCAGCATCCGGTAGCAGGTACATATAAGAAGGAGCGCCTGGAAGCAGGCAAGAAATATTTCTCCGTAGCATCCGGCGGCGGCACAGGCCGTACCCTGCATCCCGATAATATGGCAGCAGGTCCGGCTTCCTATGGTATGACCGATACTCTGGGCCGTATGCATTCCGATGCTCAGTTTGCAGGTTCCTCCTCCGTGCCGGCTCACGTAGAAATGATGGGTCTGATCGGCGCAGGAAACAACCCCATGGTTGGTATGACCGTATCCGTTGCAGTTTCCATTGAGGAAGCAGCAAAGGCAGGGAAATTTTAATTAAAAAATCTTGTAAAATCAAGGGTTTCCGTTGACCTACATGGCTGACGGAAGCCCTAAATTTTTGCGCAGAATAGACAAGTAATACGACCAATAATAGAAAAGCTGCTGTCGATCCTCTTCACCAATATTGCTTCCGAAGTATATTATATGATAAGCAATAATAGGATGATTGGAAGATGGATCAAAATAATAAATGTGATTGTATGACGAAAGTTAAAATAGAAAACATATCTTTTCCGCCGCAGCATCAAAGCAGACAGCCTGGGTTGGAATATATCATGGATCCCAGACCTGTTTCTGAATGTGGAAGGAAACAGCGTAAACTTGAGAATAAAGTTGCGCTTATTACAGGCGGTGATAGCGGTATAGGGCGTGCCATTGCATATGATTTTGTCAAGGAAGGTGCGACCGTTGCAGTTGTTTATTATGATGAAGAAAAAGATGCAAAAGAAACCGCTAAAAGAATAGAACAGCTAGGCGGCAAATATTTGCTTATGCGGGGTGATTTAAAAGATCCCGGTTTTGCAAAACATTGTATCGATAAAACGATGAGCTGTTTTGGCAAGTTGGATATTTTGATTAACAATCATGCAGTTCAATTCGTTCAGCGGAGTATTTTGGATATATCTCATGAGCAGTTAGAGTTTACCTTCAGAAATAATGTGTTCTCCTTTTTCTACCTGATACAAAGCGCTTTACCATATATGAAAAGCGGCGGCTGCATTATTAATACAGCATCGATAACTGCTTATCAGGGAAATAAGGATTTGATCGATTATAGTGCAACAAAGGGGGCAATCGTGGCTCTAACGAGATCTCTTTCCCAGTCACTGGCAGAGAAAGGGATCAGAGTGAATGCGGTTGCGCCGGGGCCAATATGGACACCCTTAATTCCAGCCTCTTATTCAGCAGAGGAAGTTGCCGCTTTTGGAAAGAAAACGTCCCATGTACCAATGAATCGAGCAGGACAGCCGTGTGAAGTTTCGCCTTGCTATGTATTTCTTGCATCGGATGATTCAAGTTACATGACAGGGCAGGTGCTTCATCCAAACGGTGGGACAATAGTAGGCTCATAAAGAATATTTCATCGCAGTGCAGTTAAAATGAATGCATTGCGATTATAGACTTGGACAAGCATCTGCGAGGAGATGCCTCGAAGGAAACGGAATTTGCCCCGGATTGACTTTTGTGTTCATTGATATTATGATTGAAAAAAGCTCAGAAAGGGGTTTGGGGATTATGAAAGATAAGGTTAAGGTCCTTCATTTGGTTACAGAGCCGACGAGATTCCGGCTGTTGGAGCTGCTTACCCAGCGGCATTACTGTGTCAGGGTGCTGGCGATACGTCTCGGTATCAGCGAGTCGGCGGTTTCCCAGCACCTGAGTATGCTGAAAAAATATGGTATTGTGACCAGTAAGCGGATCGGCTATCAGACACACTATATGGTAAATAGGGCTTTGATTGCTGATGCGCTGCAGGAAATGATGCAGTTGGTATCTGATCCGGTTGTAGATGCGGAACCGGAGGAGAAATGTTCCTGTGAATTTATGCCGGAGTGTATCCGCCAGGAGGGGACTCGTAAAAAAGGAAAATAGAAGATTTCTGATTCTCAGGTGCCGGGCAAACCGCTTATGTCCGCCTTACGAATGTTTTTTCCATTTTCCTGTGCGGTATTGAATGAAGGAGATCAACCAGTTGACAAACCAGCCAATCGGCACGGCATACCAAACCATTTCGATCCCATAATGCGGAGCAAATAGTTTTGCGACAGCAACCCGGATCGTCAGATTCACCAGATTGGCAACCGTAAACATTTTCATATCCCCGGCGCCCCGCAGCAGGCCGTCCACTGCCATTTTAAACCCGATCAGGCAGAAGAAGTAACCCATGAAGGTCAGATAACCGCGGCCGGTGGCCATGGCAATATCTGTGCCGTCGTCCCCTAAAAACAGCGAAATGATCGGGCGGTTAAAGAGTTCCAGAATCAGTAAAATCATAACGGCGAACAGAATAACAAGCTGATTGGCGGCATGGTAGCCTTCCGTTACCCGCTTTTCCTGTTTGGCTCCGATATTCTGCGCAGTGTAAGAGGATACGGCGTTTCCGATCCCTGTCATGGGAACCACGCAGATTGCCTCAATCCGCATAGCAGCGGAAAATCCCGCCAGGGTTTCCGTGCCAAAGCTGTTTACGACAGACTGAACCAGCATCATGCCGATGGAAACGGTTGACTGCTGTAAAATCGAGGGCAGTGCAATGCGGAACATAGGCTGTATTTCTTCCTTTGCGAATGCCCGGTGCCGGCCTCCGTCCAGTTTCTGCAGTTTTGAGAGCAGCACAATGAAAGATAAAACAGCGGATAGTCCCTGGGCGATCAGCGTAGCCCACGCCACACCCGCCACGCCCATGGCAAACTGCGTGACCAGAATATAATCCAGAGCAATATTAAAGAGCGAGGAGAAAATTAAAAAATAGAGCGGTATTCTGGATTTTCCAAGGGCGTTAAACATGGATGACAGTACGTTGTACATGAACAGGAAAGGCAGACCGATAAAGTAGATATTCAAATATTCCACTGCCATATCCAGTGCATCGGCCGGTGTATGCAAAGCGGTCATGATCCCTTTTCCAAACGACAGACCGACAGCCCCCAGAAAAATACTCAAAACGAGAAAGGATATAAGGGAAGTGAAAATTGCCGTAATTGTTTTCTTGTAATCCTTTGCGCCAAAGTACCGGCTGACGATGACCGAGGCCCCGATCCCGCCGCCGATGGCGACACAGATAAAAATATTGGTCAGGGAATAGGATGCGCCGATGGCGGCCAGAGCCTGCTCGCTGACATACCGGCCTACGATGGCCGAGTCGGCCATTGTATAGGTCTGCTGGAATAAATTCCCAATAATGATGGGCAACGCAAACAGAATGAGTGCGTTCACCGGCTTTTTTCGAATCAAATAATCATTTTCCATGTTCCTGTTCCTCCAGAAGTTTCGAAACTCTGCTGATCGGATGGCGTTGCCCCAACGCTTTGATATTGCGTTAATATTTTTTGTTTAAGCTGGCTCTTAATTAAAGCTCCGCCTCATTATAGTGCCGAAAAATAACTTTGTCAACATTTGGAAAGTGCGTTCCTCTTTCTGAAAACCGTGCTTGATTTGCAAATTTTGAAAGTAGAGTTTATCAATCTTGGCTATTGAAACTGATGAAAAAAAATGCTAAGATAACAATATAATGCAGGCATAAGAAAAGGTCTGAAAAAAAGGAGGATACAGCAATGAAAAAGAAAATTTTTGCAGCGGCTCTTCTTGGCGCGGCAGCTCTGTCTATGGCAGCTATGACTGCGAATGCAGAGGGTGTGGCAATGGTTACGGACTCCGGTGATATCACGGATCAGTCTTTTAACCAGACTACCTACGAGGCGTGTAAAGCATTCTGCGAGGCGAATGGCGTAGATTTCAACTACTACAAGCCGGACGGGGATTCCGATGAAGCGCGTATTGCCAGCGTTGACCAGGCAGTGGCAGATGGCTACGATGTAATCGTAATGCCGGGATATCTGTTTGCAGCCGTGATCGTTGAAGAAACACCGGTATATCCGGATGTGAAATTTATCGCACTGGATATGTCATCTGGAGATCTGACGGGAGCAGCAGGCGTTGAGGATGTGACAGAGGCTTATAATACCGAGAATACTTATTGCGCAATCTATCAGGAAGAGCTTCCGGGATATATGGCAGGTTATGCAGCAGTGAAGCTTGGCTATAAACATCTGGGATTCCTGGGCGGTATGTCCGTACCTGCAGTAATCCGTTACGGCTACGGCTTTGTACAGGGTGCAAACGATGCCGCTGTAGAGCTGGGTATTGAAGATGAGGTGGCTGTTGAATATGCATATGGCAACCAGTTCTATGGTGATGCGGATATTACTGCAGCTATGGATACATGGTATTCTACCAACGGTGTAGAGGTTGTATTTGCCTGCGGCGGCGGTATCTATACATCCGCAGCAGAGGCTGCAGCTAAGGTTGGTGGCAAGGTGATCGGTGTTGACTCTGATCAGGCTCCTATCATCGATGCTTACGGCGAGGGTATGACCGTTACATCCGCTATGAAGGGTCTTGCACCTACCGTACAGACTCTGCTTTCTGCCATTTATTTAGATGATACATGGGCTGATTATGTAGGCAAGATCGACAATCTGGGCCTTGTTTCTGATAATGTGGAAGAGAACTATGTACAGCTTCCTCTGGAGAGTACTCAGTGGGCAGATGGATTTACACAGGATGATTACAAAGCGCTGGTAGCAGCTATGCTGGCAGGCGATGTGGCAGTAGATAACAGCATTGAGGCAATGCCGGAAGCTGCTATTACAGTAAATGATCTTGGAAATATTAAATAAAAAAATGAAATGAATCAGCAGCGTTTATGCTGCGTCCAAAGAGCTGTGGCGAAATTGAAATGCGAAAGCTTTTGCGTTCGAAGTGTTTCTATTCGAAAACGTGCCGTCGGCATATTTTCTATCAATGACTGAAAGTGCTGACGGATATGGGAAACAAAACTTCGTAAATTGAATTTTGCGGCGGCTCTTTTTTTGTATAATAATGTTAGGAATTTTATAGATTTTGTGTTATACTGATTTCAGTCTTATAAAATATATGTAGCAGTATATTTTATGATTATAGGATGATTATTTTTGAGTTTACAAAGGTGTGCATCCGTGTATTACGGAGGGAGGAGGAAAAAATTGGAAAATTTTGCCATAGAAATGCTGAATATCACAAAGCGTTTTCCCGGCATTATAGCCAATGACAATATTACGCTGCAGTTGCGCAAAGGGGAGATCCACGCACTGCTGGGAGAGAATGGCGCCGGTAAATCCACATTGATGAGCGTATTGTTTGGACTGTATCAGCCCGAAGAGGGAGAGATACGCAAGGATGGGAAAAAGGTAGAGATCAGAAATCCGAATGATGCCAATGCATTGGGAATTGGTATGGTACACCAGCATTTTAAGCTGGTTGAATGCTTTAGTGTACTGGATAATATTATCCTGGGCGTGGAGACTGTGAAAAATGGTTTCCTGCAGAAGGCAGAGGCACGGCAGAAGGTAATTTCCCTGTCGGAAAAATACGGCCTGCAGATCGACCCGGATGCCATAATAGAAGATATTACCGTGGGTATGCAGCAGCGGACAGAAATTCTGAAAATGCTTTACCGTGATAATGAGATCCTTATTTTTGATGAACCGACAGCAGTGCTGACACCCCAGGAGATTCAGGAGCTGATGAAAATCATGAAAAACCTGGCAGCAGAGGGCAAGAGCATTCTGTTTATCACCCACAAGCTGGCGGAGATCATGCAGGTATCTGACCGCTGCACCGTGCTGCGGAAGGGAAAATATGTGGGTACGGTTGAGACGAAGGATACTACTGCGGAAAAGCTTTCTGCCATGATGGTGGGCCGTGATGTCAGCTTTACGGTAGACAAAAAGGAAGCGGAGCCGGGAGAGGTAGTGCTGGATATCCAGGATATGTCGGTTGCCTCCAGACATCATAAAAAGGATGCGGTACGGCAGGTGTCTCTGCAGGTACACCGGGGAGAAATCGTCTGTATTGCCGGTATTGACGGCAATGGTCAGACAGAGTTTGTTTATGGCCTGTCCGGTCTGGAACCGCTGAAATCCGGTAAAATCATGATGAACGGCGAAGATATTACCCATGCCCCGATCCGTCAGAGGTCAATAAAGGGTATGAGCCATATACCGGAGGACCGCCATAAGCACGGCCTGGTTCTGGACTATTCTCTGGAAAACAATATTGTACTGCAGCGCTATT
Source organism: Lachnospiraceae bacterium (assembly GCA_030537145.1). Lineage (GTDB taxonomy): Bacteria > Bacillota > Clostridia > Lachnospirales > Lachnospiraceae > Merdiplasma. The sequence goes on along the minus strand of JAUNON010000062.1, from coordinate 9,400 downwards.
TCGAGCCACAGTTTACCAATCGTGCCGGATTTCTGAAAAAGAAGGAAATCCGTAAGTATGCTGCCCGGCTGATTGAGCAGTATGATGTGCGCTCCGGCCAGGGGCCTGTTACCATAGCGCGCTCCATGTCCGGCGGAAATCAGCAGAAGGCGATTATTGCCCGGGAAATCGATAAAGCTCCGGATCTGCTGATTGCAGTCCAGCCTACACGGGGATTGGATGTAGGTGCGGTGGAATATATTCACAGACAGCTTGTGGCGCAGAGAGACGCAGGAAAGGGCGTGCTTCTGGTCAGCCTGGAGCTGGATGAGGTTATGAATGTATCGGACCGGATTCTCGTTATGTATGAGGGCGAGATCGTAGGTGAATTTGATCCGAAAAAGGTTACTGTAGAAGAGCTTGGTCTGTATATGGCAGGCAGCAGGAGAAAGGAGGCATAGGCTATGAACAGCCGTGAGAAACAAAAGAACGCCTTTTTGAGAAATGGTGCGGTCCAGTCGCTGATTGCCTCTTTGGTCTGCATTGTTCTGGGGCTATTTATAGGGTATATTGTATTAATGATCATCAATCCTGCAGGTGCAGGGGATGCGATCGTGGCGATTTTGAAAAATTATATGTATTATCCTTCTAAGATTAAGGCGCTGCAGTATTTTGGAAGTACTTTGGTCAAGACTGCGCCGCTGCTTATGTGTTCTCTTTCTGTGCTTTTTGCGTACAAGGTAGGCTTGTTCAACATAGGAGCGGCAGGACAGTATGTGGCAGGGGCGGGAACCAGCCTGTATTTCGCACTTGCATTGAAAATGCCCTGGTATGTCTGCATTTTGGCGGCAGTAGCGGTGGCTGCGGCGATGGCTGCTGTTTCCGGCATTCTCAAGGCATACTGCAATGTAAACGAAGTAATCTCCTGTATTATGCTGAACTGGATTGCCCTTTATGTGGTAAATATGCTGTTATCTCAGGTGAAGGATCCCTCCAGCCCCTATACGCTGGCACTGGCTTCTACAAATCCGGGGGCGGTGATTCCCTCCCTGGGATTGGGAGAGCTGTTCGCCGGCAATAAATACGTAACGCTTGCGATTCCGCTGTCAGTAGTTATGGCAGTCCTGATCTGGATTTTTCTGGATAAAACGAAATTGGGATATGAGCTGAAGGCAACCGGGCTGAATCGTCAGGCGGCCAAATACTGCGGTATGCGTGAAAAATCAAATATCATTCTGACCATGGCCATAGCAGGCGGACTGGCAGGTATGGGAGCGGCCTTTTATTATCTGACCGGTATGGAGCAGTGGGCCGTGACGCAGACCAGCATTCCGGGCATGGGCTTTAATGGAATCGCTGCCGGCTTTCTGGGCGGCCTGCATCCCATCGGAGCTGTTTTTGCTTCTTACTTTATTCAGCATATTACCAGCGGAGGTGCATATGTGGACAAGTCCATGTATTGCTCCCAGATTTCAGATCTGATATCGGCGCTGATCATTTATCTTTGCGGTTTTGTGTTCTTCTTTAAGCTCTGGATGAATCGGATGATGGACCGGCGTGATGAAAAGCGCAGAGTTAGCGGACAGAAAGGAGGCGAAGCATAATGCTGCTTTTAATTCAATACACATTAATATTTGCTTCTGTTCTGATTTTGGTGGCTCTTGGCGGATGCTTTTCTGAGCACAGCGGTGTAATTAATATCGGTCTTGAGGGAATTATGGTTATGGGAGCGCTGGGCGGCGCTTTGATGATGAAATTTCTGTCCGGGGATATGCCGGCGATTTTGATTATACTGCTGGTAATTCTGGCAAGTATGGCAATGGGGATGATCTATTCCCTGCTCCTGGCAGTGGCGGCTATTCAGTTCAAGGCGGATCAGACCCTGGCCGGTACTGCACTGAATCTTCTGGGAACCGCAGCCGCAGTCGTGATCGTCCGGGCGGTTAATATAGCGGAAGATAAAGATAATGTTTCTTCAACCATCACTTATATTGAAAGGAAGAAGGCATTTCTGGTAAGAATCGGAGGATTTGAATTTAACTGGTTCATGCTGATTGCTTTGCTTGCCCTGGTGATTTCTTATATTGTTCTGTATCGGACCAGATTCGGACTTCGGCTGCAGGCGTGCGGAGAGAATCCTCAGGCAGCGGATTCCGTAGGTATCAATGTTTATAAGATGCGCTATGCGGGCGTACTGATTTCCGGTATGCTGGGCGGACTGGGCGGAATCGTATATATTACGGCAGGAGTCAGTGAATGGAAATTTGAGAATGGTGTGGCTGGATTTGGATTCCTGGCCCTGGCCGTTATGATTTTCGGCGCATGGAAGCCGGTGAATATAGGCTTGGCGGCGCTTTTGTTCGGCCTGTTCCGGGCACTGTCCAATGTATATACCGGATTTCCGGCATTGGTATCCCTGAATATTCCCAGCACCATATACAATATGCTCCCGTATATTATTTCGCTGATCGTTCTTGCGTTTACATCGAAAAAGTCCAGGGCGCCGAAGGCAGAGGGTATCCCTTATGATAAGGGCCAGCGTTAGGACACAGAAATATGGGGAAAAGGAAGAAACGGAAAGGAAAAAACCGGAATGGCAAAATTGTTTTTTTACTATGGGGCAATGAACAGCTCTAAGACGGCGAATGCGCTGATGGCCCATTTTAATTACCAGGAGGTAGGGCAAAAGGCACTTTTGTGCAAGACAGAGGTAGACACCAGGGACGGTGTCTCAAAAATCCGTTCCCGCATCGGACTGGAAGCGGACTGTGTTTTGCTGAAGGAGCTGCAGGAAATGCCGGAGGAGGAGCTGCGCCGGTATGACTGCATTATTGTGGATGAAGCGCAATTTGCCACCAGAGAACAGGTGGATTTCCTTTCCGATATCGTGGACTTTTACGATGTTCCTGTTATTTGTTACGGGCTGCGCACCGACTTTCAGAATAACCTGTTTCCCGGCAGCGAGCGCCTGATTGCAATCGCAGATACCATCCGTGAGGTAAAGACGGTCTGCTGGTGCGGACGCAAGGCCATCTGCAATGCCCGCTATAATGAAAATGGAATTGTCCGTGAGGGTTCCCAGGTGTTTTTAGGGGCTAATGATAGCTATATATCTCTTTGCAGAAAGCATTTCAAGCTGGGAATGCTGCATGGAGAGGGATGAGGCGGCGTTTTATATGATGTTAGGAAAGTTCTCACTTATCTATATCACAAAAAGCACTTCGTGCGGTGATGCGCACGGATGCATAAGGTAATTTATTGCTGCGCAATCTGTATCCGGCGCAAAATTTGTTGGATTTGATATTTGACAGAACGGCTGCAAATGGGCGGGGGAATGGCTATGAGGAAAAAAATAAGTCGTATTATTTGTTTGCTGCAGGCGGCGGTGCTTGTGATAGCTTCCCCCTGCGTAGAAGTAATGGGAGAAGGGCTGCTTTCAGAAGAAGTAATTTTGGAGGAAGAAGAAGTAACAGAAGCATTTTCCAATGATCCGGTGTACGATGGCCTGATTATAGAGGATGGGCTTATCGAAGATCCGGATGGGGAAGAACCGGAGCTGGAACAGGACGGTTTTCAACGGCCCGAAGTCGCCGGGGATATGCAGGAGACGGAGACTGAACTGACTGCGCAGGAAGAGACGGAAACCGAACCGGCGGCGCAGGAAGAGACGGAAACAGAACTGACCGCATGGGAAGAGACGGAAACGCAGGAGGAAGAGAATCTGGATCAGGCCCTCGGAAACGAGGAGGGCTTATTGTCTGATGCTTCAGAAACCGGAGCCGCCATGGAAGGCGAGGCTGGTGAGGGGGAAGAGGATGAGATCATTAAGGTAATCACGGATACGGAGATTTATATCAATCCGGAATATGCAGGCATCATCCGTGAATCTGACCTGAACCATCCGGCGGCAGTTGATATACCCTCTGTAGGTAAGGTTCACTACGCCGCCTCCATTGAGGCCGCAGGGGCTGATATGCGCAGCCAGCTTAAGAAAAGACAGGAAACTATCACGATTCATTACAAAATATCCAGGGATGAGTATTATGGAAGTCTGGTATGGGATATTTTTGATGCCGCATTCGCTCATACGGGGGTTCCTACGGAAGGCGATTATCTAAGACCACAATATGGCGGAAGTGTTGTGAGGGCGAAGTATCAGATTAGCAAGCGCTTTTATTACTGTGATTTTACTTATACCATGACCTATTTTACCAATGCGGCGCAGGAAGCGGCTGTGGACAGACGGATCGCCCAGGTTATGGCCAGTCTCAACCTGGCCGGGAAAAGTGAGTATGGAAAGATTAAGGCGATTTATGATTACATCTGCGGCAATGTCAAGTATGATCATGAGCATGGAGAGGATTATAAGCTAAGATATACAGCGTATGCCGCATTAATCGATGGAAGCGCAGTTTGTAATGGATATGCAGTGTTGTTTTACCGCATGGCGCTTGAGGCAGGCTTAAGCACCAGGTATGTGAGCGGGTATACGGCTTCTGACGGAAGCGGATCGCATGCCTGGAATATCGTAAGAATTAATGGTTTGTACTATAATTTGGATTCTACCTGGGATGCCGGAAGCAAGAATTATAAATGGTTTCTCAGATCTCCGGCTGATTTTACCTCTCATTATCGTGCCGAGAGATATATAGCTGCCAACTTTAATGGGCAGTATCCCATGAGTTCGCAGAATTACAGCCTGGAAGGAACAATGCAGGCGGAAACCAGCGGAAAATGCGGGACGAACCTGACCTGGTCCTTGGATCAGAACGGGGTTTTGAAAATCCAGGGAACCGGAAAAATGACGGATTACAGCGATGCGCAGCCGGCCCCGTGGAATGGGCAGGATGTACGGAAGGTTCTTTTATCCTCCGGTGTGGGCAGTGTAGGCAGCCGGGCATTTTGTTATTTTGAGAATTTGACTGCAGTGACGCTTCCGGCCAGCGTAAAAACCATTGGTTCCTTTGCTTTTTCAAACTGCAAAGGCCTTTCCGGGATAAGCCTTCCAAGCGGCCTGACATCGATTGGCGAAAGTGCGTTTGCCGGCTGCACCGGCCTGTCTGCCTTAAGCATACCGGGCGGAGTAAAAAGCATTGGTGCTAATGCGTTTCGGGGAGCATCCGGTTTAAGAAGCGTGGTGCTGGCAGACGGAGTTGCCGGAATCGGTCAGATGGCATTTGCGGAATGCGGCAGTCTGGAGAGTCTGACATTTCCCATTAGTGCAGCCAAAGGTGACAGCAGTGTGTTTGGAAGCTGCTGGAAGCTGACGAAGGTTGAGCTTACCGGTACGGGAGCGATTCCGGATTATGCTTCTGACAAATCCGCACCATGGAACCGTCCTACCGTGCAGTCCGTGAAGATCCGCTCTGGAATTACGGGGATTGGAAGCTATGCATTTTATCAGCTTGACAGCCTGAAATCCATCAGCCTTCCTTCCAGTGTAAAGAAAATAGGAAAAGAAGCATTTGCATATTGCGATGGCCTTACGGGCATCAGCATCCCCAGCAGCGTTACCGCAATCGGGGAAAGTGCGTTTAAAGGATGCTCCAATTTGAGCAGTCTGACAATTCCGGTCCGCATAAGCGGAAAAAACACTATTTTTAGCGGATGCGGAAAATTGACAAAGGTAGATATCATTGGAACTGGCGCAATGCCGGAGTGTGTATATGCATGGGACCGTCCCTGGTGGCAGCCTTCCATAAAAACGGTTGTCATCCACAGCGGGGTTACGAGTATTGGGAGAGCCGCCTTCTATAACCTGGATCATCTGACTTCGGTTACGATTCCTTCCAGCGTGAAAAAGATAGGAAAAGAAGCATTTGCATTTTGTGACCAACTAACGAGGATTACCATACCAAACGGGGTAACGGAAATCGGGGAAGGGGCATTTTGCAAATGTGTAAAACTGGCTTCTGTCAGCCTGCCTTCCAGTGTAAAGAGTATCGGGGTAAAAGCATTTGCCTGGTGTGATTCCCTGAAAAGCGTAAAATTATCAGAAAAACTGGAGAAGATTAGTGAATCGTCATTTTACCTTTGCAAGAATCTGACCAGTATTACCATACCGTCCAAAGTGAAAACGATTGGAAAAGAAGCATTTGCTTTCTGCTACAATCTGGCCAATGCGGATATTCCCACCAGTGTTACCTCTATTGGGAGTAATGCGTTTGTAAGATGTACAAAATTGAAAATTACGGGATATACCGGAAGTACCGCTTATAATTACGCAGTGAAGAACAAGATTCCTTTCAAGTCAAAGGGGTTTGTAACTCCTGTGATGAAGAAGGCGGAGAGCGCCAAGGATGGTATTAAGGTTAGCTGGAACAAGGTGTCCGGTGCAAAAAGCTATCGGGTATACCGTAAAAACGGGAATGGATGGACGATCATTGGAGACGTGAAAAGCGGGAATACCACATCTTACACGGACAAAAAGGCAAAGGCCGGCACGCTGTATACTTACAAGGTGCGGGTGTGCAGCAATGGTAAGCCTGTCAGCGACTATAGCGCAAACAGTGTAACGGGCGTCCGCATGACTGCTCCCGTTTTGTCTGAGGCAAAAAATGTCACAGGACGGAAAATACGGGTAAAATGGAAAAAGTGCGCAGGCGCCAGCGGATATGAGATCCGGTACACAACCGGTTCCAACGTAAAGACAATAAAAGTTACCAAGGGAACTACCGTTGAAAAAATAATCAGCGGGCTGAAAAAGAACAAGACCTATACAGTTAAAGTCCGCAGCTATAAAACATCCGGAAAGAATACCTGGTATTCCTCCTGGAGCGGACAAAAAAAGGTTGTGGTTAGAAAATAGGGGAGAGGAATTTTTGAAAATTTCCGTATCCTGTACAGGGGCCATTGCAAAAGACAATTTGTGAAGTATCCGCATTTTGATTTTGCAATCGCCCCTATTTTTTGGGCAGAGGGGAGGTTTACCGAAAGATAGCTTCTACAAACTGCCTCATTTCATTCCGGGACTGCACATTTCGGGCTTGATCGATAATGGATTGTTTTTCCGGCTCCGGCAATTTGGAAAACCGGTTCAGGATATCGGAATGCTGGGCAAGCTCCATAGTAAAGCCAATGGGCAGTTCTTCGTTATCAATCATCGCCGTCTCCTCCTGGGCCGTCCTTACGCGGTCTGGTTGATTCCGGCAGGGGTTCTACGCTCTGTGAAGAACGGGGGAGATCCACTTCAGGAATATTGTCATCATCATAGACATTTTTTGCGGTACTGGCAGTTTTATTTTTCTCTGACATATTTGTACACCATCCTTTCCGTAATTAAGATGCACAAATGCAAAAAAAATATGCATATTTTATTTCAAAGGAAGGACCTTGCTGCTTTAAAGTAAGAAGGAATGCGGCTTTCCTATGAAGTAAAAGCTAGTAAAGCTCTGCGCTCAGATGCCGCCCATATTTACCCCTGGAAAGCGGAGGCGGGATCTGCGAATAATCCGATGTCCGGAGGATAGTAAGAAAAAATCAGGAAGCTGATCGTCCATAGACATACCATGGCACATAATAGGAACGCGTAATTTTGCAATTTACAGGTCAGAGTAAACCGGTAGACAATGCAGAAGGAGCATAGGACGCTCAAGACAAAGCTTAGAATATCCAGGATGAGAAGGTGGTATCCAAGTATTCCGGTATAGGTGTAGAAGATGACAGGAATAAGCAGGGTTCCGAACAGAATACCGGCTGAAAATGCGGAACCGATGCAAGGGTAGCTTTTTTTCAAAATGGGAATTACAGCCAGTGAATACAGGAGCATGGGGAAGAATACCAGCTTCATATGCTCCCAGGTGGATTCACTGACCGGGGCAAAAAGGCCAACCAGAAAGCTTTCGTTGGACCATTTATAGAAAAAGTGAGCCAGCGTTCCCAGAATAAGGACGAACAATGTCCCTGCAATCATAGAAATCTTTAATTTTTTCACAATAATCACCTCAGGGCTAGTATATTTCAGAAAACAGTGATTTATACTATAGAAGAAAACAAAAATAGCGCGTATTTGGAAGCGGCAGGGAGGAAGGGATGGAAGTACTGGTTGCTCTGGGAATCGGAATTGCAGTTGGGGTGATTGGAACGGTAGAGTGGGCGCTGTGTGCAGCAAAAAAATACGAACACACGGAGGAAGATGAAAATGGGGACGCAGGGCATAGAACCGGATAAGGGAGAAACGCATATAGTAAAAGAAAAGGCTGTTTTATGGATGTTTCAACATTTGTACCGGTAATAGGTGTAATTGTAAATATTACGAGAGGATTTGACTGCTGCAGTCAGATGATATCCCTGCGGACGGAGGGAGGAATCGTAAATTTTGTTATAGATCCTCAGACCATGGTGATTGAATGCAGAAGGCTGAGGGCCGGAATGCGGGTGGCTGCTTTCTATGACAGCAGCCTGCCGGTGCCGCTGATCTTTCCCCCTCAGTACCGGGCCCAGATTATTGCGGTAATCGGGCGCAATGAGCAGGTAATGCTGAACTATTTTGACAGAAATCTTTTGGCGGGTGATCAGTCCTTGCGGCTGAATCTTGGGGGGAATACGATGATTCAGTCTGTGAATGGACAGAGCTATACCTGCAGTCCGGGAGAGAATGTGCTGATGGTATTTTATTCTGTAACCACAAGGAGTATTCCTCCCCAGACGACACCCCGGAAGATCGTGGTGCTTTGCTGAGGGACCTGTCTGAATGTAATGCACAGACAGCTTCATGAACGATCAACAGTAATATCTGCGGAAAATATCGACAGCTTTATAATATTTGTGTAATTTTGTACGCATACTATTATAAAGGAGATGTGAAAGATGAATGAGACAAGAGTAACGATACAGGAAGTCTGCCAGCAATGGCTGAGTATGAAAAAGCTGGTGGTGAAGCGGTCCACGTATGCAAAATATGAATCCATAGTGAAAAAACATATTTTGCCTGAGTTGGGGGATTTAGAACTGAAGCGGATCAATTCCACGCTTGTGAATTCCTTCACCGCTCGAAAGCTGGAGGGAAACGAAGAAGGCATCGGGAGGCTGGCTTCGAAAACGGTACGGGATATTGGAACAGCTCTGAAATCTATCCTGAAATACGGAGAGAATGAATATCACATTGGTCCCCTGGCGGGAAATACGGTACTGCCCAAGTACAAAAAGGAAACAGTAGAAGCGCTTACAGTACAAGAGGCAGCTCTCATAGAAGCCTATCTCCGGCTGCATCAGACGGAGGCGAAATGTGCAGGGCTGCTTCTTGGAATGTATACCGGGATGCGTCTGGGAGAGCTTTGTGCATTGCGCTGGTGTGATATTGACTTACAGAATCAAACAATCCACGTAAATCATACCATGCAAAGGATCTCAGAGCCAGATCAGGAAAGGAGACTATGAAAAAAAGTCTGTAAAAGTTTGAATATTAGGTCTTCTATGATAA
>JAUNON010000016.1 GCA_030537145.1 Lachnospiraceae bacterium | reverse complement strand
TTCTACGTTTTGCCCAAAAATCAGTGCACCTTAAACGGGTGCTGAATAGTTACCTCATTATTTAAAAAATACACCGGCCTGACTCCTGCCCGGTACAGGCAGCAGATGACCCTCTGAATGGAAACCGCTCCTTATGCAACAATAAAAGAAAGAAGATAAAAGGGAGCGCCGTCCGCCTCGGATGACTCCGTAATCTCCACCTCCACCCGATGCTTCCCATAGCAGCCGTGATGGAGTACCGGCTGAAGATACAGGCAGTCTCCCCAGGTTTCCTGAAAATTTCCGTCCAGAATCACAGCCTCCTCCTGTTTTCCGTCCAGCACAAGCCGCGCCACCGGCGTTGGCTTATGAATCGTTTTCCGGTACTGAACCGCAAGGCAGGAGCATTCTGTCTCCAGAATCAAACGATCCCCCTTCTTCTTACCGATCCATCCATTCCGAAAGCAATCCAGATGCCCCAGCTTTTCCTCTGTGTCCGCCCGAAAACCGTCCAGCATAGGACGGGCATTGCAGATATTCAGCCGCCTGGCCGCCTGGTAAGCATTGGCTGTCATGGGCGGCGGAAGAAGCTCCTGCGCCTCCCGCTCCTCTCCCTCTATGTTTTCTTCCTGGGCTGACGAAAGCCGGGTTCTCACGCACTCCAGCAAACGGATGATTTCCCCTGCCACCAGCTCATGTCCCTTATCATTCGGATGCAGTCCGTCCGGCGTAATTTCCTCCCGCCTGTAGATTCCTTCTATGATTTTCCGGTAAATGCTGTCCCGGATGCTGACATAGGGCACTCCATAATAATCCGCCAGAGCATTGTGATATGCCTGGGCACTCACTCCCGTATCATAAAATACATTATTCAAAAGCAGAACGGCAGGCTTAGACTGCCATCCCAATATTTTTCGCAGCACCCCTTCAAAGGTCTCCTGGAAAAACTCATTGGGATCATCATTGACGCTGAAATCAATCACCACCACATCCGGCTGATACATCAGCAGATCTTCCACCGCCCTTGCGGCCCCAAAGTGGGAGGTGGTTCCCCCAATTCCTCCGTTTACATAATGAAAAGACGAATTGGGAAAGGATCGCTGCCACCACTGATACACCAGATACGCATACGTTTTATCGTCTGCGGATGCCAGGCTTCCCTGTGTAATGGAGCCGCCCAGAAAACCAATGGTAAGCTCTGCCCCTGTTTTAGCCCGTCTCATGCAGGCCGCCAGCCGCTTTTCTGTTTCTTTCCTCATACGCTCTCCTCCCACACCGGAATATCCAGTCGTTCCACATATTCCGCCAGCTCCGCCGCCATTTGCTCCGCTTCCGGAATCCGAACGTGCCCCGGCGTACCGCAGCCGTTTTCCCGGTACAGAAAATGACGCACCCGGTCATCCTTTAATTCCCGGCAGACCTCCTCAATGGCCCTGTCCCATGCCGCATCATGCTCCAGAATCGTTGTCGTCAGAAGTATGACTGCCCTGGGATACTTCTTCCTGATCTCCCGAATCAGGCATCCGTATTTGTACCTCCAGTACACGCCCCGCACGCCGTCCGGATCCAGCTTCATATAATCATCCGGATTGCTGTCATTCTGCCCGATGGCCACGATCACAAGCTGGGGCGTATACCGGGAGAAGTCCCATTCGGAAACCCTTCCAAGCTGGGGATGATAATGGAGTTTGTCCCACATAAACTCCATTCCCGGATAATAGGGCGGAGCCACCCAGCCATTCCCGTTCAGCAAGGGGATGCCTCCCTGAGAAACATTGTGAAGGCTGGCATGAAGCTTTCTGGCGGCGATCCATGCATAGGAATACCAGCTATTGGAAAATTCCCCGCTGTGCTCCGGATCTGCCTTTTTTCTGTACGCCACTGCTTCCGACACTTCTCCTGCGGAAACAGAGTCTCCGTATACCTCGATTCTGCGCTGCGGCTTTTCCGGCGCCTGCAGCAGGCGGCTGCCGTCGGACAGCTCCAGCTCCAGCAAAGCCATCACATGACATCCATCCTGTCTTTTAAAAAACAGAATATCATGTTCTTTATCCTCCTGCTCATCCACCAGGACGATTCGGGTTTCGCCGCCATCATTCAGCAGATGACTGCTCTGTACTCCGTCAACAATCACTCCGGCATAATTATCATAGCATACCTTTCTGTTCTCTACCGTGATAACCGCCCGTTTCCCGTAAAACCGGAAATTCATGGAAGTAGCCGGAAAAATAAATTCCGGCTTCTGGGAATCTGTCCAGTCAATTCTTCCGGTGTAGCTCAGTTCCTCTGCATTCAAATTCACCCGTTTCATGCTGTCTCTCCCGCAGCGCCCATCCTGCGGATAACCTCCATACACATTCTGCCATTATGATACGGGCACTTCCACTGTTCTACGATCGGATGCGGGATGGGATTTCTGTCCTGATCCACCTCTGCGAACCACTCAGATCCCGTCCGTTTATCGATCTGCCAGTGCTTTATGTAATCCCAGATATCCTGGGCCGCCTCCAGAAACTCCTTATGCTCCGGTTCCTTCTGCCAGCCGTTTAAAAAGCCCACCACGGCCTCCGCCTGTACCCACCAGATACGGGTCGTGTTGACCACGCCCCTCTCACATTCGTTCAGCAGAGAATGATTTACATAAGCTCTGTCATAAATATTCTTTGTAATGATCCTGGTGATGGGAGCTATTTTTTTTGTATAGGCCGGATCGTCCAGCACGGCCAGCCCCCGGTCAATCAGCCATGCGGCCTCGATATCATGCCCATAAGAATACAAATCAATCAGCGTATTCCAATCATGGTCGAAGAACACCTCCTGACGGCCGATTCGGGGATTGTACACCTGATCTGCCACCAGATTCAGCATAAACCGGATCTGGTTTCCCACCTCCTCTTTCCGAGATACCCGGTACAGCTCCGTATATGCCTCAAATACATGCAGCAGGGTGTTCATGGTACGCTCCGCCATCACGCCATTTTCCGACAGCTTATCATTCTCCTGAGGCTCAAACCGGATATCAAACGCCTCCAGATATCCCCCCTCATCCCGGCATTTGGTTTCAATCACATTGCCAAGCTGCTCTGCCAGCGCCAGCGCCTCCTGATCCCCGGATGCATCATAGTAAGAAGAAAGCGCATAGATTGCAAACGCCTGATTGTAGGTATGCTTCGTCGTATCCAGCGGCTTTCCGTCGTAGGTGACGGACCAGAAAATGCCTCCGTTCTCCCGGTCCAGGCAAAAATTCTTCAGAAATTCATAGGCATGCTTAGCGCTGTCCAGCAGCTCCTTCTCCCCCAGCAGCAGATAAGCATTGGAAAAAAACCAGAGGATTCTGCTGTTTAAAATGCAGCCCTTAAACGCCTGTTTATCCAGCTCCAGGTCATAGCTAAGATAACCGTAAAATCCTCCATTTTCTTCATCCTTCAGATTTTGCCAGAACGGAATCAAATCTCTGGTCAAATGCTCCTTTATCTCTTGTACAAACATAATTTCCCCTTTCCGAGAAGCAGACAATATCCTTTCCAAACGCCTGAGCGAAAACGTTTTCTGCCTCTCTTAGCTTTTATTATAACAAATCCGCACGGCAATAGCTACATGCAGCTCATTTTTCCGTCTTACTGATCATTTCCTCCAGGATACTGCCGTAGCTTCTGTTGTCTGTGGATACACAAACATCCGCTACCCGGCGGTATACCGCTTCCCGCTCATTCATAAGCGTTACGATTCGCTCCCGCAGATCGCCGCCCTGAAGCTTCGGGCGCTTCGTATCATTTTTTAACCGCTGCACCAGCGTCTCCACACCGGTCTCCAGAAAAATCACTGTTCCCAGCTCTTTCAGAAGCGGCCGGTTTTCCGCCTGCATGGGAAGGCCGCCGCCTACTGCAACGACACAGCGTTTTTCCCTCTGTCCCAACTGTCTGAGCATGTCTGTCTCAAGGCTGCGGAAATAGGCCTCCCCCTTCCGGGCAAAAATGTCAGAAATCGTCTGGCCGGTCTGGCTCTCCACCATCTCATCCGTATCCACAAATTCCAGCTCCAGCCTGCGGGCCAGCTTCTTCCCCAAGGTGGTCTTTCCGGCTCCCATAAATCCGATTAAAATGATATGCTCTCCCTTTTTTTCCATTTTGTCTGTATCCTTCCTTCTTCTAAGCTCCTTGGTGCCTTCCCGTTGTGCCGGGAAATCCGCCGGCATCCCTCTGCCGGCTGTCAGCTCCCCTGTTTCCTCTTTTTTCTTTTATAGAAAAACAGTACAATCCTCTCCAGATACCGTTTCAAAACGATCTGTATCTCTTCCTTCGGATGGATCGGCTTCACCAGTATGGTACGTATCCCTGCCCGGTTGGCCCCATAAATGTCGGTAAAGATCTGGTCTCCGATAAAGATCGTATTTTTTTCGTTGGTATGCATCAGCTCCATTGCTTTTTTATAATTCCGCACCGACGGTTTATGGGCATTCTCAATAAAATGTACCTGGATATCCTGATTAAACATCTCTACTCTGGGAAGCTGGTTATTGGAAAGCAGGCAGCACTGATAGCCCAGCCTGCGGAGCTGCTCAAACAGCCGGATCGCCCGCTCATCCGCCGGTGCCCCATGGGGAACCAGCGTATTGTCAATATCAAAAATCAGCCCACGGCAGCCCTCTTCTGCCAGCCGTTCAAAATCGATCTCATAGGTTGAATCCAGATAATCATCCGGATATAGCTTTTCCAACATATCCTTCTCCTATTGTCCCAGATATTCCAGCATCTCCTGATAATGCTTCTTCATAACCTCATAACCATGGTCATAAAATGCTTCCAGCTTACCCGTATTTTTCTCCAGACGCTTCACCGGCTGCATCTCCGGACGGATCACGAACAGCCTGCCTGCATCCTCCCATTTTTCAATCGCATCCAGGCAGCGGTTGTAGCGGTAAGGACGCAGGCAGGTGGCCTTCACCATCTCCGGATAGTGGCGGTAGCGGGTACGGATCACTGACATGGTCTTACGGGAAATCGATTTTCGGTATCCTTTTTTCTGTGTCAGTACCAGAATGATCTTTTTATATCCCAGCTTTCTGGCCCGGAGCACCGGAATGGAATCCGCCAGTCCGCCGTCCAGATAAGGGATCCCGTCCACCTCTACCATGGTAGAAAGCAGCGGAATACTGCAGGATGCACGGCAGATTTTCATCAGGCGCTTCCGGTCAGAGGTTTCCTTCTTATACTCTGCTCTGCCGGTCAGGCAGTTTGTTACCACCAGCTCACACCTGGTAGAAGAATGAAAATACGTATCATAATCGAAGGGATAGGTCTCATTGGGAAAGGTATCAAACAGCATCCGAAAATCCATGACGCTGCGCTCCGCCCGAAAAGCATCCATCTGCTCCCGCATCTTTTCCTGGTTCCAGGCAACGATGCAGTTCCTGGTGCGCCCCGGCTGACGGGATACAAACCCCAGTGCATTACAGGCTCCCGCCGACACTCCTGCCACATAGTCTGCGGTAATATTTCTTTCCATCAGATAATCCAGCACACCGGCCGTAAAGATACCCCGATTGGCGCCTCCCTCTAAAATCAATGCACTCTTTTCCATCATATTCCTCCTCGATTCCCAAAATAAATATCCATATATGGGCCGTACATGCGCCCTGAAAGCTTCGCTTCTCCGGCGGCAGGCCGCCCCTGCTTAAGACTTTCACGCAAAGTCGAACAGGGAGAGCTGGTTGGATTCCGGCAGATCCTTCAGGATGCCCAGATCCGCCAGCATATCGATCACCGTTTTGCTGACCTTTGTCCGGTCCCGAAAATCATCCTTTGACAGGAAGGGGCCATCCTTGACTGCATCCACCACCGCTTCAGCCGCCTTACCGCCCAGGCCGTCAATGGTATCCAAAGCCGGCATCAGCTTCCCGTCAAGGACCTGAAAGCGGTTGGCCTGTACCTGATACAGGTCGATGGGCATAAATTCGAAGCCCCGGGCGTACATTTCCCGCACCACCTTCATATCCTTATATTCGTCCTGCTCCTTTTTGCTCAGTGTGTCCATTCGTTTCTCGTAATCCTTGATGTGCATCAGCAGCCGCTCCTCTCCCAGGCACATCAGCTCATAGTCAAAGCCGGATGCCCGGATGCTGAAATAAGCCGCATAATAGGCCAGGGGCCGGTTGATCTTAAACCAGGCGATCCGGTAAGCCATCATAACATACGCCGCCGCATGAGCCTTGGGGAACATATACTTAATTTTCTTGCAGGACCAGATATACCACTCCGGCACCTCATGCCTGCGCATCTCTTCCTCCCATTCCAGCTTCAGTCCCTTACCCTTCCGCACGCTCTCCATGATGGTAAAAGACTGCTCACTGTCCAGCCCCTTCTCGATCAGATAGATCATAATATCATCACGGGTGCAGATGGCCGTGGATATGGTAGCCTTTCCCTCCTGTATCAGGGTCTGGGCATTGCCAAGCCAAACATCCGTACCGTGGGCCAGCCCGGCGATCCGCACCAGATCGGAAAAATACTGCGGCTTGGTATCTACCAGCATCTGGATCGCAAATTCCGTGCCGAACTCCGGAATGCCCAGGGATCCCAGGGGGCAGCCGCCGATCTGCTCCGGCGTGATCTTCAGGGCATTCGTATTCTGGAACAGAGACATCACCTCCCGGTCATCCAGCGGAATCTTCTTTGCATCCAGTCCCGTCAGATCCTCCAGCATACGAATCATGGTAGGATCATCGTGCCCCAGAATATCCAGCTTCAACAGATTGTGATCGATGGAATGGTAATCAAAATGAGTCGTAACAATGTCCGTCGTCATATCATTGGCCGGATGCTGCACCGGAGTGAAGGAATAAATCTCTTCCCCGTAGGGCAATACGATGATGCCTCCCGGGTGCTGTCCCGTAGTACGCCGCACCCCCACACAGCCCGACACAATCCGGTTAATCTCACAGGGACGCTTGTGCACGCCCCGCTCTTCAAAATAATTTTTCACATAGCCGTAGGCCGTTTTATCTGCCAGTGTACCGATGGTCCCGGCCCGGAACGTCTGGCCCGCTCCAAAGATTACTTCCGTATATTTGTGAGCCTTACTCTGATACTCCCCTGAAAAATTCAGGTCGATGTCCGGCTCCTTATTTCCCTTAAATCCAAGGAAGGTCTCAAATGGAATATCAAATCCGTCCTTTTTCAGCTTTTCTCCGCACACCGGACAGTCCTTATCCGGCATGTCACAGCCCGCCATGCCGTCAAATTTCCGTACCTCTGGAGAATCGAAATCACTGTAATGGCACTTCTCGCAGTAATAATGGGGATGCAGCGGATTTACCTCCGTGATCCCGGCCATGGTAGCCACAAAGGAGGAGCCTACGGACCCCCGGGAGCCCACCAGATAGCCGTCCGCATTGGACTTCCACACCAGCTTCTGGGCAATGATATACATCACCGCAAAGCCGTTGGAAATAATGGAATTCAACTCACGCTGCAGCCGCTCCTCCACGATCTCCGGCAGCTTTTCCCCGTAAATCTCATGGGCCTTATTATAACAGATATCGGTCAGAAGCTGATCGGAATTTTCGATCACCGGAGGGCATTTGTCCGGACGGACCGGAGAAATTTTCTGACACATAGCGGCAATCTTCACCGTATTGGTGATGACCACCTCTCTGGCCTTCTCCTCTCCCAGATATTCAAATTCCTTCAGCATCTCTTCGGTGGTGCGCAGGTATAAGGGTGCCTGCTCATCCGCATCCTTAAAGCCCTTGCCGGTCATGATAATACGGCGGTAAATCTCGTCCTCCGGATTAAGGAAATGCACGTCGCAGGTAGCCACCACCGGCTTATTATACTGAGCCCCCAGCTCCACGATCTTCCGGTTGTAATTTTTCAGATCCTCCACCGTCTTTGGTTCGTCGTAATCCTCCCGGGTCATAAACATATTGTTGCCCAGGGGCTGGATTTCCAGGTAGTCGTAAAAATTCACCAGCCCGGCCAGATCCTTTTCCGAGGCGCCCCGGACGATGGCCTGAAAAAGCTCCCCTGCCTCGCAGGCAGACCCCAGCAGCAGGCCCTCCCGGTATTTTTGCAGCACGCTCTTTGGTACGCGGGGCCTGCGGTTATAATATTGAATGTGGGACCAGGATACCAAACGGTACAGATTGACCCGTCCCACATCGCTGGCAGCCAATATAATCGCGTGGTAGGTGGGCAGCTTTTTAATCTGCTCTGTAGAGGCTCTGCCCAGCTCATTAAGCTGATTCAGGTCATAAACCTCCCGTTCCTTCAGCATCTGAATAAACTTTTCAAAAATTTCTGCGGTACATCCCGCATCATCCACGGCCCGGTGATGATTTTCCAGGGATACTCCCAGCGCCTTGGCTACGGTGTCCAGCTTGAACCGGTTCAGAGCCGGAAGCAGCACCCGGGCCATGGCTACCGTATCCACGTAGGTAAATTCCTGCTCCATCCCAAGGCGGCGGCAGTTTTCCTCAATAAAGCTCATATCAAAGGAAGCATTGTGAGCCACCATCACTGCGCCCCGGCAAAACTCCAGAAACCGGGGAAGGACCTCATCAATTTTCGGGGAATCCATCACCATCCCGTCATTGATTCCGGTCAGTTGCTCGATCCGGTAAGGGATAGGCACATCCGGATTCACAAAGGTACTGAACCGTTCGGTGATTTTCCCCTTCTCCACCCGCACAGCTCCGATCTCAATGATCCGGTTATGAATCGGAGAAAATCCGGTGGTTTCCAGGTCGAATACCACAAAGGGATCCGCAAGGCTCTGCCCCTTTTCATTCACCGCAATCTCCTTCAGATCATCCACCAGATACGCTTCCATTCCGTAAATGACCTTAAAATCCGAATCCTTCGGCACCGCATGATTGGCGTCCGGAAAGGCCTGCACTGCGCCGTGATCCGTAATGGCAATGGCCGAATGGCCCCATTTCATGGCACAGTTTACAATATCCTTTACATCCGACACTCCGTCCATATCGCTCATTTTCGTATGGCAGTGCAGCTCCACCCGCTTCTCCGGGTAAGTATCCATCCTGGGTTTCCTAAAATCTGCGATCTTTTTGATGCCCATAACGGAACCAATGGTGAGCTGGCTGTCAAACCTATCGATCGTCGTGACACCCTTTATTTTAACAAAAATCCCTTTTTTTACTCCTTCTTTGATTTCGTCCATCTGATCGTTGCGGGCAAACATTTTTACAATGATGGTATCGGTAAAATCCGTCACCTCCAGCATAATAATCGTCTTTTCTCCGCGGATCTCCCTGGTCTCCATATTCTGAATCCGGCCCCGTACAGTGATTTCACCCATTTCCCCCACGATCTGCTCAATGGGAATGGCATCATCCTCAAAATCACGGCCCACCAGTACATCCGGATTATCCGACCGCTTCACGGAGCCGCCGAAACGGCCGCCATTGTCTCCTCTGCCCTGGAAACGGCCGCCCTCCTTCCAGCCGGACCTGCCATTTCCGTCTCTGTGGCTTCCCGCCTGTCCAAAGCTGTTTCCTCCGGATTTTTGCGGCCCGGATTGTCCGTCCCCTGTATCCCGAAGGCGCTTTTCCTTCCCCGCTGCGGCCTCCTCCGGATGTTTCCCGGCCTGAAAGGATACCTTCCTTTCCGGAACCTCCAGAAATTCATTTCCGTCCGGTTCTTTCTTTTGATTTACCCGCTGGCAGATGGCAGCCACCTCCTGCTCCAGCCGGATCTTTGCAAACTTCCGGTTCTGGCTCTCCTTCGGTGTTGTCAGAACAGGCACGATCTTTAAGTGCTGCCCGCAGCGTTCACAGAAAATCTTCTCCAGAATTGTCAGAAGCTCCTCTTCCTTTCCCTGGGCCACCACATTATCCTCCATGGTAAGAACCAGGGTA
This sequence comes from Lachnospiraceae bacterium, assembly GCA_030537145.1. Classification (GTDB taxonomy): domain Bacteria; phylum Bacillota; class Clostridia; order Lachnospirales; family Lachnospiraceae; genus Merdiplasma. The sequence continues at coordinate 44,520 of JAUNON010000016.1, read as the reverse complement.
TCCGGATCTGTAAATTCGCATTTCGCACTGCGCATCAGATTATACAGGAAAATATTGTAATGCTTCAGCTCCAGTAAAATGCTATCCTTATAGATGGGCATCAGCTTTTCCGCAGTATATTGCCCGGACAGATGGAATTTCTCAATAATTTTCACCTGCACAGGCATACGGAAACAGAGCTGGTCCATAATGGCCTGCTCTGTTTCCAAAATATATTTCTTATGAATCAGGACGTCGCTTTCCAGATAAATACGCATCATATCCTTGCGGGAATTCATGGTAACTCTGGCAATTCCCGACTGTCCCATCAATTCCCCCGCATCCTCAGACAGATGCAGCTTGGGAAAGACTTCGCCAAATGGTTTTGTCATACTTACTCACTCCAGTTCAACAGTTCCTCTCTCAGAACAGACAGAAGCTGATCCTCCGGCACTTTCTTCACCACCTCTCCCTTTTTGATCAGCAGTCCTTCCTTCCTGCCGCCGGCAATCCCGATATCCGCTTCCTTTGCTTCCCCAGGGCCATTGACCACGCAGCCCATCACAGCCACTTTCAGATTCAGCGGAATGTCCGCCACCATATCCTCCACCTGATTTGCCAGCCCGATCAGATCGATCTGCGTCCGGCCACAGGTGGGACAGGACACGACCTCAATACCGCCGCTTCTAAGTCCCAGCGTCCGCAGAATCAGCTTTGCAGACTTAACCTCCTCCAGCGGATCTCCGGTGAGCGAAACCCGGATGGTATCACCGATTCCCTGGGAAAGAATAATCCCCAGACCGATGGATGATTTGATATTTCCGGCCAGCAGGGTTCCTGCCTCCGTAATTCCCACATGCAGCGGATATTCTGTCTGGGACGCAATCATTTCATGGGCCTTTGCGCACATCAGCACATCCGAAGATTTAATGCTGATAACCAGATTGTCGTACCCCATATCCTCAATCATCGCTACCTTCTGCAGTGCGCTCTCTACCAGCCCCTCCGCCGTAACGCCCCGGTATTTTTCTACCAGATCCTTCTCCAGCGAACCGCTGTTTACTCCCACGCGTATGGGAATCTCCCGTTCCTTTGCGGCATCCACCACAGCCTTTACCCGGTCCCGGCTTCCGATATTGCCCGGATTGATACGGATCTTGTCTGCGCCGTTCTCAATCGCGGCAATGGCCAGGCGGTAATCAAAATGGATGTCCGCCACCAGCGGAATCGTGATTTCCTTCTTAATTTCCTTCAGAGCCTTCGCCGCCTCCATGGTAGGCACCGCACAGCGGATGATCTCGCATCCTGCTGCCGTAAGCTTTTGAATCTGAGCTACGGTAGCAGCCGCATCCTCTGTCTTTGTATTCGTCATAGACTGAATCAATATGGGATTTCCTCCGCCGATTACCCTATCGCCAATCTGAACTACCTTCGTACAGTCACGAAACATATTTTTCCTCCTGGCCGGACCGTTGTAAAATCAAAGCGCAGAAACAAAAGCTTCACAAATTGAATTTTACAGCAGCCCGCTTCTTAATTTTCGGTTTTCTCCACATCCTCCGCAGGCTCCGCCGGAACGAATACCCTGCTCATCACCGGATCCTCGGGCTTTCCGGCCCGCTCCTTTGCTTCCCGGCAAAAATATTCCTGGGCGCAGAGCAGCTCCTTGCCCCGCTTATCGATCTTTTCATAGGTATTGTCTGCCTTCAGCTCATGAGCCTTCAGCGTATCCGCAAGCTGGATATCCAGAATATGCCTTACTTCCTTTTTCAGATCCTCATCCTCCACCGGGAACAGGATCTCCACCCGCTTATCCAGATTTCTGGGCATCCAGTCTGCGCTGCCCATATAATACTCCTCCTGGCCGCCGTTCTGAAAATAGAAGATCCGGCAATGTTCCAGGAAGGTTCCCACCAGCGAACGCACCGTAATGTTTTCACTTACCTTGGGGATGCCCACCTTCAGACAGCAGATGCCCCGCACGATCAGGTCGATTTTCACGCCTGCCGCACTGGCCTCATACAGAGCCCCGATGACCTCCTGATCGCACAGAGAGTTCATCTTTGCGATGATCCGGGCCGGCTGTCCTTTTCTGGCATGATCCGCCTCCCTGCGGATCAGGGACAGGAATTTATCCCGCAGCCAGATGGGCGCCAGGGAAAGGCGGTTCCACTTCTTCGGCTCCGAATAGCCGGACAGCATATTGAATACGGCTGTCGCATCCTCCCCGATGGCCTCCGAACAGGTCATGATTCCGCAGTCCGTATAAAGCTTTGCCGTACTATCGTTGTAATTTCCGGTACCCAGATGGACGTAGCGCCGGATACCGTCCTCCTCCCGGCGCACCACCAGGGTGATTTTACTGTGAGTCTTTAAACCAACCAGGCCGTAGATTACATGGCACCCGGCCTTCTCCAGCATCTTCGCCCAGATAATATTATTTTCCTCATCAAATCTTGCTTTCAGCTCCACTAGGACGGATACCTGCTTTCCGTTTTCCGCCGCCTGGGCCAGTGCGGCCACGATAGGAGAATGGCCGCTGACACGGTACAGGGTTTGCTTAATGGCCAATACCTGGGGATCTCTTGCCGCTTTCCGCACAAAATCCACCACCGGATCAAAGGTCATATAGGGATGATGCAGAAAAATATCTTTTTTGCGGATGGCCGCAAAAATATCCGTCTCTCCCTCCAGAGCCGGAACCGGCTGGGGCTTATAGGGCGGTGTCTTTAAATGATCGAAGCCTTCGATCCCGTACATTTTCATCAGGAAGGTCAGATCCAGCGGTCCCGGAATCGCATAAATATCATCCTGCTTCACATCAAATTCCTTTTTCAGAATCTTCAGCAGCTTTTCATCCATCTTATCTTCGATTTCCAGACGGATCACCTCGCCCCACTGGCGCTTCTTCAACTGCTTCTGGATTTCCTTCAGCAGATCTGCCGCCTCATCTTCATCAATCGTCAGGTCTGCGTTCCGCATAATCCGGTAGGGATGGGCGCTGACCACGTTGTAATTCAGAAAGAGCTGATCGATATTCCGCTCAATGATCTCCTCCAGCAAAATACCTCTGCGCACCCCGTCTGCACCCAGCGGCAGCTCCACTACCCTGGGAAGCACTGCCGGGACCTGTACAGTAGCAAATTCGGTTTTGCCCTTCTCCCCCTTTTTGGAAATCAACGCTCCAATATTCAGAGATTTATTCCGGATCAGCGGAAACGGCCTGGAAGAATCCATGGCCATAGGAGTCAGTACCGGATACACATTCTCCTCAAAATACCGGTCTGCAAAAATCCTTTGCTCCTGCGTCATATCCTCATGCGCCGTCACCAGCTCCAGTCCGTTCTGCTTCAGCGCCGGGATCAGAGAACGGTTGTAGGTGGAATACTGCAGAGAAACGAGCTGATGAGCCTTCTCCTGAATCAGGCTAAGCTGCTCCTCCGGCTTCAGTCCGGCAATATCCGCCTTTGTATATTTGGCATGCACCATATCCTTCAGGGATGCCACCCGTATCATAAAAAACTCATCCAGATTGGAGGCGGTGATGCTTAAAAATTTCAGACGCTCAAACAGAGGATTCGCCTTATCCCTGGCTTCCCCCAGTATCCTCATATTAAAATCCAGCCAGCTCAGCTCCCGGTTTGTAAAATATTCCGGTTTCCGGTATTTTTCCGTATTTCCTGCGGATCCTGCCTTCGACGGATGCGCTCCCTCCGGCAAATTCTGTTCATTTGCTGCCATATTCTACCTCCTACATCTTCTTCCTCTGCTTTACTACAGGATGTATATTAAATACCTCTTCAAAGAAATCTGCCTTCTCAGCCAGCGTTCCCTTTTCCAGTGTCAGATCCTCCTGGCTTTCCACAGCGATCATCAGCTTCTCGTCCCGAAGGGTAATCACCGCATTTTTGAACTTCTGCTTATGGCTGCGGTCCAGCGCATTCGCCAGCCGCAAAATAGCGGTCAGCTTGGCAATCACCAGATATTCTTCACGGCTGACCGAACTGTTAGACGCCAATTCATCATAATAGCAGAAATCCAGCGTGTTAAACTTCACCACGTTGGCAATAATCTGCCGCTCCGCATGGGACAAGCCGATGATTTCCGTGGCCATAATGATATTGTAGGCACATTCTGCCACATTCGTAAGACTGATGTATTTTCCGCAGTTATGCAGAATTGCCGAAATCTGCAGCAGCAAGCGCTCCCGCTGCCCCAGCCCGTGGATTTTTTTCATCTTATCAAAGATCTGCAGTGTCAGCTCCTCCATATTTTTCACATGCGCCTGATTGCTTTTATAGCGCTTTGCAATATTCCGGGAGGCAGCTATAATGTCCTCGTCAAAATTATGCCTGGAACGGATCATTTTATGATTCACCGCATACTCATAGCACATGCCGTCTGTAGCGCTCATTCTGGGAATCCAGATATCCTCCGCTCCCAGCTTATCCAGCAGGCACCGGCTAAAAATCATAGACGGCACCACAAAGGGTGCGGAATCCGCCGACAAGCCGAACTGCTGTGTGATCTCATCCGGGCTCAGATAAACGCTCCGGCGGTAGACATCCATAAACTCCTCTTTTCCAACCACAAGAACCGAAGAACCGGCATCCGCCTTATCCAGCAGCGCCAGCAGATCACTGTCGATCACAATCAGATTTTTAATCTGACGGTCCTTCTGGTACAGCTTCCCGAAACCGTTCAGCTCATGATCCATCAATTCCACCATCAGCTTCTCAAAATGAGCGCTGTTCTTCGCCAGCGGCAGGAACTTCTCCCTGGTGCTCACCTTGCCCATCCGGATATTCTGGGTGGTAATCAGCTTATCCTTATCGAAAACGGAGATCTGCATACTGTTTCCGCCGATATCCACAATCGCTGTTCCGCTGCTGATAATGTTCTCAAAAGAATCACTCTCGGAAGCGATGGATTTGTAATCCAGGAAACGCTGCTCAGAGTTGCTTAGAATATCAATGGGAAGCCCTGTCTGCTTCTCAATATAGTCCTTTGTGATCAGCGTGGAACGGATCTCCCGCAATGCGCTGGTTCCGCAGACACGATAGGCATCCACCTTGTAGCCCTCCATAATCCGCTTAAAATCCTTCAGCACCCGGCACAGCTCATCCACCTTCTCCGTATCCAGACGCCCCCGGCTGTAGGCATCCACCCCCAGATTAATTCTGGTGCTGACACAGTCTACTTCCTTCATTCCCTTCCGGGAAGAAAGCTCGTATATTTTCATTTCTGTTTCCATTGAGCCGATTACAATCGCCGCATAAAGTTTCACTGCCATAGAAATCTCCTTTTCTTACTCCGGTTTGCCCAGCAGATAATCAATAAACTGCTGCGCAGTACGTCCGGACAGTCCCCCGTGACTCAGCTCCCACTGATTGGCTGCCAGCAAAAGCTCCTCCTCCGGCATAGTCACCCCGTGCCTGCGGGCAAGCTCCTTCACAATATTCTGGAACCCCTTTTTGTCCGGAGCCTCAAAATAGATGCTGACCCCGAAGCGGGATACCAGAGACAGCTTCTCCTGCACGGTATCAGAGGTGTGCATATCCTGCCGTATCTCTTCTTTATCCGAAAAATTCTCCCGTATCAGATGGCGTCGGTTGGAGGTGGCATAGATCAGAATGTTCTCCGGCTTTTTCTCCAGTCCGCCTTCAATGACCGCTTTCAGATACTTATATTCTATCTCAAAATCTTCAAAAGATAAATCATCCATGTAAATAATAAATTTATAATTCCGGTTCTTAATCTGGGCGATCACCTCATTCAAATCCTGGAACTGGTGCTTATAAACCTCAATAATACGCAGCCCCCGGTCATAGTAGCGGTTCAGAATTCCCTTGATACTGGAGGATTTCCCCGTGCCGGCATCCCCGAACAGCAGGCAGTTATTAGCGCGCCGTCCGCAGACGAAGGCTTCCGTATTATCAATCAGCTTTTGCTTTGGAATCTCATATCCCACCAGATCCTCCAGGTAAACATGGGCAATATTCGTAATCGGAACGATCTCCACCCGCTCCTCCTGATGGCACACCCGGAAGGCCTTATGCAGGCCGAACTTTCCAACGCCAAACTCTTTGTAGAACTGTTCCATTTCAATCTGGAAGGCCTCCGGACCGGCCGCCTGTGCCAGCTTCACGCTTAAGCCGCAGATACGGTCCCGGATACGGCGGTTAAAAATCTTTCGTTCCCCGCTGGAATTCGGATAATCTGCGATCATGGGATAAACAGATACCTGCAGCTTTTCCTCGATCTCCTCAAAATCAAAGGCAAACAGCTCCATAAATATTTGAAAATCATGACGGGCGATCCGATTGATCCCCCCCTCCACGGCCCCCCGGATTTCACAGGCCTTGCTGAAGGCATTCTCATGATAAACCAGCAGATAAGTCAGGTAGCAATGCCACAGGTTTCCGGAGAAGCCATGGGACTCTCCCACCTCGATCAGCTCCTGCATACAGCCGAAATACCCGTCCCGAATCTGGTTTTCCTCATACACCCAGGCCTGGGCAATCGCTTCCTCTTCCTCCATCACCGCATTCTCCGCTTCCAGATTCCGCAGGTCCAGAATCAGATCTGCGATCCGGTTTAGGAGGGTCTCCTCCTCTTCCCGGTATAAGATCAGTTCCTTTATTCTTTCCATAAATAAGTACTCCTTCTATATCCGTCCGGCAGCTTTCTTTGCCAGACGGCGCTTTTTTAATAATTTCCCAATATCTTCAGATTGATGGCTTCCTCCCGGATCCCCCGCAGTGCATTTTTCACACTGCTGTCCGCCAGGTTTCCGTCAAAATCCACGAAAAAGTGATATTCCCAGTTTCTTCCGGTAATCGGACGGGATTCGATCCGGTTCATATTCAGGTTATTGTAAATGAAATGGGACAGGATATTATACAGTGATCCGCTCCTGTGAGGCAGTTCAAAGCAAATGCTGATCTTCTGCGCATTCTTCCGGAAGATCCGCTGATTGGTCACGATAATAAAACGGGTGGAATTTGCTTCGTTATCGTAAATATGGTCCGCCAGTACCTCCAGGCCGAACCGCTTGGCCGCAAAAACGCTGCCAATAGCCGCCTGAGTACGGTCCCCGTCCTGCGCCACCTTTTTTGCTGCCATAGCCGTATTGTCATAAGGCACCTGATGCCAGCTCCGATGCTCCTCCAGAAAGGCCTCACACTGAGAAAGCGCCTGCTGGTGGGAGACGACTGACCGGATATCCGAAAGCTGTGTGCCGGGAAGTCCCATCAGAACGTGTTCACATTTTATAACCTGTTCCCCCACAATATAATTTTCAAAATCGACCAGAAGATCCAGATTATCGGCCACGACCCCGGCAGTGGAATTTTCGATGGGAAGCACTGCGTAATCCGCCGCTCCCTCTGCGATCGCTTCCATGGCATCCCGCCATTTCTTTACATGGAAGCTGTTCACATTTTCACCGAAATACTGACACATGGCCGCATGGCTGTAGGCACCCTCCACACCCTGAAATACCACTCGTACATTCTCCCGTTCGATATCATCTACTGCAATAAAGGGAAGCCGGCCAGCCACTCCGTTTTTCGCCAGAAGCTGATACTGCTTCTTTCTGCTCATGGACATGATCTGCTGAAACAGCTCCTCCACCCCGTGACGGTTAAAATCATTATGGGTCAATGCCCCCAGCTTTTCCAGCTTGGAACGCTCCCTGTCCTTATCAAAAACCTTTTTCCCGGTATTGATTTTATACTCAGCCACTTCCTCACTGATCGCCATCCGCTTTTCAAACAGGGCCACGATCCGCCCATCTATCTCATCAATTTCATCCCGAAGCTCCAGTAAGTCCTTCATACGTATCTTGTAACCTTTCTCAGAATAGATTTTATTTTTCCTATTCTAGCATATTCTGTGAAAGAAAGCACTCCCTTCTTCCATATTTTTTACTCTTTCGGTAACAGTTCAGCCCAGGGCTTTGCAAAGAACGATGGAACGTTTTGTATACTTTCCGTCCCTTCTGTCCAAACTATATAGCAGCTCAAATTCCTTTCCTGGATACAGACAAGCTCTGAAAAAAACAAATCACTGGAGGTGCCCGTCTATGTATACTTTTATTAAATGCGGCCTTTTTGGCTGGTGCCTTGAAATTTTCTGGACCGGGCTTGGTTCCCTGTTTCAGGGTGACGGACGACTTACCGGCCATTCTTCCCTGTGGATGTTTCCCATCTACGGCCTGGCCGCTGCCATCCATCCCGTGTATCAAATGATAAAACCCCTGAATTTCGTATTCAGAGGTTCTATCTATATGCTGTGTATTTTTGCTGTAGAATTTATTACCGGCACTGTCCTGAAACAGATGCAGATGTGTCCCTGGGATTACAGCCAGGTGCCCTTAAATATCAATGGAGTGATACGGCTGGACTATGCACCGGTCTGGTTCATCGTCGGGCTACTGTTCGAATGGCTGCTGCGCAGCGTTTAGAACATGCAGGGATCGTGGGCCGCCAGATCTTCCAGATCCTGGTGCCCGCTGATATCCTGCGTATTCAGTGTCTTGCGCTTCAGTCGCTGATCCTCAGAATAGTGGAGAATAAAATCCTTGATCTCCTTAGCATGCTTTACATGGCGGATCACCAGATCCGGATGCGTCACATCCCCGCCAAAGCAATGCACCGTCCCCAGCCCGAAAATACGCTCTGTCAGGCTGGTTTCCAGACGCACGTCCACCACTTTATACATATAGCAGTCATTCTCTGTTTTTCTTAAGAAACCGCTGTTGACCGTTATGATCTCTTCGGTAACTGTATAGCTGGTAAAGGTCCAGGGCAGGCCGAAAAACAGGCTTCGCTTTTTTTCCGTATAGGACATGTTTTCCTCCTGATCAATCCTGATTTTTCTCAATCTTGGGAGAATCGGCAGGCTGTGCCTCAAACACATAACCGCACTCGCATTTCACTTCTTCCGTAATTTTCCCCTGAACGGTAAATACCTCTACCTCTTTTCCGCATTTCGGACAGATCCGGTCCTCCGGAACCGGTGTTCTGAATTTTGCCTCGCAACCATCTAATACTGCCATTTCTATTCCCTCCGTTTTTCTTTTCTGTCTGATCCGCCGAACCTGTTGTCCCGGCCGGCAGATGCTGTTTTCTGGTTTCTCTAATCAAAAATATCTGCTTTTCTGTCTTATTATAGATCATTTCTCCGGTTTTGTATAGTAACAGTTTCAAATCTTCCCGTTTTCGGCAGGCTTCATTTTCAAAAATCACCTTGCAAAACCAAGGCCATTAGTATATGATAGAAAAAATGCTTATTCACCAATGCAAAGGAGGATATTATGAGACATTTAATGAGCCCCTTGGATTTCACTGTTGAGGAGCTGGACAAGGTACTTGATCTGGCTGCCGACATTGAAGCCAATCCTAAGAAATATGCACATGCCTGCGACGGCAAAAAGATAGCCACTTTATTTTATGAACCAAGTACGAGAACCCGACTTAGCTTTGAAGCTGCGATGCTGAATCTGGGCGGCAGTGTACTTGGTTTTTCTTCGGCCGATTCCAGTTCTGCCGCAAAGGGAGAAAGCGTATCCGATACGATTCGGGTGATCTCCTGCTATGCGGATATTGCCGCCATGCGCCATCCGAAGGAGGGCGCTCCTCTGGTTGCATCCTTAAAATCACGTATTCCGGTAATCAATGCCGGGGACGGAGGCCACCAGCATCCCACCCAGACGCTGACTGACCTGATGACGATCCGGTCTCTGAAAGGCCGTCTCGATAACATTACCATCGGTCTGTGCGGCGATCTGAAGTTTGGACGTACCGTTCATTCCCTGATCGAAGCCCTAGTGCGCTATCCCAATGTAAAATTTGTGCTGATTTCTCCGGAAGAGCTGCGCATCCCCGATTACGTGCGGGAGGATGTCCTGGGCAAGAACCATCAGGAGTTCAGAGAAGTAACCCGTCTGGAAGATGCCATTCCCGAATTGGATCTGCTGTATATGACCCGTGTACAGAAGGAGCGTTTTTTCAACGAAGAGGATTACGTCCGCATGAAGGATTTCTACATTCTGGATAAGCAGAAAATGTCTCTGGCAAAACCGGATATGATCGTGCTCCATCCCCTTCCCCGTGTCAATGAGATCTCCACGGAGGTGGATGACGATCCGAGAGCTGCTTATTTTAAACAGGTACAGTACGGCGTTTATGTTCGTATGGCCCTTATTCTTACATTGCTGGAGGTGGAAGTATGTTAAGCGTAGGACAATTAAATGAAGGTGTAGTGCTGGATCATATCCAGGCCGGAAAATCCATGGATATCTATAAATATCTGAAGCTGGACAAGATGGACTGCTGCGTGGCCATTATTAAAAATGCCCGCAGCGAAAAAATGGGCCGCAAGGATATCATCAAGGTGGAATGCCCGATTGAAGAGCTGAATCTGGATGTTCTCGGCTTTATCGACCATACGATCACGGTAAATATCATCAAAGACGGGGAAATCGTGGAAAAGAAGGTTCTCACCATGCCCAAAAAGCTGGTAAATATTATCCGCTGCAAAAATCCCCGCTGCATTTCCTCTATCGAGCAGGAGCTGGATCAGGTTTTCTTCCTTGCAGATGAAGAAAAGGAAGTCTACCGCTGCCGGTACTGCGAGGAAAAATACCGCAGTTCGAAAAAAAGTAAGAAACGTGCACTATAGTTTCTTCAGAAGAATCCTGCTCCGGTTTTATATTTGAAAGTTTTGAACCGCCGTCCCCCGGTTTCATATTGACGCATTTTGCAAAACCGAGTAAAATACACTTAAATTCTCACAGGAGGTTATAAAATGATAGATGGATTTAAAAATGCTGTAGAACTGGATTTTACAGTACAGGAAAACAAAGATAAAATGGAAGCGGCTTTTGCACAGATCGATGCGGAGAAGGGCTCCGTATATCCTCTGATTATCGGCGGTGAAAGAATTACGACGGAAAAGAAAATTGCCTCAATCGATCCGGCCACAAAGGAAGTGATCGGCTACGTTTGCTCCTGCAGCCAGGAGCTGGCTGACAAGGCGATTCGCGATGCTTACGAGGCATTCCAGACCTGGAGCACCACTTCCCTGGATGAGCGTATCCGCACGCTCCGCAAGCTTGCCGCCCTTCTGGTGGAAAACCGTTATATCCTTGATGCATGGAATGTGATGGAAAGCGGAAAGAATTGGGGCGAGGCAGACGGTGAGCTTTGCGAGCAGCTTGACTTCATCAATTCCTATGTGATGCATATTAAAAATCTGGACAAGGGCATTGAACTGGTTCCCACCGAGGAGCATACCAAATGCGTATACATACCCATAGGTGTCGGCGTAGCGCTTTCTCCCTGGAACTTCCCGGTATCTTTGTTCGGCGGCATGATTGTTGCTGCGGTGATCACCGGAAACACCATCGTCTGCAAGCCCTCCTCGGATGCACCGATCGTTGCATACAAATTTGTTGAGCTTTGTGAAAAGGCCGGCATCCCCAAAGGTGTGGTAAACTTCATTCCCGGCAGCGGTTCTGAGATCGGTGATTTCGTAGTAGAGCATCCGCTGACCAGATTCGTAAACTTCACCGGTTCCAAAGCAGTCGGCTGCCGTATTTACGAGCACGCTGCCAAGATTGCTCCGGGCCAGAAGTGGTTAAAGCGCGTGGTGGCTGAGATGGGCGGTAAGAACGCAATTATCGTAGATTCTTCCGCTAACGTGAAAAAGGCGGCGGCAGGCGTTGCCAGCTCCGCATTTACCTTCCAGGGACAGAAATGCTCCGCATGCTCCAGAGCCATCGTTCTTGCAGATGTTTATGACGAGTTCGTAGAGGCTGTTACTGCGTGTGCAAAGGAAATGCAGGAAAGCCAGGGCTCCGGAAGAAGCAACTCCAATCTGGGACCGGTCGTAAATCAGGCTGCCTATGATAAGATCACAAGCTACATCGAGATCGGCCGTGAGGAAGGAACCATCGTATACGGCGGCACTTACAGCGATGCAGAGGGCTACTATGTAAATCCCACCGTTATCCGCGATATCAAGAGAGATGCCCGTATCGCCAACGAAGAAATCTTCGGGCCGGTACTGGCTGTGATCAAGGTAGATTCCTTTGAGGAGGCTCTGGACGTTGCCAACCAGACCGAGTACGGCCTGACCGGTTCCGTGTACAGCGAGACCCGCGAACATATCATTCAGGCAAAGACCGCATTCAACGTAGGTAATCTGTACTTCAACCGTAAGTCCACTGCCGCTGTTGTACTGCAGCATCCCTTCGGAGGCTTCAATATGTCCGGTACGGATGCTAAGACGGGTACTCCCAACTATCTGATCAACTTCCTGAATCTGAAATCGATCACCGAAGATCTGACCGATTAATCAAACACAGGCAAAAAGTTTCTGAAAAGCCCAATCGGGGCTGCCGCAAAATCAAAATGCAGAAGTGCTCACAAATACCAGATACAGAACTTCTGAAATTGAATTTTACGGCAGCCCCGTTTTTTAGCTTTTTTTCCGCTCATACTTCAGGAAACAGTATTCCAGATCAAAATAGGTCTGCTCCTCACTGTCCGCTGTAATCTCCCATTCCGGCATCTCATCCAGATTTGGAAACCACGCATCCGCTTCGTAAGCATGATCGATCCTGGTCACATGAGCCACATCACAGTAAGGAAGCATCTGGCGGTAAATGCTGTCGCCCCCGATAACGTAGACATCTTCACTGTTATACTGCTTCAGCTCCTCCAGCACCTCCTCTACACTATGGCAGATCACCGCATCCTTTACATAAAAATCCGGATTTTTGGTCAGCACTATGTTGGTCCGGTTCTTCAGCGGAAGCCCATTGGGAAAGCTTTCCAGCGTTTTTCTTCCCATTACCACAACCTTTCCGGTGGTCGTACTGCGGAAAAATTTCATATCCGCCGGAATACTCACCAAAAGCTGATTATCCTTTCCGATCGACCAGTTTTTATCCACAGCTACGATAATATTCATATTCTCTTCTCCTTTTTCATGATAATAACGGTCCAAAACCGCATCCGGCATCCGGCGCCTATACCGCCACCGGAATATTCTTTATCTGCGGGCCTGCCTCATAGCCCTCCACATGCAGATCCTCCGTTGTAAAAGCGTAAAAATCCTTCTTCTCCGGGGTCAGCCATACCTTCGGCGCCGGAAACGGTGTCCGTGTGATCAGCTCCTTCACCAGGGGGATGTGCCGGTCATAAATATGAGCATCTGCGATCACATGCAGCAATTCGCCGGGAATCATGCCGCAGCACTGAGCGATCATCATCAGAAGCAGGCTGTACTGGCATACATTCCAGTTGTTTGCTGTCAGCACATCCTGAGAGCGCTGATTCAAAACAGCATTCAGTACCAGTCTCTCCTGCCCCGGCTCCTTCGTCACATTGAAGGTCATGCTGTAAGCACAGGGATACAGCTTCATTTCATGCAGATCCTGATGCACATAAATGTTTGTCATGATCCGGCGGCTGTAAGGATTCTGTTTCAGATCGAACAGCACCCGGTCCACCTGATCCATCCTGCCCTCCCGATACTCATGCTTCACCTGAAGCTGATAGCCGTAGGCCTTTCCGATACTGCCCGCTTCATCCGCCCAACTGTCCCAGATGTGGCTGTTCAGATCATGAATATTATTGGATTTCTTCTGCCAGATCCAAAGGATTTCATCGAAAGCACTCTTTAATGCCGTTTTCCGCAGGGTCAGCGCCGGAAACTCCTTCCGCAGATCATAGCGGTTCACCACACCAAACCGTTTGATCGTATAAGCAAAGCTGCCGTCCTCCCATTTGGGACGCACCCTCTCGCCCTCCGTACTGGTGCCGTTCTCCATTATATCCCGGCACATCTGAATAAAAATCTGATCTGCGTAGCTCATCCTGCCATCCTTTCTCCCGGTCTCCTCCGGGAATTCCCCATTTCCTTTTTGCGCTTATTTCTGCATTTCCTTTTGCCCCGCTGTTTCCTTCCTTTTTCCGATCCTGCCCTACGTCAGAAGCTTGGCCAGGCTGGTATCCTCCGCAAACCCGGAAGCGTTATAAAGGAACAAAATATCCGTATAGTTTCCCTTTTCCATATATTCCGAAAGGCTTTGGTTAAAATATCTCAGATCCAGCATATCTACCTCATCGAAAAGCTGCATGGCAAAGGGAACAAAGCAATGGGCATAGGAATCCTTGATAACCAGAAGTCTCCGCCCGGTGTCAGACTGCATGGATGCCTCCACCAGCCCATAGTTTCCTCCATAATATACCGCATATTTATCCTTTGTATCCAACGCCCGCTCCTGATATACACTGCTGCGTATATCGTCTGACTGATTATAGGTCAGAAGATACGGGACTTCCTCTCTGGGCCGGTACAGCTCAATAGTATCCGGCACAACCTCGGTTCCCACCTTCGAAGCAATGGTTCCCTCAAAGGAATCGGTCACGGTCTCTATCCTGAAATCCTCTTCTGATATCTGCCCCAGATTTTTTTCTTCTGCCCACTGCTCAAACACATAAAATGCCCCCAGGGTTTTCCAGTGATGGTCGGTACGGTAATAAACCGGCTCCTCCTTATGCTGCCGCAACACGGAAGAAGCATCAAACCAGACCTCCCTGGGCAGAGCGGCTTCGATCTGATCCAAATACTGCTCCTCATCATAGGGAGACGCAAAGGGCGGCAGCTTGTCCCGCAGAATGTCCACTGCATTGGGCACCACCATGGCCGTCAGATGGCCGGTGTCATAGGTTTTCTTCATTTTTTCAAAAAAAGAAGCCAGAAACGTAATATTCGCTTTTGCCCGATCCGTTTCAAAGGTTCCCGTATGCTTCTCGATCAGATAATCATCCGCCGCAAAGTAAACATCATTGATCTCCTGCCGGAAGGTCAGACGCTCAGCCTTTGTTTTCAGTCCGATCCACTGATCTCTCAGCAGGAACTGATCGGTCAGATACTCCTCATACTCCTGGGAAAAAGCTCCGCTTAACAGGCTGTCCCAGGATAATGCGGGCTTCTGCGCCAGAGAACGGTTCTCATTTTCAGAAAACTCGGTATCCGGCTTTAACAGAGAAGCCGCAGTAAAGCCAAAAATCAGCAAAAGAAATATGGTCACAATATTCCATGACTGTTTTCTGTTCATAAATTCATTCCTTTCCCGAAGCAAGTCTAACCCGATTCCTTCCTGTTTTCCGGACGGCGGGATATTTTCCGGCAGCCCCGTTTAAAAACGGAAATACAGGAACGGATTATAGGATGCATCCACCAGATAGGCTACCGACAGGAAAAATACCGCCCCATAGAATACGCCCCGCAGGACAATACAGACCCAATCATGCTCCTTCAGCCGTTCCAGCAGGCTTCCTGCCAGTTTTTTCGGCACCATGGTGCTTCCAAGAAGCAGTGCAATCAATAAAACCCCATTATTATAAAGAAAATAGATCGTTTCTCTGTTGAAAAATCCGGCTCCGGCCCCGGTAAACATAGCCTTCAGATAACCGATCCCTGACTGGTCAAACACAAAAATAAACCACCCCAGCATAACAAAAAACATGCAGTACACATGCTGCAGCCAGCCCGGCAGCCGTTCCAGATATTTTTTCAGGAACAGCTTTTCTGCCAAAAGAAGGAGCCCGTAATAGAGTCCCCAGATCAAAAAATTCCAATCCGCCCCATGCCAGATCCCGGTAAGCAGCCAGACGATCATCGTATTGCGGATCAGCTTCCCCGTACCCTTCCGGTTTCCCCCCAACGGGATATAGACATACTCCCGAAACCAGGTTCCCAGCGAGATATGCCACCTCCGCCAAAATTCCGTGATACTTTTGGAAAGATAGGGATAATTGAAATTTTCCAGAAACCGGAAGCCAAACATATGCCCCAATCCGATGGCCATATCCGAATATGCGGAAAAATCAAAATAAATCTGGAAGGTATATGCCGCCAGCCCAAGCCAGGCAGTCACCGCCGGAAGATTTCCGGCGCTCAGCAAACGAATCGAATCCCATAGGGCGCCTGCATTATTCGCCAGCAGCACCTTCTTCCCCAATCCAATGACAAACCGGTTTACCCCATCGGCAAATTCTTCCACGCTCTCCTGCCGCTGTCTTAACTGCTCATCTATCGTCTTATACTGGACGATCGGGCCGGCAATCAACTGAGGAAACATGGTAACGTATGCCCCATAGGAGATAATGTTCTTCTGCACCCGGGCTGTCTGCCTGTACACATCAATGATGTAAGAAATCGTCTGGAAGGTATAAAAGGAAATACCGATGGGCAGCGCCAGATTCAGCAGGGACAGGTTCCACCCTGTCACCTGATTTATGGAGTTTAACAGAAAGTCCGTATATTTAAAAAAGCCCAGCAGGGCCAGCCCAAAGCCCACGGAAAGCACTAATGAAAGCTTCGCCTTCCCTTCCTGCCCTCTTTTTCTAAAATAATCCACCAGCAATCCTCCCAGCCAGGAGCTGAGAATGGAGGCCAGCATCAAAAGTACATATACTGGCTCCCCCCAGGCATAAAAAATAAGACTCACCAGGAATAGGACTCCATTTCTGATGGGCCTGGGGGAAATAAAATACAGCAGCAGCACTGCCGGCAAGAAGCGAAATAAAAACAGCAAACTACTAAAAATCATTTGTCTCTTACCTGCCCTTTCGCAACAGTTGGAAAATGTTTTTTCAAGAACACCGAAAAAAATTCTTTACAATCAATCAGTTTATTATATAATATTATATTGCGATAATCAATTACATTTTCATTTACGAAACGATAGAAACAAGCAGAGGTTACTGTTCAGGCAGCCATCGTTTGGCCGGGTGTTTTCATGCGCAACGCATCAAAATTCCTGGATGAAGCGTGCAAAATTGTACCCAGAGGACGCTTTCTGCGCTCCCCGCAGCGGATTACTAAGAACAGAGCGGACAGTAACCATATCGGTTTGGATTCATTCTGAGGATAAAATACAATGGGGAAGAAAAAAAAGAAACGAAAAAATCACCAGAACAATCTTCTTGTTTTACAGCTTCTGATTATAGTTGTGGTAGTTTTGGTCGTATTTGAAGGAAGGCTGATCTACACCATGTTTACGCATCGTGCCGGATCCTCTGTTACTGCCACAGCAGGCAGCTCTGTTACCGCAGACAGCACGGCTGCCGCAGACGGCACCGATACGGAAAATGCGGCGGACCCTGCATCTGATCCGGAGCAAGCCTCCCAGGATCTCCAAAATGCGGCAGCTCTTCCCTCTGCCCAAACGCAGGAGGGCGATTCCGTTTCCGCAGACGCGCTTGCCGGACTGGCGCTCAATCTTGCTTCCAAAGACAATACGCTTTCTGCTCCCGAACCCGAAACCGAGGCGCAGGCAGAACGCATCTCAGAGGAAATTGACAGTGATGCCGTGGTTCCCCTTTGTTCTGATCCGGTAGACGACTCCTTTTTCTCCAACTCCGTATTTATCGGAGATTCACGCATGATGGGATTCCGCAATTCCTCCGGCATTACCCAGGGAACCTTCTTAACCAGCGTAGGGCTGAGTACAGACGCTATGTCAGAAGCCAATATCGCTTCTTCGGAGGGAAAGATTTCGGTTTATCAGGGGTTAAGCGGGGAACAATATGATAAAATCTACCTGATGCTCGGCACCAATGACCTGGGCTATTACCCCTGGGACAGCTTTGAGGACAGCTTTACAAACGTAGTGGAGCAGTTCCATAAGCTGCAGCCGAATGCTGTCATCTACGTATGCAGCGTTATCTATGTGGACGAATCAAAAATCGTCACCACATACGATAACAATGACAACGTGCGCAAGGTAAACGGCTATCTGCTGAATGTCTGTGAAAAACTAAGCTACTGCTACTATCTGAATCTGAACGAAATCTTTACCAACGGATACGGCTCATTGCTGGAGGATGCCTCCTCAGACGGCATTCATCTGTATGAAAAATATTGCAAACAGATGCTGGATTATCTGAAAACACATTATATTTCAGAATAATCCGGGGGGTTAAAACAATGATTTATCCTGCTGTTCATTCCGAAACATGCAGATAGATAGAAACATAAAATACGAAAGGAGAAGAAATACATGAAATATTTGAAATTATTGTTTGGAATGGTATTCCTGAGCCTGTTCCTTACCGCCTGTTCCAAAGGCGGAAAGGATATCACCGTAGATGTGAATGCGCTGGCTGAAAAGCTTCAGTCGGAAGCAGTCACCAGCGACACCCTCTCTGCCACAGCGGAAGAAATGCTTCCCTCCATTTACTTTATTGATGCAGAACAGATGGCAAAGGGCGTGGCTTATACCAGCACCGGCGCTACTGCCTGTGAGGTAGCCGTCATTGAATGCAAGGAGGCTTCCCAGACTGCAGAAGTGGAAAAACTGTTCAAGACCCGGGTAAGCAGTCAGTCCGATCTGTTCGCCAGCTACAATGCGGGCGAAGTTTCCAAGCTAGACAACGCCGTCATCAAAAGCGCAGGAAAATACGTTGTGCTCTGTGTATGCGATGACACGGAAAAAGCAAATGAAATCCTGAAGGAATACGGCTTCTAAAAGCTTTTGGGGCTGTGGCAAAATCAAAATGCAGCTTTGCAGATTGATTTTGCCGCAGCCCCTTTTTTTCTCAGTGATACAAACACCGGATACAGAACCTTGCAAATGAGATTTTGAGACAGCCCCATAAAAGTTTAGTTACACAGCTTCAGAATCACATCTGCGAAGATTTTCGCACTCAAAAAGAGCGTATCAAGCTCCATGAACTCATCATCTCCGTGCATATGGTTATCCACGCCTTCTATGCCGCAGCCGAAAGCCACGCCCCGCTCCAGCTCATGAACATAGGTTCCTCCGCCAATGGCCAGCGGTTTTCCCTTGATTCCGGTATACCGCTCATAGCTTTCCAGCAGGGTGCGCACAAAATAGGAATCTGCAGGCACATGATGGGCCGGGATCATAGCGCCCTCCTCCATCTGCATTCCTGCATCAGCAAAGGCTTTCCGCATTTTTTCCGTCAGGTTTTCATCTGTAGCGCAAAGCGGCGCCCTGGAATCGAAAGCTCCCTTCAGACTGCCGTCCTGATAATCCAGGATCCCCAGGTTCATGGTCAGCGCTCCGGATTCCTCATCCGCCATATCCACCTTCAGCGCTTCTCCCTTCGTGTCGCCATGGGGAAACATCCGGCTCAGAGCGCAGAGTCTACGGTATCCTCCGCAATCTGCGATGGGTAAAAGAGTAAGCAAATACAGCAGCGCAGTCAGTGCATTGTTCCCCGCTTCCGGAGTAGAGGCATGTGCTGCCGTTCCCTTTACAGAAAGCACGATCCGATTCTCCTGCTTCTTCCATGCGAATTGCGCCTTCGTCGTTTCCGCTGCCTTCTCTGCCGCCTGCTTTAATTCCGCTTCCGCCAGTCCCACAAACACCGCTTCCGCCTTGGCCGGAACCACGTTCACCTTATCTCCCGCCTTCAGCCGTTCAATTCCGGGCAGCATACGGGACTGAGGGAAAGCTGCCTCAAATTCCCTGGACAGCCGGGCCTTTTCCAAATTGATCACCGGGAAATCTCCATCCGGCGTAAAGGTGCAGGGAGCCTCCTTTTCTTTGCTGTAATAGTACTCCAGATCGGAAGAGCCGCATTCTTCATCCGACCCCAGCACCAGACGCACACTCTTCTTTAAAGGGAGCTGCAGCTCCCGGATCGCCCGCAGCGCATACAAAGCCGCTATGGCAGGGCCCTTATCATCAGAGGTTCCCCGTCCATATATTTTCCCATCTAAAACCAGCGGTTCGAAGGGCTCCGTCACCGTCCATCCGTCTGTCACCGGAACCACGTCCAGGTGAGCAAGAATATCCAGCTCCTTTTCCCCTTCTCCCAAATCTCCTGTCACCACATAATGATCATAATTTCTGGTATTCAGCCCATAGCCCCTCATCAGCTCCTCCGCTGCATCCAGCGCCATGGCCGGACCTTTTCCATAGGGCATTCCCGGCTGTGCATCCTCCCTCTGGCTATTGATCCGAACCAGCTTTTTTAAATCCTCCAGCATTTCCTGTTTTTTGCTGTCAATATAGGCATCAATCCGTTTTCTGTACATAAGCTTTTTCCCTCCATTCACCTATCCTTTTATTTTTATGCCTTTTTCCTATCTTGTCAACTGCTGTTTTATAATTTCTTTTTTCCTTTCTTCCGCAATTCTGCTTAAACGGGCATTTCCGACCTCTGCCCAAGAGTATTCCACCATATACTCTCCGTGATACCGCTCGATCACCTCCGGTATGCCGGCCAGCATCTGATAAGAATCACAGATAACACGGCTTGTCTCAATCGCCCGCACGCCGTTCTCCTCCTTCAGGATAAAATCAATCTTCTTTTGCTGAAGCAGCTCTCTCAGCCGCATGGCCGTCACCCTAAGCAGCGCTTTGGAATGATTGTCAATGGGCCTGTCCTCCCAAAGATACGTGATTGCCTGCTCACTGGTCAGTGAATTTCCTGCAAAGTCAACCAGCAGCGCCAGCAATTCCTTTACCTTTTTCTGGGTGATCAGCACCAACTCCCCATCCACAAACAAATCAAATCTGGGCATAGTCCTGAAATAAACCGCAGGCTCACTGCGGATATGATATCTTTTTTCCACCTTTTTCAGTTGTCTTTCCAAATCCGTTCTGCTGTATGGCTTCAGCAAATAGCCGTCCGCATCCGCTTCAAATGCCTGCATAGCATAAGAGGCATATTTACTGACAAAAACAATGGGAAGATTCGGCTGTATTTTTCTTATGCGTCCGGCCAGCAAAATCCCATTGATTTCCGCATCAGAAATATCGAAAAAAGCAACATCCGCCCGGTTAGACAGCAAATAATTGACCGCTGCCTTTTCATCGAAAAAGATCTGTACCTCCTCTACCTCCACCAGCGACTCTGCCTCCTTTTGAAATCTCCGGGCATCCTGTTCATCACGATTCACGTAAATAATACGCATCTGTTCCTCCTCCATTTATTCTCTTTTGTATCTTTTTAATTTATTATACTTATAATGACTTATTATAGTAATAATATGTCATTATAACTTATTGTTCTTTTTTCGAAAACCTGTTTTAGAGCTTTTGAAGAATAATTTTCCTGAAACCACACATACTACTGGCGAACAAGAAGCTGCTGCAAAATCAAATTTGCTTTTCGATTTTGCGGCAGTCCCCCATTTATTTCATTATTAAGGAGGCTATTATGGGAACATTATCAGAAAAAGAGCTTTCTTTGCTCAATGATGCATTAACAGAAGAACAGCTTTTGGTAAGTAAATACCAGATGCTGGCGCAGCAGTCACAGGAGCCGGAAATCAGCAGCAAATTTGAACAGATTTCCCAAAGACATCAGAAACATTTTAACGAACTGTATTCTTTGTTAGGTTAGGAGGCGAAACAATGAAGGCAACCTTTTCAGAAAAAGAAATTCTTGGCGATGGCCTGGCCATTGCAAAATATTCCACCGATAATTACAATATGTTTTCCAATGAATGCTCCCACGAAAATGTACGCAGCACTATGATGCGTATTTTAAATGAGGAGCACGACATTCAGGATGAAGTATTCCATATGATGGCAGCAAAAGGGTTTTATCCCACTCCTGCTGCGGAGGAAAAGAAAATCCAGGAAGCCAAACAGCGGTTTATGAACGGCTGTAAATAACCGCTGTTTCCCCGGAGGGGTTGTAACAATTCAGCCCAGGAAAACGGCTTTACTTTTTTCATTTTCTGGCGGATAATAAAACCAAAGCTGCTGTAAGGAAAGGGAGGCTGCAGGATTTCACTCTGCGCAATACTGCATTTTGATATTTCGGCGGCCCCTTACAGCAGCCTCATAAAAAATACCGGGGAGGAACATATGAAGTTAGAAGGATACTATTCCTCCGGGGAATTTGCCCGGATGGCGGATGTTTCCGTGCGTACCATCCGCTTTTATGATAAACAGAATATTCTGAAGCCTTCGCTGGTGACAGACAGCGGGGCACGTTTTTACACCGACTCCGATCTGGCGCGGCTGCAGCAGATCCTGCTTCTGAAGTATCTTGGATTTTCCCTGGACGACATTCGGGAGATGACGATCGCTGATGCCGACTATCATTTTATGCTGAATTCCCTGCAGCTACAGCTTAAGCTGGTGCAGGACCGGATCGAGCAGATGCGCCTTGTGGAAAAGGCCATCCAGGATACGGCCGGCGCCATTGAAAGCCGTCATGATATTGACTGGAGCCAGATGCTGAATCTGATCCATCTGACCGGCATGGAAAAAAGCATGGCCGTGCAATATCGGAATGCCAGCAATCTCTCCGCCCGGATCCGGCTGCACAGCCTGTATTCTCAGAACCGGCAGGGGTGGTTTCCCTGGGTTTATGAACAGTGCCGGATTCATGAGGGCATGAAAATCCTGGAGATCGGCTGCGGAAACGGAGCTCTCTGGACACAAAATATAGACCGGCTTCCGGAGTACATATCCATCTGCCTTTCCGATATTTCGGAGGGAATGATCCGGGATGTCCGGCGGTCTGTGGGGAATGACCGGCGCTTTTCTTTCCGTGTGTTTGACTGCCATCAGCTCCCCTTCGATTCCCGATCCTTTGATCTGGTAATTGCAGACCATGTATTATTCTATTGCCGGGATATTCCGGCAGTGTGCCGGGAGGCAAAGCGGGTGCTAAGACCCGGCGGCCGTTTTCTCTGCAGCAACTACGGTTCCGGACACATGAAGGAAATTACTCAGTTGGTACAGGAATTTGACAATCATATCGTCTTATCTGCCGAACGCTTGTATGACCGTTTTGGTCTGGAAAATGGTGCAGAACTGCTCTCCCCCATCTTCCCCCGGGTTTCACTGATCCAATTCAAAGACGGTCTGCTGGTAGACCGCCCGGAACCGCTGATCGAATACATTCTTTCCTGCCACGGCAACCAGAATCAATATCTGCTGGACCGATACAAGGATTTCCGCGCATTTGTCGAACGCAAAACACGGAAGGGCTTTTCTATCACTAAGGAAGCCGGACTGTTTGTCTGCACACGGGGCGAAGCAGAATAAGAAAAACCCCTTCCACCAAAAAAAAGTTTAAAAAAGTACTTGAAACTGACGTTACGTCACCTTTTATAATGCTTTTAATGTATGAAAAATAAAAGGAGATCTACATATGAAGGGAATTATTTTAGCAGGCGGGTCCGGAACACGCCTTTATCCGCTGACTATGGTTACTTCAAAGCAGCTTCTGCCGATCTACGACAAACCTATGATCTATTATCCCATGTCTGTTCTGATGAATGCAGGCATCCGGGATATTCTGATTATTTCTACGCCCCAGGATACCCCCCGGTTTGAGGAGCTTTTGGGAGACGGGCACCAGTTCGGCGTTCATCTGACCTATGCCGTCCAGCCAAGTCCCGACGGACTGGCTCAGGCCTTTGTGATCGGTGCCGATTTTATCGGGACAGATTCTGTTGCTATGATCCTGGGAGATAATATCTTTGCCGGCCAGGGTCTGAATCAGCGTCTGAAAACTGCTGTACATACTGCGGAATCCGGAAAAGGCGCTACGGTTTTCGGTTATTACGTGGATGACCCGGAGCGTTTCGGCATTGTGGAATTTGACCGGGACGGAAAGGCCATTTCCATTGAAGAAAAGCCTGTCCATCCAAAAAGCAACTACTGTGTCACCGGCCTGTATTTTTATGATAACAAGGTGGTAGATTATGCCAGAAATCTGAAGCCCTCTGCCAGAGGCGAACTGGAAATTACCGACCTGAACCGGATCTATCTGGAAGAAGGCTGTCTGAATGTGGAACTGTTGGGCCAGGGCTTTACCTGGCTGGATACCGGAACCCACGAAAGTCTTGTGGAGGCCACCAATTTCGTAAAAACCATTGAGGGCCACCAGCACCGCAAGATCGCCTGCCTGGAAGAAATCGCTTATGTAAACGGCTGGATTACCAAAGAGGATGTGCTGAAGGTATATGAGGTGCTGAAAAAGAACCAGTACGGCCAGTATCTGAAGGATATTCTGGATGGGAAATTCCTGGATGTCCGGCATAAATAAACCGGAAAATTATGAAGGAAACGAGAGGAGAAATGATATGAAGATTATTGTCACCGGCGGCGCCGGATTTATCGGAAGCAACTTTATTTTCCATATGATGCGCAAATATCCGGATTACCGGATCATCTGCCTGGACTGCCTGACCTATGCAGGCAATCTCTCCACCCTGGCTCCCGTAATGGACAGCCCCAACTTCCGTTTCGTAAAGGAAAGCATTACAGACCGGGAAGCGGTTTACCGTCTGTTTGAAGAGGAGCATCCCGACATCGTAGTCAATTTTGCCGCAGAAAGCCACGTAGACCGTTCCATCGAAAATCCGGAGGTCTTTCTGGACACAAATATCAAGGGAACCGCCGTTTTGATGGATGCCTGCCGCAAATACGGCATTACCCGGTATCACCAGGTTTCCACCGATGAGGTGTACGGTGATCTGCCTCTGGACCGGCCGGATCTGTTCTTTACCGAAGAGACCCCGATCCACACCAGCAGCCCCTACAGCTCCTCCAAGGCCGGCGCAGACCTGCTGGTACTGGCTTATCACAGAACCTACGGACTGCCTGTGACCATCAGCCGCTGCTCCAACAACTACGGCCCCTATCATTTTCCGGAAAAGCTGATCCCGCTGATGATTGCCAATGCCCTGAACGATAAGCCGCTTCCGGTTTACGGAAAAGGAGAAAATGTGCGTGACTGGCTGTATGTGGAGGATCACTGCAAAGCCATTGACCTGATCATCCACAAGGGCAGAGTGGGCCAGGTCTACAATATCGGCGGCCACAATGAAATGAAAAACATTGATATCGTAAAGATCATCTGCCGGGAACTGGGAAAGCCGGAAAGTCTGATCACCTATGTAACCGACCGGAAGGGCCATGATATGCGCTATGCGATTGATCCCACCAAGATTCACAATGAGCTGGGATGGCTTCCGGAAACTAAATTTGCAGACGGAATTAAAAAGACCATTCAGTGGTACCTGGACAATAAAGAATGGTGGGAAACCATCATCTCCGGAGAATATCAGAATTACTATGAAAAAATGTATGGAAACCGGTAAGGATCCGATTTTTCCCAGAAAGGAAGATGAATCATGAAAATTTTAGTCACTGGCGTAGCAGGACAGCTTGGGCATGATGTGATGAATGAACTGAATGGCCGCGGATATGAAGGCATTGGTTCCGATATCAAAAAGGTTTACAGCGGAATTCAGGATGGCACTCCGGTCACAGCCATGCCCTACGTGTCCATGGACATTACGGATAAAACCAGTGTAAACCAGGTACTCTCCTCCATTCAGCCGGATGTATTGGTGCACTGCGCTGCCTGGACCGCTGTAGACCTGGCCGAGGATGAGGACAAAAGGGCCATTGTAAAGGCCGTAAATGCAGACGGGACTCAAAATCTTGCCGATGCCTGCAAAAAGCTGGGCTGCAAGATGGTTTACCTGAGTACAGATTATGTCTTTGACGGACAGGGCACCAAACCCTGGGAACCGGATTGTAAGGACTACAGGCCCCTGAATGTATACGGAGAAACCAAGCTGGCAGGGGAGCTGGCGGTATCCTCCACGCTGGAAAAGTATTTCATTGTCCGTATTGCCTGGGTTTTCGGCAAGAACGGAAAAAACTTTATTAAAACGATGTTGAATCTGGGGAAAACCCACGACACCCTCCGGATCGTAAACGACCAGATCGGCACTCCTACTTACACCTTTGACCTGGCAAGACTGCTGGTGGATATGATCGAAACAGAAAAATACGGCTATTATCACGCTACCAACGGAGAGCTTTCCGACTGCGGCGGCGCATATACCGCCCAGGGCTGCAAGACCGGCTATATTAGCTGGTATGATTTTACCACGGAAATCTTCCGCCAGGCAGAAGAGCTGGGACATCCGGAATATGCTCCCGACCGGGTAAAGCTCATTCCCGTAACCACAGAGGAATACGGGGTTTCCAAAGCAAAGCGGCCCTTTAACAGCCGGCTGGATAAAAGTAAGCTGGAAAAAGCCGGATTCCAACCTCTGCCGGACTGGCAGGATGCGCTGCACCGCTATCTGCTGGAGCTGGAATTTTAAATCAACGAAATATCCTTTCATTGCGGCAGCCGCAATGTCTGGCAATCACAAAAACGCATGAAATCAGGAGAAGAAAAATGGGACAGATCAAAGTAACAAAGTGTCCGATCGAAGGACTTTATGTGATAGAACCTACCGTTCATGGAGATGAAAGAGGTTATTTCATGGAAACCTACAATCAGCAGGATATGGAGGAAGCCGGGCTGACCATGCGCTTTGTCCAGGATAACCAGTCCTGCTCCGTGAAAGGCGTGCTGCGGGGACTGCATTTTCAAAAGCAGTATCCCCAGGGCAAGCTGGTGCGGGTAGTCCGC
The DNA here is from genome assembly GCA_030537145.1 of Lachnospiraceae bacterium. Taxonomy (GTDB): domain Bacteria; phylum Bacillota; class Clostridia; order Lachnospirales; family Lachnospiraceae; genus Merdiplasma. The sequence goes on along the minus strand of JAUNON010000016.1, from coordinate 18,079 downwards.
GGCAGTGTTTTCGATGTGGCCGTAGATCTGCGCAGCGGCAGCAAAACCTACGGTCAGTGGCATGGCGTGGAGCTCACCGCAGAAAATAAAAAAATGTTTTACATTTCCGAAGGCTTTGCCCACGGTTTCCTGGTACTCAGCGACATTGCTGAATTCTGTTATAAATGTACCGACTTCTATCATCCCGGAGACGAGGGCGGACTGGCCTGGAACGACCCCAGGCTCAATATCAAATGGCCAAAGCTGACCGGAAGCTACCAGGGAAGCCCCTCCGCCGCAGGCTATGCGCTGGAGGACGGAACCCCCCTGAATATCAGCGAAAAGGACCAGAAATGGGCTGGATTGGAAGATACCTTTCACTTCTAAATAAAAAGCCGGAGCTATCGCAAAATCTCATGTGCAAAGATTCGTATCCGATGTTTGCTTTTCGATTTTGCGACGGCCCCGGCATTTTTGATTATTCCACGGTCACGCTCTTGGCCAGGTTTCTTGGCTTATCCACATCCAGGCCCTTGGCCACGCTGACATAATAGCCCATAAGCTGCAGCGGGACCACCGCCAGGCTGGTGGCAAAATGGGGTTCTGTCTTTGGTACATATACGGTAAAATCCACGGTATCTTCGATACTGTAATTTCCATAGCTGGTCAGTCCCATCAGATAGCCGCCCCGACTCTTGACTTCTACCATATTGCTCAGCGTCTTTTCAAACAGATCCTTCTGAGTCATTACTCCTACTGCCAGGGTGCCCTCCTCAATCAGGCTGATGGTGCCATGCTTCAATTCTCCTGCCGCATAGGCTTCCGAGTGTACATAGCTGATCTCCTTCATTTTCAGGCTGCCTTCCATACTGATGGCATAATCCAGCCCCCGTCCCAAAAAGAAAATATCCTTTGCATTGGCAAATTTGCTGGCAAACCACTGGATCCGCTCTTTGTCTGTCAATACCCGCTCGATTTTTTCCGGCAGCAGTCCCAGCTCCGCCAGCATAGCCGTATATTTTTCATCCTCCATCTTTCCTCTGGCCTTCGCTGCCTGGATCGCCAGGAGATAGCAGTTGATAAGCTGGGTACTGTAGGCCTTTGTGGTGGCAACGGCAATTTCCGGCCCTGCCAGCGTATACATTACAAAATCAGCCTCTCTGGCAATGCTGGATCCCACCACATTGATGATGCCCAGCGTCTTTACCCCCCGCTCCTTTGTCAGACGAAGCGCTGCCAGACTGTCCGCCGTCTCTCCGGACTGTGAAATGATCACCACCAGACCGTCCGGATCCAGCTTGGGATTCCGGTAACGGTATTCACTGGCCAGATCCACCTCCACCGGAATATCCGTCAGATCCTCCATCACATACTTGGCAGCGATACCCACATGGTATGCGGAGCCGCAGGCTACGATATAGATCCGGCGCAGCTTTTGCAGCAGTTCATCCGTAAGACCCACGGACTCCAGATCAATTTTCCCATCCTTTACGTATGCATTTATGGTATCCTGCACCGCCCTGGGCTGCTCATGAATCTCCTTCATCATAAAATGCTCATAGCCGCCCTTTTCCGCAGCCTGGGCATCCCAGCTAATCTTTACAGGCTCCTTCTCCAGCACTTCCCGGTCAATATTATAAAAAGAGATCTTATCCCGGGTCAGTTCGGCCATCTCCAGATTTCCGATATAATAAACGTTTCTGGTATAAGAAAGGATAGCCGGAACATCCGATGCGAGAAACGCCCCCGTTTCATTCTGGCCAATAATCAGCGGGCTGTCTTTTCTGGCCGCATAGATGATTCCCGGACGGTCCTGAAACAGAATCCCCAATGCATAGGAGCCCCGGATACGCAGCATGGTGCGGGAAATGCTCTCCAGCGGATTATGATTTGTCCGCTCATAATAGTAATCCAAAAGCTTTGTCACGATCTCCGTATCCGTCTGGGAATAAAAGCAATAGCCTTCCTTCCTGAGCTTTTCCTTGATTTCCTGATAATTCTCAATAATGCCGTTGTGAACTGCCACCACCATGCGGTCATCGCTGCAATGCGGGTGGGCATTGATCTCTGACGGCTCTCCGTGAGTCGCCCACCGGGTATGCCCGATCCCGCAGCAGCCGGGCATTGCCCTGCCCTCATCTGTTTTTTCCGCCAGGATCTTCAGCCTTCCCTTGGCCTTTACCACATCAATTTTTCCTGTATTGTCATTCAAAACCGCCATTCCTGCGGAATCATAGCCTCTGTATTCCAGCTTTGATAATCCGTCCAGTAAGACAGGCGCTACCGGCTGCGCGCCTGTAAAACCCACAATGCCGCACATATTTTTCTCCTTTTCTTCTCATTTCATTTACGGGTAATTGTGAAATTAGTAACGTCCCTTCTCATGGGCATACAGCTTTCTGTCATCCCGCATTACAACGGTTCCAACCCCCAGCACACTAAACAGCTCCAGAAGCAGGGCATGCTTCATCCGTCCGCTGACCAGGTGGACCCGCTGAACTCCGCCGTCCAGAGCCTGGATCACATTATCCAGCTTCTTTTGAAAATCCGGTTCCGGCCCTTGGGCCTGCATATAGGTTTTCAGCTCCGTTTCTGTCATCGACAGGATTTTGTTCTGATTCTCCTCCCAGGTCACGCCCTCATATTTGCTGACATAGATCAGTTTTTCCGCCTGCAGCATCACCGCAATCTCTCTGGCGGTATCTGCCGGATCCAGGTTCACCGTCTCCGTATCGATATCATTCGGCGTAACTACAGGAATATAGCCGTTATCCAGAGTCATATGCAGAGTCTGCTCATCTATTCCGCAGATTCCCACTGCCTTTACCCCGGCAAGCTCCACCAGCTTTGCTACTCTCTTATTTTCCCGGAATTTGTCCGCCCCCATACGGGAATCGTGCACGATCACCGGCTTCATGCCCACGCTTTTCAGCAGGGCAATATCCTGCATCACGCCCTCCTCCTCTTCTCCGCTCAGAATATTACTGCAAAGATATCCGATCACGATAATCTTTTGATTAAAATCTCTGAAATACGGAAGCGCATCCGCCAAAATTCCTGCTTTCTCCCGGAGTTTTTTCATTTGTTCATCCATGTTCTCTCTTACTCCCTTTCAAAACGCTGCTACATCTGTTTTCGCACCACCAGATATTCATCCCCATTTCGGTAATAGGGGCAGTTATAGTGGCTGTCTGTCAGAAAACGCACCATCTCATCCTCATCCAGATCCACGTCACAAACGTAAGCTTCGTCATCCTCATCATACACATAGTTTGCGCAATACTCGCAGCTTGTCCCTGCCATGGCCAATTCTCCCTTCTGACGTTCCATTCGGAATCTGCCATTTCTTATCCATCATACTACAGCCCGCCCACCTGTGCAAGACCATTCTATCCATCCTGTTACAGACAAAGGCCCTGAAAAAACAGGAAGGCTTCAGGCCTTCATTCTTTCAGGGCAGCAGGATCTACGAAATAAAAATGCGGAAAGGGACCGCCGCAAAATCAAAAAGCAAAAGGATCTATATCCCGGCAGCCCCTCTCCGCTCTGCAGCGTTTGGGCAAATTACAGGAGAAGCCCTAGTTTCCCCTAATCTCCTGTCTCATAAATTTTACATAAGAAACCGTAAACACAGCCAAGGTCAGTGCCAGCAGACCGGTCAGATGCGGCCATACCAGCAGCAGGCTCTGTCCCAGGGACAGATAACTGCTGATGGCGCCCACCATCTGGGACATGGTCACGGCATTCACTGCCCGCACGGAGGGATTTAAAATGGTGCTGACCGCCTCCGAGTACAGATAATACGGCGAGCAGCGGTTTAAGTACAGCTCACAGTTATAATTCTTTAGCGAATTAAACATTGCATTGTACTGATTATCCACCGGATATGCTGCATTGGCAATGATGCTGGCCAGCAGGCTCATGAAGATCGCACAGAAAATCCACAGTGCGATCGATGCCAGCGCAGAGGTAGCGGAATGCCTGCAGACCACGGAAAACAGCATGGACATGGCAAGCCAGAAGCAGATATACACAATGGTATAGAGCAGATAAACCACTACCCGGACCAGCTCCTCTCCGGAGGGCAGGATTCCAATTTTCAAAAATCCTGCAGTCCCGATCAGGACACCGGTAGAGATCACCATAATGGCCACCAGTGAAGCTCCTGCAAGAAACTTCCCGATAATGACCGAATCCCGGTAGATCGGCTGAGAAACCAGGCGGTTCAGCGTACCGTTGTTCCGTTCGCTGTTAATTGCGTCAAATCCCAGCATCAGACCGATAAAGGGGCCGATCAATGCGATAAACGATACATAAGAGGGAATGGAATTTCCTCCGGTGGTATACATTTTCAGGAAAATATAATCGCTGCTGCTTTCCAGCGCATCCGAAATCCCGCTGATCATTCCGTAAAGGCTTGCAATCGTTGTCACCATCACCAGAATAAGGATGATGATAAAGCGCTTGCTGGTAATGTGGTCCGACATTTCTTTCCGGTAAAGAGCCGCCATACTGTGATACCGCACCTTATGCTCTTCCGGTTCTCTTTTTGCCGGAGCTGCGTCTGCTTTTTCTGTTCTCGTCATCCTTCTCACTCTCCTGTTCTGCCTTTTCAAAATAACATCGGTAAATTTCATCCAGGTCGCCGCCCTTCTGTCTTAGATGGAGCAGCGTATAATCATTTTGACCCAGGAATGCCGTAATTTCCTTTCTCAGGTCACGGCCGGACTGAACGATAAACTTTTCGCCCTCCTTTTCTACGGCCAAAACCCCCGCCATGGAATGAAGGAAGCTTAGAAATTTGTCATCACAGGGATGAACCGCCACTTCAAGCACATAATGGCCTTCCTTTGCCATCTGCCTGCCCAGCTCCTCGATCCGCCCGCTGGCGATCAGGCTTCCCGATACAAAAATGCCTACCCGGTCACAGATCTGCTGGATCTGATAAAGCTGGTGGGAGGATACCAGCACCGTTCTGCCGTCCTCTGCCGCAAGCTGTTTGATCAAATGCAGGAATTCCCTCATTCCCTCCGGATCCAGGCCCAGCGTAGGCTCATCCAGAATAATAACCTTCGGATCCTTCATCAATACGTCTGCAATTCCCAGCCTCTGACGCATACCCTTGGAATAGGTTCCTGTTTTCTGGTCTGCCGCATAGGTCATTCCCACCCGCTCCAGCAGCACTTCTATTTTTTCATTGATGGTCTTTTCATCCAGTCCGTTCAGCCTGCCCGTAAATTTCAGATTTTCCCGGCCGCTCATGTCCGGATAAAAACCTACATTATCCGGAAGATAACCGGTAATGCGTTTTACCTGTATGGAATTTCTTGTACAGTCGATCCCGCCGATCTGGGCGCTGCCCAGCGTAGGCTCCGTCAGGCCCAGCAGCATCAGGATCGTAGTGGTTTTGCCGGCGCCGTTTGGGCCCAGCAGGCCGAACACCTCCCCCTCCCGGATGGAAAGATCCAGGTGATTGACCGCTACCTTGCTGCCATACGCCTTTGTCAGCCCCTGCGTGCAGATAATTGTCTTATTCACTGCCATATTTACCGTCTCCCGTATTTACGAATAATTGCGCCAAGACCAATACACAGCACCACAATGATTGCCACCGCAACGACGCCCCAGGTCGTATGATTCTTTACAGAGACCCGGAAATCCGCTTCGGAAGAAGCCTGATCATTCTGAATGATAATGGCTGTAACATAATCACCGATGATGGCATCCTCACTGGGCTGCACATAAGCCGTAATCTCCTTTGTCGCCCCCGCTTCCAGTACATCGATGGTAGACTCATCGAAACGGACGTTCCAGTCTGTAGAAGCGGAAGCGCTTAACTGAAGATTCTCCAGGTCTACATTTCCGGTATTCTGAATACTTAAAGTAACCGGTGTTTCTTCCTTCGCATATGCACTGAGGCTCAAATTCCCGGTGGGGGTGGTCAAAATTACGCCATAAGTACCGGTGATGGTTACTTTCAATTCCAGATTCAGGGTCTCGCTGGCAGAAACGGCAGTACAGTTTATCGTATACTCTCCTTTTTCCACCTTTTCAGACGGTATTACCGCAACTGTAATTCCCTGGCTGGACCCGGAATCTACCGGCAGGCTGGCTACCTGTGTGCTCTCTCCGGAGGGAGTAAACGTGACCTGCCAGCCCTCCGGAGCCTTGGCAGACAGACTGTAATTGGCTGAATCAACTCCATTATTCACCAGCGTAGTACTGAAGCTGAAGTTGGTTCCCGATGCTCCCTGCTGCTCCGGATATTCTGCGGTAAAGTTTCCCTGTCCGGATTCCCGTTCCGCTACTCTCACCGTAAGCGGCAGGGTGGCCGTATTGCCCAGACCGCCGTCTGCCTTCAGGTTGATCTGATAAGTACCTTCCTCCGCGTCTCCCGGGAGCGTAAGGGAATAGCTCAGGGCCGGGCTGTCCTCTCTTGCCTGATTGGCAGCCACATGGACACTGCTTACCTCACTATTGCTGCCTTTAAAATAGCCGCTCCAGCCTTCCGGCAGATCTTCGGCCTCCAGGGTAACATCCATCCCTGTCTCCTCACTGTTTGTAAAATACAGGCTAAATGTGGCGGTGTCTCCGGCCTTCATGGTAATTCCCGGATAATCCGTACTCATACTCATCCCGCCTGCTGCCTTTACCGTATGCGGCATCAGGACCATCCACAGCAGCAGCGCCGCCGCAAGAAAAACACCTGTTTTCTTTTTTGATACCTGCAACATTTCCATCATACCTACTTCTCCTTTATTCTATATTCCAGGAACGGTTGTGCGATCCGCTTCCGTATTCCCGCATAGAAATAAGGTAAGCCTTTTTTGTGTTCAATCCGTGGAAAAAGTTTGTTCAAAATATGGAAAAAGTATGTGCAAAGCATGTGCAAAATATTACAATTTGATTTCACTTGCTTTTTCTCTTATTTCTGGTAGAATCTTGGTATCTGAAATCAATACGAAAGGAAAAGCGGCTGTCTGCTTTAAAAATTCCCGGACACCCTGCAGAAGTTCTGAAATGAAAAAAATACTGGTTATCGGCTCTGCCGTTGTAGATGTGGTTATTAATCTGGAGCATCTTCCCGTAAAAAGTGAGGATGTACACGTCCTGTCCCAGCACATGTCCCTGGGCGGCTGTGCCTACAATACCTCCGACATTATCCGCCATTTCGGCGTTCCCTATATTCCCTTTTTCCCGGTGGGCACCGGAGCCTACGGTGATTTCGTCCGCGCCCGGCTGGCCGAGCGGGGCATCACCTCTCCCATCCCCACCCCTAACCGGGATAACGGCTGCTGCTATTGTTTTGTGGAAGCAGACGGAGAACGCACCTTTGCCTCCTATCACGGTGCAGAGTATCTGTTTGAGCGTTCCTGGTTCGATACTCTGGACGCTTCTGAAATCAGCAGCGTGTATATCTGCGGATTGGAAATTGAGGAAACCACTGGAGCAAATATCGTGGACTACCTGGAGCTTCACCCGGAATTTACCGTTTTCTTTGCACCCGGCCCCCGGCTGAACCGGATAGATCCCGCCCTGATGGAACGCATCTTCCGGCTCCATCCCATCCTTCATCTGAACGAAGAGGAGGCGCTTACCTATACCGGGCAGCCCACCCGCTCCCAGGCCGCCGGCGCACTGTATCAGCGCTCCCAAAACACGGTTCTGATCACTCTGGGCAAGGACGGCTGCTACTCCTATGACGGAAACCGGGAATACACGATTCCCGGAGTTCCCGCCGTCCAGACCGACACCATCGGTGCCGGAGATTCCCATATCGGCGCCGTCCTTGCCGCCCTGGAGCTTGGCAAGCCCCTGCCGGAAGCCATCGCTATCGCAAACCGGGTTTCCGCCAGAGTCGTGGAAACAACAGGCGCCCTGCTGTCAGACCAGGCATTCCGGGAGCTATTCTCCTAGTACATCGTTCCAAAGGCGATGTCGCGAAATCTCATTTTCAAAGCTCTGTATCCGGTGTTTGTGAGCACTTCCTGACATCTGTCCGTCCATGTCGGACTTCGTCCGCCATGTATCGGACATTTGTCTCAGTGATACAAACACCCTGGATACAGATCCTTTTGCTTTTCGATTTTGCGACGGCCCCCTTCTTCCCAAGCGCCGGTGGCGGCGGGATAAATGTTCCAGCAATTGGGATTGAATGATTATGAAACTTGATGCTTTACAAAAATCCTGCGGGAAATAAATGCACCAATCCCCATAAATATCAATGCAACCGGTACAGCCATGAGGGCGTAAAGTACATTACCGCTTATTTGTTCTACCGACATCAGGGAAACAAACTGTGCATGATACGGCGGCAAAAGTGCAACGATTTTGAATAATGAGCTTGTTTCAGAAACAGGCAGCATGATCGGGAAAATGTAAATTGCCGCAGAAGCGGCTAATGCTGCCATTTGATTTTTGCATACGGCGGATGCGGCTAAGGTGATACCCGTAATACTGATCGTGCTGGTAAAAGCTAAAAGTATTTGATATTTTAGCAATGTACCGCAAGTAATGTTGAATGGAATGTACTCTGTGGCAAAGTCCGCCGGAGCAAAGAGAATGCTGCAGTCCAATCCACTGCTTCCGTATCGTATAAAAGCATCTGCCAGGTTAATGGCCAAAACAGCCGAAGTTACCATCAGCGCTGCTAAAATACTTCCAATGATTTTTGCTGTTACGCATTTTGTTTTCCCATATTTGCTTGTCAAAATGATATTATCAACGCCTCCGTATTCTCCGGAAAAAACAGGTGCAACCAGAATGGCAATAACGAATGATAAGACAACAATTATTCTTACCATATTTTTACTTGTTTTGAGCCAACCGTAGGTATATCCAATCCTAATTTCTTCCTTTCCGAATACATCCGAAACACTCAGACCATTCCACCCGCCATTCAAATCTGAAAACCTGCAAAATAACGATGATTGCAAGGCATTTTGATAAAGATAGGCCGCATTCATACCATGCAGATCCCGCGTCGTCTGGAACTCGGTCATCATTTGCTGTACTTTTTTATCCGTCAATATTCCCTCATATTTTTCTGCGACAGATTTATCAATTTCAACGGCCGTCCTTCCTGTACCCTCGCGGCTTTTCCCATCAAAGGCATACATATTATGATAAGATGAAAAACCTAAAAGAACCGATAAAAGCAACAATCCAATCAAAGTAACCTGTGTGAGACGCTTTGAAAATAGTTTCCGCAATTCATATTGAAGTAGTGTTTTCATTCTTCCGTATCTCCTTTGAAATAGAATAAATAGAAATCTTCCAGGTTCGGTTGTACCCGTACTGCATTTTCCATAGGCGGACGATCAGAAATGATCCTTAATATCGTTTCACCCCGGTCTGTGTTACGAAGATTGCTTGTATGAAAGGAAGCTGCATACTTTTCAGCATAAGCAGACGGAACCATACATTCCCATACCTGCCCGTCCATCTCAGATGTGATTTCCTGCGGTTTCCCAAAGTGAATCATCTGCCCCGATTTCATCATAATAATTTCTTCTGCGATAAACTCCACATCTGAAACAATGTGTGTTGACAAAATCACAATGCGGTTTCTAGCAAAGGCACTTATCAAATTGCGAAAGTGTACCCGCTCTTTTGGGTCAAGCCCCGCTGTCGGTTCATCGAAAATTAAAATGCGGGGATCGCCCAGCATTGCCTGTGCAATTCCTAAACGCTGCTTCATGCCGCCGGAAAAGGTCTTGATTTTATGTCTGCTTTCCGCAGATAAACCAACCGCTTCCAGCAGCTCCTTCGACGTTTTCCTTGCGTTTTTTTCATTTAACCCCTTTAAGGCAGATACATACAGCAGAAAATCAAGCGCTGTAAAATCGGGATAATACCCAAAGCTCTGCGGCAAATAACCCAAAAGAGTTCTATACTTCTCTCCAAGCCCCGCAATGTTTTTACCATTCAAAACAATCTTTCCGGACGTGGGACTTTGAATGCTGCATAGCAGCCGCATAAGTGTAGTCTTTCCTGCGCCATTTGCTCCCAATAAGCCATAAACGCCGTTTGTCAATGTGAGATTCAAATCGTTTACAGCAGTTTTTGAGCCGAATTTTTTCGTCAGCCCGATTGTCTTTAATTCCATATACAAACTCCTTTCCGAATAGGGAGCAATCCTGCAGCTATTCGGAATCCGGGCTAATCGCCCTGCTTCCTCGTACCTGTTGTCATCTCAAAAAAATACTCCCCATGTGCTTTCACGGAGAGTATAAAGGGTAATTCTCTACTTTTTATCTACAAGACGGTGATTTGAAAAATGCGGACACCTTTGCGCCGCCTGAAATATTATCAAGCTTTAAGTACCCGCCATGGCGTTCGCAAAGCAATTTACAGATATATAGCCCCAGGCCAAAATGTTCCGTGTGGTCTACTTCTTCTGTAAAATAAGGATTTGCTGCCTTATGCAAACTGCTCTGATCAAAGCCTTTTCCGTCATCCGATACAGAGAGCAGCAAGCCGCCATCCTGTAAAACAAAAGACAATGTCACTGTGCTTTTGGCATACCGCACGGCATTTGAGATTAGATTGTTCCATACCTGCGAAACAAACGAGCTATCAAGAGACAACTGCGAAGCGGACACTTCATTTTGCAGAAGCAGCATTTTTCCATTCCGGGCGCATACAATATTTGCACTTTCATACAGAGAAGCTAAGAAGGGCTGCAGCGAAATCACTTTGTATTCCGGCTGCGTATCTTCCATGCGCCGTAGATTGCTCATGCTGCTCACATAGGTTTCCATACGGGATATGTGCTTTCCCATGGTGGCGGCGATTTCTCTTGTCTGAAGCTGTTCGCTTGCCTGCAGCATTTCATTGTACCCTTTCAATACAGTAAGCGGGGTACGCAGATCGTGAGCAAAGGCAGCATTAAGCTGTTTGCGTTCCTCCACCTGCCGCCACATTTCAGAAAAGTTTTTTTCAAGAGTCGTTCGCATAATTTCAAAGGAAGCGCATAATTGTCCCAATTCATCTTTACTGTCATATTCGATTGAAAAGTCCAAATCATTATTTGATATTTTTTCAGAAGCCGCTCGTAACTCGGTAAGCGGCTTTTTCAGTTTATTCCGGTAAAACAGCAGTACAGCAGCTATGATACATAATGCAGAATAGACGGGGATGGCAATCGCCGGAAATATCTCCAGTAGAGCAATTATGCGTTCGTCCCGTTTCGACATGGGAGCAGCCGTATCACTAATATAAACACCGTCGCCCAACTGTTCGCCCTGTTCATTCGTTAAATAATACCTTTCACCAGTTAAGGGATAAGAGGATCGAATCTGATCAGCAGCATAGCCGCATATCGAAAAAGTCATCACGGAAAGAATTAAGGCAAGCACAGCAAAGAGCATAACAGAAAAGATCAGGCTTTTTCGAAGAGATAAATCCCGTCCGGGATGATTTATTTTATCCACTTGTACCCACACCCCCAAATCGTTTCAATATATACCCTGTCTGTATATGCTGCGATTTTCGTTCGTATTCTGCGGATATGCTCCGCTACAACGCTGCTGTCTCCCTCGCTGTCATACCCCCAAATGCGCTCATAAATCCGTTCCTTGTCAAAGACCTGTCCGGGATTTTGAGAAAGCAGCTCCACAATATCAAACTCTTTTTTGGCAAGCCCAACACGCTTGCCCGAAAAAAACAGACAGCGCTCTGAATAATCAATCATGAAATCTCCGGAAAACCTAACCTGTGTTTCAAAAATATGCCTTGCTTCCCTGCGCAGGTGTGCCTGTACTCTTGCCTCCAGTTCAACAAGGGAAAAGGGTTTTACAATGTAATCATCACCGCCGGCAGCAAATCCTTTTACTTTGTCGGCATCTTCAATTCGGGCAGTTAGAAAAAGGATCGGGCAGGATATGTGATCCCGGATGCGCCTGCAGACCTCCAGTCCGTCTAACCCGGGCATATTAATATCCAGCAGAATAATATCCGGCTGCTTTTCCACTTGTTTTAGTGTTTCTGTTCCGTTCGCAGCGGATAGGACCAAAAAACCTTTCCTTTCAAAAAAGCTGCCAAGCATTGATACAATATCTTTCTCATCGTCAGCTATCAGAATTTTCTTATTCATTTCCTACACCTCCTGAAAGGTTAAGTATACAAGCTAATTTTCTACTATTTATCTACTCTTGTATTTTCTACGCCCATCAACGGACATTTTATTCCATAATACACCCGGCCTTTCCTGAAAGTCTAGCCGAATTCTTGTCCGTATCAATCAGGGCTAAACTTCCCTGCGGATTTCCGGGTCTGCTCATAGGTACTGATGGCGCATACTGTTGTCCTTGCATGAAAAATGCTCTAAATGATTCTTTTCTAACCACGAGAAAGCTTCATGATTAAGAAGTCATTTAGAGCATCTATCACCGGATACCTGATTAAACTTTATCTGGTAAAGGCAAAAAGGAGCGCCTCATTCTGATACAGCATCATAGGATGCAAGCGTATCCAGTACAATTTTCTGGAAGGCAGGCAGATCCACCTGGTTTAATACCAGTACATCTCCCGGCTTCTGAAGCTGGCTGCGCCGCATATCGCAGACCGTCATGCCCCGATTCAGGCCTTCAGAGCAATCCACCTCCACATGCATCCGTTTTCCTGCAAACAGCCGGGGATGCAGCAGATACAGCACCGTCACCGCATCATGGATCGCCGCCCCGTCACTGCCCTTATAAGAGGGGGAATCCAGATAAAACCGCAGCATTTCCCCGTAGGCATGCTGTACGGTTTTATCGCTTTGATACAGACCCAGGATCTGCTCCCGGGTCAATATGCACTGCTGCGTCACATCCAATCCGCACATCACGATGGGCAGACCGGCTCCAAACACAATCTGAGCCGCCTCCGGATCCGCCCAGATGTTAAACTCCGCTGTCGCCGTCACGTTGCCGCCCGCACCGGAGCCGCCCATCAGAACAATCTCGTCAATACGCTCCCTCACCTCCGGAAAGGTTTTCAGGAGAAGCGCAATATTCGTCAGGGGACCTGTGGGAACCAGGGTCATCTTTTCTCCTTCCGGAAGCCCCAGAATCGTATCCCGCAGGAATAAAATTCCATTCTCCGCCGCCGGCTTTTTTTCTACGGAAGGCAGTTCGCAGTAACCCAACCCCGACTTTCCGTGAATGTCCCCTGCGGGAACGATCTCTCGCAGCAAGGGAAGCACTGCGCCCTGCACCACCGGCACATCCTCCGCTCCTAAAAATACCGTAAGCTTCAGTGCATTTCCAGTCACCCGCTCACTGGTCTGGTTTCCTGCCACAGAGGAAAGTCCGCAGATATTCAACCTGTCCCGGTTGGCAAAAGCCATGGCAAATGCCACCGCATCGTCGATGCCCGGGTCGGCATCCAGCCAGATATTTCTTTTATTTTCCACTGATTTTTTCCTTTCTCTTCATCGCTACATAACTGAATATGGCCAGACCGATCAAAGTCGTAGCATAAGGAATCATCTGAATTAGCTCCACCGGAATATTGGTAAGCTGCATCTGATTTCCCACCGCCTGGGACGCACCAAAAAGCAGCGCCACCAGGAAGCCGCCCACCGGCGTGTCTCCGCCCATGGAGCTAGCAGCCAAAGCAATAAAGCCCCGTCCTGCCTGCATATCCTTTGTGAAGGAATTCATATATCCGCCGGACAGGAAATACCCTCCGAAAGCACACAGCGCACCGCTGAGAATCAGCGCTATGTACTGAATCCCTCTGGAGCTGATGCCCACCGACTCCGCTGCATTCTTATTTTCTCCCACTGCCCGGATTTTCAGGCCAAGAGGCGTTTTATACAGGAACAAATACATCACCACCACCATCAGAATCGACAGATAGGTCAGGAAATTTCTTCCGGATAAGATCTGGCCCAGGAACGGAATCTTGTCCAACAGCGGAATCGTAATCGTGGGAGCAGCCACACTTGGGAAGGAGGAAGAACCTCTCTCACCGGAAAATGCCAGCAAAAGAAGTACCGTACCGCCGCTGGCCGTCAGGTTAATGGCGATTGCCGCCAGAATTTCATCGGTTTTCAGATTCAGGATAAAGAATGCCAGGATCAGTCCAATCAGTGCTCCTGCCGCTACCGTCAGCAAAAGGCCCAGCACCCAGCTATTGGTCAGGTTGCTGAAAATAACGCCAAACAATGCACAAAACAGCAGGATCCCGTCCAATGCCATATTACAGATACCTGCCTTTGCGGCTACACCGGAAGCCAGGGTGGCAAACAGGATCGGGGTGGTTGCCCGAAGGATTGCATTGAAAAAATCAGGGGTTAATAACGTACTCCACATATTATGCTGCCTCCTCTTCCTTTAATGATGCCTTCGCTTCCTTTGCGATCAGCCGGTGTTTCGTCTTACTCAGGAACTGCTCCGCCACAGCCAGCAGGATAATGATACCCTGGGTAATCTGTACGATTTCCAGCGTAACATCGGTAGAACGGGCCATAATGGAGGCTCCGGTGCGCAGGTAAGCCAAAAACAGGGCTGCCAGCGGAGTTTTCAGAGGATTCTTCTTTGCCAGCGTGCAGATGATGATTGCATCCCATCCATAGCCCAGCAGAGAGGTCCAGGAGAAACGGCTGTAGATCGGACTGAGCATTTCCACGCCGCCGCCAAGTCCGGCCACAGCTCCGCCGATCAACTGGGAAAGCAGAATTACCTTTACAATATTGATACCGGAATAACGGGCAAACTTTTCATTTTCACCGGCCAGACGAAGCTCGTAGCCGGACTTTGTCTTATAAAGAAATACGTATCCCAATACCGCTACCGCCAGTGCGATAATCACACCCAAATGGATTCTGGTACCCCGAAACAGAGTCATAAGCTCCGACTCCTCCGGCAGCTTAGCGGATGCCGAACCCACAGACGGGTCGCAGATAAAGTGCATCAGAATGTAAGTACAAAACCACAGAGACAGGTAGTTGATCATCAGGGAAGCCACCATAACGGAAGAGCCCGTCTTGATCTTCAGCACTGCGGGAATTGCCGTAAACAATGCGCCTGCCAGAGCCGACAGACACAGCGCCACAAAGGGGCTTAAACCGGCCGGGAGCCCAAGCTGCAGCGCACACACGGAGGCTACCAAACCGCCCAGATGGAATGCGCCCTCTCCTGCCAGATTGATCTGATTTGCGGAAAACATGATACATACCCCGGTTCCGGTAAAAATCAGCGGGATCATGGCTTCCACCACGTTGGCCAGATTTCTTTTGCTCTTAAAAGGGCCTGTCAGCAAAGCCATGATTGCTTCAACGGGCTGTTTACTCACAATAAAAATCAGCAGGAAGGATACCAGAATAGCAATCAATATCGAAAAAAACGTACGGAAAACTTCAAACTTTTTCTCACTGTTCATAAGTAACACCTCGCAATTCATCATCGTGCTTCAGTCCCAGCATATACTGACCCAGCTCTTCCTCACTCACACTGGAAACATCCAGGAAAAGGCCGGAGAATTTTCCTTTGTACATCACTGCCAGACGGTCACTGAGGGAAAATACCTCATTCAGGTCCGCTGAAACCAGAAGGATCGCACAGCCCGCATCCCGATACTCCAGCAGACGGCGGCGGATAAACTCTGCCGCTCCCACATCGATTCCACGGGTAGGCTGATTTGCAATAATAATATCCGGCTGGGTAGAAAACTCCCGCGCCACGATCACCTTCTGTATATTTCCGCCGGAAAGCATTCCCACGTTCTGATGATAGGACTTACACTTTACCAGATATTCCCGGATCAGCTCCTCCGACCGTTTCTGGATCACCTTTCCCTTCAGCATCATTTTTCCCGAGTATTCCGGTTCCGTATACTGATTGGAAAACATATTTTCCAGAATGTTCAGATTTGCGGCGCAGCCGCTGCTCATACGGTCCTCAGGAATATGCGCCAGCTTTTTATTCCGGATATCCTTTATGCTGTCTTTGCGGATATCCTCTCCTTTTATGGAGACCTCGCCGGAATAGCTCTTATTGATCCCTGTCAGCGTATCGATCAGCTCTGACTGCCCGTTTCCTTCCACGCCGGCAATTCCCAAAATCTCGCCGCCCTTCAGGTCAAAGGTCAGTCCGTCCACCTTCAGGACGCCCTGGGTATTGTGTACCGTCAGATTTCTCACCTTCATCATGGTATCCTTCAATACCTGCGGCTTCTTTTCAAAGGTCAGCACCACCTCCCGGCCCACCATCAGCTTTGACATATCATCCGTGCTGATTTCAGATACATTGTAGGTGCCCATGCTTCGCCCGTTCCGCATAATCGTGGCCCGATCACAAATCTTTTTGATCTCGTCCAGCTTATGAGAAATGAAAATAATAGTATGCCCGTCATTTCTCAGCTTTTCCAACTGGATAAACAGCTCATCCGTTTCCTGAGGCGTCAGCACAGCCGTCGGCTCATCCAGGATCAGAATATCTGCTCCCCGGTACAGCGCCTTCAGAATCTCTACTTTTTGCTTAATACCCACCGGAATTTCTTCTACACGGGCAGTTACATCGATCTCAAAATTATACTTTTCCGCAATTGCCTGCGCTTCCTCCACCGCCTTCTTCATATTGATAAAGAGGCCTTTTTTCGGTTCCACGCCCAAAATAATATTTTCAGCAACTGTCAGGGACGGAACCAGCATAAAATGCTGATGCACCATGCCGATTCCCTTACTGATTGCATCCTGAGGCGATTTAATGGTCACCTCGCTGCCATTTAAAATAATTTTTCCCTCATCCGGGGCTTCAATTCCAAACAGCACCTTCATCAGGGTACTTTTTCCTGCACCATTTTCACCCAATAGCGCATGGATTTCACCTTTTCTTAATTCCAGACTGACATCTTCGTTGGCGACAACACCGTTGGAATAGATTTTCATGATGTGCTGCATTTGTAAAACAACCTGATCTGCCATATCCGTCCATTCACCCGCTTTCGAAAAATAAAAATGCTGCTGCAAAATGTAATTTTCTACATTCGCAGCAGCATCATAGTTTCCTTCCACAAACAGCTTTTATCTGTGAAATTTCAGAACGCTGCGTAACTTCACAGCCTGTCTCCTTAATTACTGAACTGCTACAGACGCCTTCAGAGCTTCGATCTCATCGGTAGTCATCTCAGAAGAAGTGTAAACGGTGATCTCACCGTCAGAAATCTTCTGCTCCAGCTCATCCACATAAGCTCTGACATCTTCCGGAACCATCTCTTCGTAGTGGGCATCCTTTACCAGTCCAACGCCGTTTTCAGCAAAGCCAAGGTACTCTGTGGTGCCGTAAGCCAGCTCGCCGTCAATATCCATCTTGATTGCACGATACAGCGCATCGCCCACATTTTTCAGAGCAGAAGTGGGAATATTTGCCGCATAATCCGGAAGCAGAGCTGCCTGGTCAGAGTCAACGCCGAATGCCATCTTTCCGGTCTCAGCGGCTGCCTCGATCAGACCAAGTCCGGCATTTCCGGCTACGTTAAATCCATAATCCGCACCTGCATTGTACATAGCCAGAGACAGATCTTTTCCCTTTGCGGAATCTTCGTAATCACCAACCATGCTGACAGCAACCTTTGCGTCCGGGTTCGTGTCAACCGCACCCTGGATATAGCCTACCAGGAAATCATTGATTACCTTGCCGTCCATACCGCCCAGGAAGCAAAGCGTGCCGCTCTCTGACATCTTAGCGCCGATGGCTCCTACCAGATAGGAAACCTCATTCTGCTTAAACATAACGTTGTAAATATTTTCGGGATTTCCGTTTCCTTCAAAATCAAACTCCTCATCGAACAGAATAAATTTCTGATCCGGATACAATTCCATAGAGGTCAAAAGTGCGTCCAAGCACTGCCAGGAACCGGTAATAATTACATCATATTCACCGCTGTCGCAGTAATCCAGGAAGGTCGGCTCATAATTTGCCATATCTGCGGAAGTTCCGCCCATCTGCTCTACCTTAAAATCAAAAGCATCTTCGCCCAGCTCTTCCTTCAGAGCAGTCAGTCCGCTGTTGCTGGAATCCCAGAAAGACTTGTCTCCCAAAGTTCCCGGAACCAAAAGCGCTGCTTTATAAGTACCGTCAGCAGTTGTCTTTTCCGTAGCGGCTTCTGT
>JAUNON010000061.1 GCA_030537145.1 Lachnospiraceae bacterium | reverse complement strand
ATCAAAAGACGCTTCGGGTCGGTGGACAGTGTGGTCTTACCGGTTCCGGACAGACCGAAGAAGATAGCGGTGTTCTCGCCGTTCATATCTGTGTTTGCGGAGCAGTGCATGGAAGCAATACCCTTCAGCGGCAGATAGTAGTTCATCATGGAGAACATACCCTTCTTCATTTCTCCGCCGTACCAGGTGTTGATGATAACCTGCTCGCGGCTGGTGATATTGAATACAACTGCGGTCTCAGAGTTCAGACCCAGCTCTTTGTAATTTTCTACCTTTGCCTTGGAAGCATTGTAAACAACGAAATCCGGCTCGAAGTTTTCCAGCTCTTCTTCTGTGGGCTGGATGAACATATTCTTAACGAAATGAGCCTGCCATGCTACCTCAACGATGAAACGGATTGCCATACGGGTGTCATGGTTTGCACCGCAGAAAGCATCTACAACGTAAAGCTTTTTATTAGACAGCTCCTTCAGAGCGATCTCTTTTACAGCAGCCCATGCTTCCTGGCTGGCCGGATGGTTATCATTCTTGTATTCATCAGAAGTCCACCATACGGTATCCTTTGAGTTCTCATCCATAACGATAAATTTGTCTTTGGGAGAACGGCCGGTATAAACGCCGGTCATAACATTTACTGCACCCAGTTCGCTGACCTGGCCCTTGTCGTAGCCTTCCAGCTCCGGCTTGGTCTCTTCTTCAAATAAGAATTCGTAAGAAGGATTGTACACGATTTCTGTAGTTCCGGTGATGCCATACTTGGTTAAGTTGATCTCTGCCATCTTACATTTTACCTCTTTTCTTTCTTAGTAATATGTTAAATAGTAATATGATAACCACCTGCAAATGCAGGATTTACGGTATCTTCCTAAAGAAGTGGAATAATCCGGCTTCCCGTCTATCATTATACATGATTAGCCGATAAAATCAATAAAAAATCTTTGAAATTTTACAATTCCCGGCGGTTAGACGTGGATGTTGACGGCAATCACAGGAGAATGCTATAATTCCTATAGTGTATAAGGAAACAGAAAATAGATAGGAAAGGCCATTCTGAGGCAGAAGGAATCAGAAGAGCGGGAAAGGCGGAAAAATGGAAATTGAACGGAAATGGATGGTAAATGGATGGCCGGACGGCCTGCAGTTATTAAAGATCCATCAGATGGATCAGGGATATATCAGTGTGCATCCAACGGTGCGGATCCGCAGAGAAGCGCTGGTGGGCGGAGATACGGAGCTGATTCTGTGCTTTAAGGGGGCAGCAGGAGCGGACGGACTGAGCCGCCAGGAAATCGAGACCCGGATAGAGGAGGAGCTGTTTGCGAAGCTGGAGGCCCTGATCGGCAGGCCCTTGATCCAAAAGGAGCGCCGGACCTATCTTTTGCCGGACGGGCACAGGCTGGAGGTAAACTGCGTGGATGAGGGGCGGCCCAGCGCCTTCTGGTATGCGGAGATCGAGTACGGCACCGAGGAGGAGGCCAGAAGCTGGAAGGCGGAGGAGGCCGGTCTGGAGGGATATCTGCAGGAGGAATGTACCGGAAAGCCCGGTTCCAGTATGGGAGAATACTGGCTGGAAACAAGAGGAGCCGGGCAGGCGTAATAGGAAGCGTTGCGGGAGACGAAGGCGTTATGAATGTGAAAAAGACAGACGGGCAGGATGCACTCAGAAAGTATTTGTCAGCCGGAATCGTTTTTTTGACAGCGATCGTTATCGGGCTGGCTACTTTTTTTTACTGTGTCCAAAAGGATGTTGAAAAAAATATTGAACGCACGATTAATGAGAGTGTATCGATGCAGAGCCATCAATTGAAATCGATTTTGGATGCGCAGTATGATTATCTGGATGGAATTGCCGGGTATCTGGGAGAGATGGAGGAACTGATTTCGGATGAGAGCATAGCGCTGATTCGGAATGTGCAGGAAAAAAGCGGACTGGAGCGTGTCTCCATTATAGGGCCGGACGGGACGGCCTGCTATGATAACGGGGACAGAAAGAATGTGGCGGACCGCCGTTATTTTCAGGAGGGGATATCCGGTCAGAGAACGTTGAGTGACCCGCTCAAGAGCCGGGCCGACGGCCAGACCAGGGTAATTCTCGGAACTCCCATCTACAGAGGAGAGCAGGTGGTCGGTGTTCTGGGCGGTTCCTACGATGTGACAGCTCTGAGCAAAATGATGTTTCAGAATATTTACGACGGAGAAGGTTTCTCGTTTATCTTTAACGAAAACGGAGATATACTGTCCTGCGACAGTGAAAATACCATTGGCATTGGACTGGACAGCAACCTTTTTGAATGGTATGAAACCATGCTTCATCAGGAGAATATGCCAAAGGAGGTGCAGGAGAATTTTGCCGCAGGGAAGGGCGGTTATCTGCACCTGAAGCTGGAGGATGGCTGGGAGCATCTGGCCTATACGCCTTTGGGATATAACCATTGGATGGTCTGCTATGCGGTCAAAGCTGACAAGGCGGAGGAAGCCTACATCTTTATTCAAAAATATGAGGTGGTGCTTGTCGGATGGTTTGTTTTTTCCGTGCTGGTGCTTTTGGTTGTGCTTCAGCGGATCAGCAGAAAGAAGCAGAAGGTTTTACTGCAGTATGCCAATACCGATTCTCTGACAGGGCTTTATAACCGAAAGCATACAGAGGATCTGATTCAGGGCTGTCTGCAGGGAGCTTCCGGCGGAGACGGGAAAATACGGGCATTTCTGCTTATGGATATTGATTTTTTCAAGGAAATCAACGATCGGTACGGACATGCGGCCGGGGATGCGGTACTGCGGCAGGTGGGCGATTCCCTGAAATCCATGTTTAAAAAGGACAGTATCGTGGGCCGGATCGGCGGAGACGAGTTTGTGGTATTTCTCAAAGAACCGGAGGATCTGGAGGATGTGGAAAACAAAGCGGCGGAGGTGCCGCCGCTGTTTCGGAGCCTGAATATACCGGAGCTGCAGGGCAGGACGCTTACCTGCAGTATCGGGGTGGCCTGTGCGCCCTTCCACGGGCAGGATTATCTGGAGCTGTATAAATGCGCCGATATTGCAATGTATGAAACGAAGGAAAAGGGGCGGAACGGCTATACCATATATCAGGAGGAAGAAGCCTGGGCGCAGAATGCGCAGATCAAGTCTGCGGGAGGAAATTATGTGCACCGGGCCTATACGGAGATCAATCCGTTGACCGGTCTGTATTATAATAAGGCGTTTCTTAAGATTGTAGATGAACGCCTGAAAAGTACGGAAAAGGATACCAGCGTTCTGGTGGCGGTGGACATTGAGCATTTTCGTCTGTTTAACCGGCTGTATGGCCGGGAGGAAGGGGATAAGCTGCTGATTGGAATTGCAGATGCGCTGAGAAGGGTCAGAAAGGAATACGGCGGAGTGGCGGGGTATCTGAGCGGAGATAATTTCTGTATTTTCATGCCGGATTCGGAGGAAGCTCTGGAGAAGCTGCAGGAATGCATTGTGGCAAAAGTGAAGCGGTGGAGCTGCTCCGTGGGATTTCTTCCGGGCTTTGGCGTATTCCAGATCACAGATCCTGCTGTTTCGGCGGCTATGATGTATGACCGGGCCACCGTTGCTCTGAAACAGGTCTATGGAAATTATGCAAAACGGGTCTGTGTCTATGAACCCAGCATGATCCAGAAGATGGAGGAGGAAGTGCTGCTGATTTCCCAGGTGCAGGAGGGGCTGAAGAACCAGGAGTTTCTGTTTTACATACAGCCTCAGTGCAGTATATCCGGGGACAGGGTCAGAATTGTGGGCGGCGAATGCCTGGTGCGCTGGCAGCAGAAAGAAAAGGGCTTGATTACTCCGGGTGCCTTTATTCCGGTGCTGGAGAAGAACGGGTTTGTGTCAGAGCTGGACCGTTGTATCTGGGAAAAGGTGTGCCGCTGGCTGGAAAGCTGGATCCGGCGGGGAAATACGCCGATTCCTGTTTCTGTGAATGTGTCCAGAATGGATATTTTCTCCATGGATGTGACGGCGTATTTGAAAGAGCTGACATCCTCCTGCGGCCTGAGCCCCCGCCTGATCAAGATCGAAATTACAGAAAGCGCATATGCGGAGAACGATGAGCGGATCATCTACACCGTAAGGCAGCTTCAGGAGGCTGGCTTTGAGATCATGATGGATGATTTCGGCAGCGGCTATTCCTCTCTCAGCATGTTGAAAAATGTTTCGGTGGATGTGCTGAAAACAGATATGCATTTTCTGGAAAATGAGAGCCAGGAGGAAAAGAAAGGGGCCGATATCCTGGGATCGGTGGTCAGTATGTCCAGACAGCTTGGGCTGCCGGTAATCGTAGAGGGAATCGAGAGCAAAAAGCAGGAGGAATTCCTGGTTCATATGGGCTGCTGCTATGCGCAGGGATACTATTATTATAAACCGATGCCGGTGCAGGAATTCGAGCGGCTGATCTCGGACGAGGAGCTTCTGGACCGCAGCGGATTTGCAGCCAGGCAGATCGCAGACCTGGGTCTCAGGGAATTTCTGGATCGGAACATTTTCGATGATACCATGCTGAACAACATTCTGGGAGCCGCGGTCTTATATGATGTTTATCAGAAACATGTCCGGATCATCCGGGTCAATAAGCAGTACTGCCGCATCGCAGGAGCCGGGACGGATAGCAAAGACCCCGATGAACAGAAATTCTGGTGCCATGTTCTGGATGAGGACAGACAGGAGCTTATGGCGGCTTTTGACAGAGCATGCGCAGATCTGAAGAATGGGGCGGAGACCGGCGTGCGGTATCTGCGGGCAGACGGCACCGTGCGGGTGGTATATCTGCGGGTTTATTTCCTGCGGGAGCGGGATGGGCACAGATCCTTCTATGGAACCCTGACAGATGTGACCTCTCTGATCGAAGCCCGGGAAAAGAAATAGTTATGCCGGAAGGCAGACAGGAGAAAAACGGATTAGGAGCGGCCGCAAAATCGAATTTGCAAAGCTCTGTATCCGGTGTTTGTGAGCACTTCCTGACATCTGTCCGTCCATGTCGGATTTCATCCGCCATGATTCGGACATTTGTCTCAGTGATGCAAATACCGGATACAGAGCTTTTTGCTTTTCAATTTTGCGGCCGCTCCTTTTTGGTTAGGCGAAATTATTTTCCCTAAATCCCTATTGACATAGTAGGAAAACAGTGATAATATCCATAATAACAATTTTGGAAGAAAGAGGAGAAGGGATGAATTTTTCAAAGCGAAGCAGATACGGCATAAGGGCGCTGGTTGATCTGGCGGTGTATGGCGTGTATGAATGCGTTCAATTAAGCGATATCGCAAATAGAAACGGGATCTCCGTAAAGTATCTGGAGCAGATTTTTATGGCATTGCGGAAGGCTGGCCTGATTAAAAGCATAAAAGGTCCCCAGGGAGGCTATTTGCTGGCAGACAAACCGGAGAAGATACAGATCGCCCAGGTGATATATGCATTGGATGGAGATTATCTGCTGGATGCGGAGGAGGTGGTCCCGGGGAAGAATGGGGAAACTGCCGCAGCCGCGATCCAAAAAGAAATTATAGAGCCGATGAATGAACTGGTGGATCAGTTTTTGAGAAAGCTGACGCTGAAGGATCTGGCAGACCGCTTTGAAGAATATAATGAATATGCGCAGCATATGTATTACATCTAAAACGGGGAAATAAAATGAACTGGGAATTTATATTAAAATATTTACCGTTATATCAGAAAGCGGCGTGGCTGACTTTACGGATCGGCTTAGCCGGGGTACTGCTGGCTGTGGCAGTGGGGCTTTTGTGTGCGGCCATACAGTACTACAGAGTACCGGTGCTTCGAGGCGTTGCGGCAGTTTACATCGAGCTTAGCAGAAATACTCCCCTCCTGGTGCAGTTGTTTTTTATTTATTACGGATTGCCGAAGGTCGGCATCAAGACGGATGCGGCTGCCTGCGGGATCGCAGGGCTGGCATTTCTGGGCGGAAGCTATATGGCAGAGGCGTTCCGCAGCGGGCTGGAGGCGGTTGAACCCATTCAGACGGAAAGTGCGGTCAGCCTGGGACTGAACCGTTATCAGACGATGCGGTATGTGGTCCTGCCTCAGGCGGTATCGATCAGTGTTCCGGCCTTTGTGGCTAACGTGATTTTTCTTCTGAAGGAAACCAGCGTGTTTAGCGCCATCAGTCTGATGGATCTGATGTTTACGGCGAAGGATCTGATCGGCTTGTATTATAAAACAACGGAGAGCCTGTTTTTGCTGGTGGTTTTTTACCTGATTATTTTGCTTCCGGTATCTGTTCTGGGAAGCCTCCTGGAAAGGAAGGTGCGCTATGCCGGATTTGGGACTTGAGGTTTTGCTGAAGGGAAAGAACATGATACGCCTCCTGGGAGGCTTGGGGGCTGCGCTGCGGATCAGCCTGATAGCCGTAATACTCAGCATTCCTCTGGGGATTTTGATGGGAGTGCTTATGACATGGAAAAATCCCGTGACAAAAGCGCTGTTTCGGATCTATCTGGAGTTTATCCGTATCATGCCTCAGATGGTGCTTCTCTTTTTGGTATATTTTGGAACGACCCGTTCCTTTGGATGGGACCTGTCCGGAGAGTCAGCGTCTATTCTGGTGTTTACTCTTTGGGGTACGGCAGAAATGGGGGATCTGGTAAGAGGCGCGCTGATCAGTATTCCAAGGCATCAGTATGAAAGCAGTGAAGCGCTGGGAATGAGTAAGGTGCAGACCTATCGGTATATCATTATTCCTCAGACGCTGCGGCGGCTGATTCCGTTGTCGATTAATTTGATTACCCGCATGATTAAAACCACCAGCCTGGTCCTGATGATCGGTGTGGTGGAGGTGTTAAAGGTTGCCCAGCAGATTATAGAGGCAAACCGTATGAGCAGTCCGAATGCGGCGTTTGGAATTTATCTGACCGTGTTTATTCTGTATTTTATCGCCTGCTGGCCCATCAGCCTTTTGGCGAGGTATCTGGAGAAACGATGGAGGTGAGATGCATGTCAGAAGAATTATTACAGATCAGACATTTGAAAAAGCAGTTTGGTGAAACGGTGGTTCTGAAGGATCTGAATCTCACTGTACACCGGGGAGAGGTGCTGGTCATTGTGGGACCCTCCGGATGCGGGAAAAGCACCCTGCTCCGATGTATTAACGCTTTGGAACCCATACAGGGCGGCGAGGTTCTGCTTCAGGGCCAGCAAATTGCACAGAACAGTAAGAATCTGACTGCTCTGCGGCAAAAAATCGGTATGGTGTTTCAAAGCTACGATTTGTTTCCCCACCTTACGGTATTGGACAATATTCTTCTTGCACCTGTGAAGGTACAAAAGCGGAACAGGGAAGAAGTGAAAAAGGAGGCAATCGAGCTTCTGGAGCGGGTGGGGCTGAAGGATAAGGCGGACCGTTATCCCAGACAGTTGTCGGGCGGACAGAAACAGCGGGTGGCTATTGTAAGGGCGCTTTGTATGCACCCGGAGATCCTGCTGTTTGACGAGGTGACGGCGGCGCTGGATCCGGAGATGGTGAGGGAGGTTTTGGACGTTATGCTGAATCTGGCAGCGCAGGGACGGACCATGCTGATCGTCACCCATGAGATGCAGTTTGCCCGGGCTGTGGCAGATCGGGTTCTGTTTCTGGAGGATGGTGAAATTTTGGAGGATTCCCCGCCGGATGTCTTTTTTGAACATCCGCAAACAGAACGCGCACAGCAGTTTTTAAACGTATTTACTTTTAAAAATGTAAATAAAAAATAAAGAAGAGGAGATTAAAAGTATGAAAAAGAATCAGATTATCGCAGCAGCACTGGCACTTTCCGCGCTCTTCACGGCAACAGCATTTGCCGATGATGCAGTATACCGTACCCTGGATGAAATCAAGGAGGATGGAACCATTAATATCGGAGTATTCTCTGATAAAAATCCCTTTGGTTATGTGGATGAAAACGGCGAATATCAGGGATATGACGTATATTTTGCAAACCGTATCGGAGAGGATCTGGGCGTGGAGGTGAACTTTGTATCCACAGAAGCAGCCAACCGGATTGAATATTTGCAGACCGGTAAGGTGGACATTATACTGGCAAACTTCACCGTAACGGAGGAGCGGGCAGAGGAGGTAGACTTTGCGCTTCCTTACATGAATGTGGCTTTGGGTGTGGTTTCACCGGATGCCAATGTGATTGAAAGTCTGGATGATTGGAATGCGGATGACCAGATCATCGTCATTTCCGGCACCACGGCAGAAACCTACCTGATCGAAAACTATCCGGATATCCCGCTGCAGAAATATGATTCCTACGCAACTGCAAAGAATGCGCTGGAGAACGGAAACGGTGTGGCATGGGCCAACGATAATACGGAGGTAATCGCATTTGCGCTGCAGAATGAAGGCTACACCGTCGGCATTCCCACCCTGGGCAGCCAGGACACGATTGCCCCGGCCGTGACCAAAGGAAATGAAACGCTGCTGAACTGGATCAACGAAGAAATCAAGACGCTGGGCGAGGAGGAATTCTTCCATGCGGACTATGATGCTACGCTGGTAGACACCTACGGAGAAGATTATAAGGATGAGCTGGTAGTAGAAGGCGGAGTAACAGAAGAATAGGCGGATATCGGCGAATCTGGGAGGAATGGAATCAGGGGTGAGGATACTTGGCTATAGCTTAAAACTATAACCAAGTATCTTTTTTACATATTGGACAGATTAATCCTATCGTGTTAGTATGACTCTAGTAACGGACGGGAGGAAAAGATGATGAAGCAATACGCAGTCCTGCTTAGCAGGAACCGAATGTGAGGAAGAGCTTTTGCCTGAAATAGAGCATTTGAAATTGGTAATATGACGGCTATAATAGAAAAGCCGCAAAATCCGATTTGCGGAGTTTGGCATTTTGAACTGCGGCAGCCGAAACTACAATACATAGAACAGGACATGGAGGAAAAGAAAATGGCAGATATTAAAGATTCTAAGAATTGGGGATTTGAAACAAGACAGTTGCATATCGGACAGGAGCAGGCGGACCCGACCACGGATGCGAGAGCGGTTCCGATCTATGCGACTACTTCTTATGTATTTCATAATTCACAGCATGCGGCTGATCGTTTCGGACTGAGAGACGCAGGAAACATTTACGGGAGACTGACCAATCCTACGGAGGATGTATTCGAGCAGCGGATCGCTTCTCTGGAGGGCGGCGTGGCTGCGCTGGCGGTGGCATCCGGAGCGGCGGCGATCTCCTATACGATCCAGGCACTGGCAAAATCCGGAGAGCATATTGTGGCATCTAAGACGATTTACGGCGGTACCTACAATCTGCTGGAGCATACTCTGCCGCTGACCAATGGCATTACCACCACCTTTGTGGATCCGGAAGAGGAAGGCTCCTTTGAAGCGGCGATTCAGGAAAATACAAAGGCGATCTATGTGGAGACGCTGGGCAACCCCAACTCCAATCTGGTAGATCTGGAAGCCTTATCCAAGCTGGCCCACAGCCACAACATTCCTTTGGTAGTGGACTCCACCTTTGCTACGCCTTATCTGATCCGCCCGATTGAATACGGTGCCGATATTGTGGTTCATTCCGCAACAAAGTTCATCGGCGGACACGGCACGGCCATTGGCGGCGTTATTGTTGACAGCGGAAAGTTTGACTGGAAGGCATCCGGAAAATATCCCTGGATCTCCGCTCCCAATCCCAGCTACCACGGCATATCCTTTGCAGACGCAGTGGGACCGGCCGCTTTTGTAACCTATATCCGTGCGGTTATCCTGCGTGATACCGGGGCGACTCTTTCCCCGTTCCACGCCTTCCTGTTCCTGCAGGGACTGGAGACCCTGTCTCTTCGGGTAGAGCGCCATGTAAGCAATGCGCTGAAAATCGTGGATTATCTTACCAAGCATCCTCAGGTAGAAGCGGTGCATCATCCGTCCCTGGAGAGCGAGCCCAGTCATGAGCTTTACAAGAAATATCTTCCCAACGGAGGCGGCTCCATCTTCACCTTTGAAATCAAGGGAGATGCGGCTACTGCGCAGAAATTTATCGACAATCTGGCGATCTTCTCACTGCTGGCCAATGTGGCGGACGTAAAGTCACTGGTAATCCACCCGGCTACCACGACTCATAGCCAGTGCACAGAGGAAGAGCTGCTGGAGCAGGGTATTAAGCCCAACACCATCCGCCTGTCTGTAGGAATTGAAAAGGTAGAGGATCTGATCGCTGCCCTGGATGCTGCATTTGAGGCAGTGAAATAACCGATTTCCAATCGTATATGGAATGGATGCGTATGCACAAAAAGATTGAAATTTTATCCCCCGGGGGAGCTTGTGAAGTCATAGAAAGACGGATATAATAATCCTATCAAAGGGCTGGATGACAGAAAGCCTGCGATAAAGTCTTGTATGCCTCCAATCAAAAATATAAGACAAAAGCGTTAATTTAAAATCTCATGGAAAAGGCGAAGCGCAAAAGGAAGAACCCTTTTGAATTTCGCCTTTTTTGCAACGGCCCCTGATGTGCGGTAGACCCGATGGGGGAAATATGATATAATATCCTGCGGCAGGATACCGGCCCGGAGCGGCCATTGAGCCGGAGACATGATACAAGCTGTTACAGCACGGGGGAATGGGTATGGCAAATATTACGAAATATGCCCTGGAGGCATCGCTGAAAAAGCTTTTGCTGCAGAAGCCGCTGGATAAGATCACCATCAACGATCTGACAACGGACTGCGGAATCAGCCGAATGGCGTTTTACTATCATTTTAAGGATATTTATGACCTGACGGAATGGGTCTGCATGGAGGATGCGGCGAAGGCGCTGCAGGGTAAGAAAACATACGATAGCTGGCAGGAGGGTCTGTCCCAGATCTTTCAGGCAGTGCTGGACAATAAGCCGTTTATTATGAACGTTTATCATTCGGTCAGCCGGGAGCAGATTGAAAATTACCTGTTTAAGCTTACCTACGGGCTGATCCGGAATGTGGTGGAGGAGGAAGCCGCAGGACTGGAAATAGGGGAAGAGGAGAAAACCTTTATTGCAGAATTTTACAAGTACGGTTTTGTGGGAATCATGCTGGACTGGATCAAACAGGGGATGAAGGCGGATTATCAGGAGATCGTGGAAAGGATGAGCACTGTGCTGAGGGGGACGGTGGTTCACTCCATCCACAATTTTGCAGAAAAAAGTTGATCAAAACAAGGAGCTTGATAAGTTTTTTATCACAGCTCCTTTTTTGTAAATTGAAATCGGGGAATAATGTAAGTAAGATACAATCATCAAGTACAGGAAAGAGGAACGGAAAGGCGGTTGATTTTATGGCAAAGAAAGGGAACAAACTGAAGGTGGCATCCGCATTAGCAGCAGGAGCCGGCGCAGCACTGATGGTGAAGAAAGCAAAAGAGAACGAAGCTAAGGGTGAAAATAAAAAGAAAAGCGGGGAAAAGGCTGCTTCTGAAAACAGCACGTACCGCAATACCGAGCGGGGCAAAAACGGGAAAAACAGCAAGGGCATTTATTACAGCAATGGAAACTATGAGGCATTTGCCCGCCCGGAAAAGCCGGAGGGCGTAGACGAAAAGAACGCTTATATTGTGGGCAGCGGCCTGGCATCTCTGGCAGCAGCCTGTTTCCTGGTACGGGATGGGCAGATGCCCGGTTCTCATATCCACATTCTGGAAGCAATGGATATCGCCGGGGGCGCCTGCGACGGCATTTTTGATCCCAGCCGCGGCTATGTCATGCGGGGCGGCAGAGAGATGGAAAATCACTTCGAATGCCTGTGGGATCTGTTTCGCAGCATTCCTTCCCTGGAAACGCCGGGGGTGTCTGTGCTGGATGAATATTACTGGCTGAATAAGCATGACCCTAACTATTCTCTGTGCAGGGCCACGGTGAACCGGGGCAAGGATGCTCATACGGACGGCAAGTTTAATCTGAGCCAGAAGGGTTGCATGGAGATTATGAAGCTTTTCATGACGAAGGATGAGGATCTGTATGATAAGACCATTGAGGATGTTTTCGATGAAGAGGTGTTCGATTCCACCTTCTGGCTGTATTGGAGGACCATGTTTGCGTTCGAAAACTGGCA
Source organism: Lachnospiraceae bacterium (assembly GCA_030537145.1). GTDB lineage: Bacteria > Bacillota > Clostridia > Lachnospirales > Lachnospiraceae > Merdiplasma. The sequence continues at coordinate 3,900 of JAUNON010000061.1, read as the reverse complement.
CAGCGCATTGGAGATGAAGCTATATTTCCAGAGATTTATCCACCATATTGCAGGACTTCCGGATTTCAGCGCATTGAAGTTTACCAAGTATAATCAGTACGAGTCTCTGATTCTTCCCATGCAGAAATATCTGGAAGCTGCAGGAGTGGATTTCCAGTTCGGTACAGAGGTGACGAATGTTATTTTTGAATTTAAGGATAATAAAAAAGTCGCCACAGCCATTGAGTGCAAGGTGAATGGAGTAGAGAAGGGAATTGTGCTTACAGAAAAGGATCTGGTATTTGTAACCAACGGAAGCTGTACGGAGGGAACCATTTACGGAGATCAGAACCATGCACCTAACGGAGATGCAGAGGTACGGACCAGCGGCTGCTGGAATCTCTGGAAAAATATTGCCAGACAGGATGCATCCTTCGGACATCCGGAGAAATTCTGCTCGGATATTTCCAAGACCAATTGGGAATCCGCTACCATTACCACGCTGGATGATAAGATCATTCCCTACATTACCAGCATCTGCAAGCGTGATCCCAAGAGCGGACGGGTAGTAACGGGAGGTATTGTAAGCTGTCAGGATTCCAAATGGCTGCTGAGCTGGACCATTAACAGACAGGGCCAGTTTAAGGAGCAGGATTCGGATAAGGTCTGCATCTGGGTTTACGGATTGTTCACGGATGTGCCGGGAGATTACGTAAAGAAGCCCATGAAGGACTGTACGGGAAAAGAGATTACGGAGGAATGGCTGTATCACCTGGGCGTTCCGGTGGAGCAGATTCCGGAGCTGGCAGAAAAGAGCGCAGTCTGCGTTCCTACCATGATGCCCTATATTACTGCATTCTTTATGCCCAGAACAAAGGGAGACCGCCCGGATGTAATTCCGGATGGGTGTGTCAATTTCGCATTCCTGGGTCAGTTTGCAGAGACTCCGAGAGATACGGTATTTACCACAGAATATTCCGTGCGGACAGCCATGGAAGCGGTTTACGGACTGCTGGGCGTGGACCGGGGCGTTCCGGAGGTATGGGGAAGCGTTTACGATATCCGCGAGCTGCTGGACAGCAGCGTGAAGCTGATGGACGGAAAATCTCCTTTGGAGATTCAGCTTCCGGGGCCGCTGAATGCATTGAAAAAACCGCTGATCCGTGTCATAAAAGGAACTGTGGTGGAAAAGGTACTCAGAGACCACGAGGTGCTGAAGGATTCTATGATGTAGAGGTCTTAAAATCCGGCGGTCTACAGCAGCATCAGCAGGGTGCCGGCCACGATCAGAAGCAGTCCCAGAGAGGCCTTTCGATTCAGCCTTTCATGGAATACCAGCCTTGAAAAAAGGATCGTTACAAGGATACTGAGCTTGTCGATGGGAACTACTATGCTGGCCGGTCCGTCCTGCAGCGCTTTATAATAGCATAGCCAGGAAGCGCCTGTCGCGATTCCGGACAGACAGATAAAGCCCAGTTCTTTCCGGCTGATCTGCTTTAGGGTATGCTGCTTCCCGGTCAAAAAGACAACGAGCCATGCCATAATCAGTACGACTCCGGTACGGATGGCGGTTCCCAGGTTGGAGTTTACTCCTTCGATGCCTACCTTGCCGAGGATCGAGGTCAGGCTGGCAAACAGGGCGGAGAGAAGGGCATAAATCAGCCAGCCCTTTCCCTCCGCTTTTTTTCCGGCATCTTCCTTCTTTGTTATCATAAGGAAGGTTCCGGCAGCAATTAATCCTACACAGGCCAGTTTTACCGGGCTGATCTCTTCCTTTAGCAAAAGAAATGCCAGCAGAATCGTCATTATGGTGCTGGATTTGTCAATGGGAACTACTTTGTTGATATCTCCGGTCTGCAACGCTTTAAAATAGCACAGCCAGGATGCACCGGTGGCGGCTCCGGACAAGATCAGAAAAATCCATGTTCTTGCTGTAACAGTTCCCAGGTCATGCTGTGCGCCGTCCACAAAAACCATGAGCCAGGCAAACAGCAGTACAACGACCGTCCGAATCGCCGTGGCAGCGTTGGAATCCGTCTTTTTGATTCCGCACTTTGCCAGGATCGAAGTAAGTCCTGCGAAAAGCGCTGATCCAAATGCATATACGATCCACATATCCAGTTCTCCTTCAACACTTTAGCTGAGGGTGTTACTATTTGAGTTTACTCTAAGGTCTATGATATTGTCAATGGGAACATAAGTCTGTCATATGGATCAAACAAAACCTGTTTTATGGACCAAACAGAAACCTGTTATTATATGGTCAGAGGTAACAGTTCAGCCCAGGGCTTTGCACTGGCTGCAAAGCCCGTAAGAACAAGTGACGGTTGAAAAGAAACCAGCCCCTTCGCCGAAGGCGAAGGGGCTGGTTTCCGTAACAGTTTAGCTGAAGGCTGAACTGTTACGGTCAGAGGGCTTCGGGCCTGGTTACTGCATAATCTTCCCAGGCATTTATAATGCCTGCATCGGATGTACTTGCAGTGGTTTCATAGGAGTCCACCGTTATGGTATACGGGCTGTTTCCTTCTTCATAAACGGTGCCGTCGGTTCCCAGAATGGTAACGGTATTCCCTTCTGAATCAAGAATGGTTCCTGCATTTGAAAGGGTATTCACTTTACTGTCTCCGGTCACGGTCCAGACAGAGCTTTCATCGATGACCACGCTGCAATATCCGTCTCCGTTTTCCCGGGCATAGGTTTCGTCATTTACAAAGGCGCCCTCCAGGGAGCTTCCGTTTAGCATATAAAAGTCCAGCTTACTAATAGAATCCCAGATCACATCACCTTTCATCTCCTGGGTATCCGCCGTAAATTGGCAATCGGAGCCATTGGCACCGCTGTTTCCCCAGCCTCTCTGATTGTTATTTCCGGTACACTGAAGGAAAAATTCACTGTCATCAGAATAGGTGATGGCAACATTCTTTAGGCCAATGGTGCATTCCGTGTTTGTAGTGTAAAAGATTCCTCCGTTCTGGGAGTCTATGCTTCCACCCTCCATCTGGAAGGTGCTGTTTCCGATTTCTGAATCACCGGACATGCTTTGATAAAGGATAATGGTCCAGGTAGTGTCATTCTGCTGATCATCTGCCATATTTCCGGTAAGCGTGCTGTTATATAAGCGAAGGGAATTCAATCCCTCAATGCACACTGCCTCAGAGCCGGTGGCCGTCAGATCTGCATTGTTTACGGCAATATTTGCCGTACAGTAAATGGCCGGGGAACCGATGCCGTTGGAGGTATAGCTGCCTCCATCTACCACCATGGTGCCGCCGCCTCTGTCACTGCGAATCGCAGCGGAGGATTCGCCGTTTGTCTCCACAGTCAGATCCCACGCATAGAGGGTGCCGCCTCCCGCTGCATGAATCCCGCCGGAGGTATCCTGCTGGGTGGTTATCGTGGTATCCGCCGCATAGACCGTTCCGTCTCCATAGGCAAAAAGTCCTGCGCCGCCTTTGCTGTCCGTATCTACATTGCTGCCTGTTACATAGGCGGTTCCGTTTTGCGCAAGAATGGCAGCGCCTACACCGTAAAAGCTGGAGGTGTCACCACCTTCGCTGTCGGCAGAGGTCCGGGTAATACTGTCATTGCTGAAAGTCACTTCTGCGCCATTCGAAATAAGCGCCGCATTTTCATCCGTTCCGGTGGATTCCAGAGAAGTGTCAGAAACAACGGTATCCTCGGTATACTCATTTGCTGCGTTATAGCTGTCTACGCCGGAGGATTGCCCGGGGCCGCCGGGATTTCCGCCCATTTCCATGGATTGAACCGTAATGGTGAGAGCATTTCCGTCCTCATCAAGAGTAATGGAAACCGTGTCCCCGGCCTGGATGTCATCCAGAGTGATTTCTGTTGCCGGCTGCTGCCCGCCCGGCAGTTCGGGAGCTTCGCCGCCCTCACCGTCAGGCAGTTCGGGAGCTTCAC
>JAUNON010000132.1 GCA_030537145.1 Lachnospiraceae bacterium | reverse complement strand
AAACCAGTGGAGCGGAACAGGGTTCCGCTCCGGATCCCTTGGCGTGAAATAATCAAATCCAACAATTCCCCGTCTTTGAATGCCTGTCCCTGCAATAAAAGCACTTTGATTCCATTGGATTGCAGCTCTGTGTCTGCTGATCCAAAGTCCTTTACCCGTCGAAGCAAAGCGTTTATTCTTGATACAAGTACCCCCAGCTTGAACGGTTTTGTAATATAGTCATCGCCGCCTATATCCAGTCCCATAATAATGCTCGTTTCCTCGTCTGAAGCAGTTAAAAAGATAATTGGCACTTTGGAAACCCGCCGGACTTTTTTGCAAAATTCAAATCCCGAACCGTCAGGCAACGATACGTCCAAAATCAACAAATCATATTTGTCGTCTGCCCATACAGCATCCGCCTCTTTGAGTGTTCTGGCAACGTCCAATCCGAACCCCTGCTTTTTGAGAGCAAAGGAAAGTCCATTAATTAAACTCAAATCATCTTCAAGAAGTAATATACTATTCATGTTTCAATTCCTTTTCTTGTTTTGTCCGTCCATCAATCGGCTTTTTCGCAGTTTTGGGAATAAGCCAGATCGTTGCCATCTTCACAGCGCCGGGGATGCGATCTGCAGAACAGCTTTATGTCACCCAGCCTGCTCTCAGCCGGAGAATCCGCGCATTAGAAATGGAACCATATCTACCGGGAGGCGCGTGCTATTTCCACGCTGAATCAAAAACCGGTACTGAATGAATCCTGAAATTCCTCCCAGGAGGTAAAGGACTGCTGGATCACCGGCGCCATGGCAATCTGCATATCTGCCTGTTCACGCTCTCCCCACCAGCCAGCCCAGAGACCGCTTTCACACAGCATCATGGCGCGGCTGAAATCCCATGCCTTTTCTGCCTTATCAGAAACTGCCTGGCATTCCTCGTACAGGGCACGGATCTTCGCCTGGCATTCCTCTGCATTGGTAATCCCCCACTGGTTCGCAAGCCCACGCCCCTGATCAGAACGCCGGTTCCGCCAAACAAATAATAATACCCATCTATCATGTGGCCGCTTGTACACATTGCTCCGTTTTCATCCACATAATATTTGTCATTTCCGTCCGAAAGCCATTCATTTGTCACCTTCTGGCCATCTCTCAGATAGTACCATTTGCCGTTTTCCTTAATCCAGCCTTCCCCACTGCCGTCGGAAGCATTCTTCAGGCCATCCACTTTATCGGAAAGCCCATCCTCCCGGAACGCATAGGTCACGCCATTCCGCACAGCCGTCCCCTCGGTTTTCATCACTCCGGTAACCGGATCAAAATAATAATAATTCCCCCTTCCCGCTAAACAGATGTATTCACTTAAAAATATAACATATACCATATGATATTGCCACTCCCATAAAAAAAGGAAGCTCTTCTTATGGGAAAGGATCATGACATGGTAGATAGCCGGACCAATCTTCTGAATGTAGTAACTCAGCTCACGGAAATCACAAAAAATCTGTAAATCCGTACAGCATCGCACACCACTTTCAAAAAATTAAAAAAATTATATTTTTGAAAGTGCTCAGGCATTCGCCGTTCTGGTAAGTCTAAATTGATGCAGGCATATATTGAGTACCTGAAAAGCCATTTTGAAAACATTAATATCATTTTTATTGACTTTATGGACTTGGCGTATGAAGAAATCAAAGAATATCACGCATTACACACTTATGTAGAGGAACATTATCAAGCAGGAAAAACCAACTATCTGTTTGTGGATGAAGTTCAGATGTGTCCAAAGTTTGAGTTGGGAATTAACAGTCTTTACTCCAAAGGCAAATATGACATCTATGTGACCGGTTCCAATGCATTTTTATTAAGCGCGGATCTGGCAACTCTATTTACTGGACGTTACATTGAGATTCATGTATTTCCGTTCAGTTTCCAAGAGTATTGTCAGTATTATGATGATGTCAGTGATAAAGATAAACTCTTTGACGATTATTCCACTAAGGGTGGTTTAGCAGGTTCTTATGCCTACAGAACCGAAAAAGACAGAACGAACTATATCAAGGAAGTCTATGAAACCATTGTTACAAGAGATTTGGTGCAGAAATACGCTCTGCCGGACACTTTGGTTTTGCAGCGTTTGAGTGAGTTCCTTATGGATAATATCAGCAATCTGACTTCTGCCAATAAAGTTAGTCAGTTACTGACCGCAAACGAGACCCCGACCAATCATGTAACCGTTGGCAAGTACATCAAGTATTTGTGTAATGCTTTCGTGTTTTATGATATTAAGCGATATGACATTCGTGGTAAGAAATATCTTGAAAGCTCCGAGAAGTTCTATTTGTGTGATACCGGTATCCGATATGCCATTCTCGGAAGCAGAAATATGGACTATAGCAGAGTCTATGAGAATATGGTCTGCATCGAACTTCTTCGCCGTGGATACGATGTCTATGTTGGCAAGCTCTATCAAAAAGAAATTGATTTTGTTGCTCAAAGAGGCAGCGAAAAAATTTACATTCAGGTGAGCGATAATATTTCAGGACAGGAAACGTTTGAAAGAGAGTATTCTCCGCTGCTTCAAATTAGAGATGCTTATCCGAAAACAATCATTGCCCGAACCAAGCATCCGAAATATAGCTATGAGGGAATTGAGATTCACGATATAGCTGAATGGCTGTTGCAGGAATATTAAAATATTAAAATAAACTTGGCATATTCATCTGCCACCGGTGCTGCCCAGAAAATACCTGTCGCACCTGCAAAAACAGGCATAAGCACTGAAAACAGGATCAAAAACAGATCCCGGATAACTGCCACCGGCGCTGCTGCCTGTGCATGACCGATGGACTGCAGAAAGATTGCACATACCCTTCTGTACACAGGTAAATAAAATCAACAATAAATAGCTTCTCAGACAGCGGACTGCAAACTCCATATACAGCGCCCCATCCGAACCAAACAGCCGGATAAAGGCCGCCGGAAACGCTTCAAACAGAAGCATACACCCAATTCCCACAAGAGCTGTCCATCTCATCACTGCTTTTAAAAGTCCATGGACACGTTCATAATTCCCGGCGCCGTAATTATATCCCACACCATTGCCGACGAAAATCTGATCGACAATAT
>JAUNON010000060.1 GCA_030537145.1 Lachnospiraceae bacterium | reverse complement strand
ATACAAACACCCTGGATACAGATCCTTTTGCTTTTCGATTTTGCGACAGCTCCATCTTACTTTTTCTTATTTGCTTTTTCTTCTGCGGTTTGCTGGGAGAAATTATCCACCAGCTTTTCGATCAGTTGTTTTTTGATATAGACATCGAAACTTAACAGGCAGATCATGGCAAAGGAGTGGAGGAAATCAGAATCCTCTTCCGGCGCATCGGAAAAAGCATCCATAGAAGCCTCATACATACGCTGTACATCGTCCTGCAGTACGGATAATTCGTTTTTGCCAAGGCGGTATACTTCCCGGTAAATCCATTCCATGTCAAATCCGGTATCAGACTGGAAAAAGCGCAGGGTTAAGGGGGACAATATCGCCTGAATATCGGAAAAAGAAAGAAAATCCTTGAAATAGTAGATGAAAATCATTACTAAAAGATGCTCTTTTGAGTATTTTTTCTTGGATGGAGGCGGCAGCAGGCGGTTTTTCGCATAATTGTTGATCATTGTCTTGGTCAGGACCTTATCCTGCTCATATCGTTTGGATGCCTTCAGATGCTCGTTCATGAAAGTAGTCACCTGGTCCATATATAAATCAATGTTGGGAATATCATCTGCTCTAATATAGTCCAGATGAGAAAAACTATCAAAAATGCTTTTCAGCAGCTCTTCTTTGTTTAATGTCATACGTAATCACCTCTCCCATTTATTATATAGTTTTGAAAACTAGATGACAAGCTTTTTTTCTCACGCATTGACTATTTTTTCAAGATAAAGTAAAATAAAACAATACGGAGATATTTTTTATCTCATAGGAAAGACCTTGCTGCTTTAAAATGCGAAAGTATGAGACTTTCCTATGAGATAAAAGCCCTTCGGGCGTTGATGCGCACGGATGCATAAGGGAATTTATTGCTGCGCAATCTGCATCCGGCGCAAAAAATGCCTTCTCCCCTCAAGATTGAGGGGCAGGGGAGTTGAGATGTCGAAGGCATTTTTTTATGACGCTTAAAGACGATTTGGATTTTTGCAGGTGCTGGAAGAGGCATTCGGAGGACTGCAGAAATTCGGTGCATGACAACCGTGATACAAAAGAAAGGGAGATGGCATCCTTGCGCAGAATGGAGTTTAAGATGGAACGGGAGGGCCTGGTAAAGCCGGGTGATGCGGTTCATGTGACAGAAGGTGTGCTTCCCACCAGTTGGTATTATACGATTGAACCGGCGGTGGCTATGTCTGCAAATTATAAGAACCGGGAGCGTCTGAAGAATTTTGACGGTACAGTTGTGGAAGTGCGGGATGATGAAAGCGGTTATACCGTGGTTGCGGAGTTTGAAGAATGAAGAAGAAACGGTTTTGAAAAACCTGCAGAAAAGAAAGGGTTTTGAAAAACGCTGCGGAATAAAAACGGGAAGGAAATTAAGATATGGGAGTGCTGGAAGGACTCAATGAAGAGCAGCAGGAGGCGGTCTGCCATTTTAACGGGCCGCTTTTGATTTTGGCTGGTGCAGGCTCTGGAAAGACCAGGGTATTGACGAACCGGATTGCCTGGCTGATAGCAGAAAAGGACGTAAATCCCTGGAATATTATGGCGATTACGTTTACGAACAAAGCGGCGGGAGAGATGAGGGAGCGGGTAGATCGGATGGTGGGCTTCGGAGCAGAAAGCGTGTGGGTGGCCACTTTCCACAGTACCTGTGTGCGCATTTTGAGGCGTTATATTGACCGCCTTGGATATGGAACGAATTTTACCATTTATGACGGAGATGATCAGAAAACGCTGATGAAGGATATCTGTAAGCGGCTGAAGATCGATACGAAGGTATATCGTGAGCGGGCGTTATTGGGGGCGATTTCCGCTGCAAAGGACGAGCTGATCAATCCCCAGGAGTATAAGCTGCAGGCTCAGGGAGATTATAATAAAGAAAGAATTGCGTTGGTTTATGAGGAGTACCAGCGCCAGCTTAAACAGAACAACGCCCTGGATTTTGATGATCTGATCTGCCTCACGGTGGAACTTCTGAAGAGCCAAAAGGATGTGCTGGATTATTATCAGGAGAAATTTCGCTATATTATGGTAGATGAATATCAGGATACGAATACAGCGCAGTTTCAACTGGTGTATACCCTGGCTTCCAAGTATAAAAACCTGTGTGTGGTGGGAGATGATGACCAGTCTATTTATAAGTTCCGGGGGGCGAATATTGGAAATATCCTGAATTTTGAAAAGTATTTTCCGGAATCGAAGGTAATTAAGTTGGAGCAGAATTATCGTTCTACACAGAATATTCTGGATGCGGCCAATGCGGTGATTGCGAACAATCGGAGCAGAAAAGAAAAGTCTCTGTGGACCGCCAACGGCACAGGAGATAAGGTGAATTACCGGCGTTTCCAGTCCGGGTTTGAGGAGGCAGAGTACATAGCTGCAGATATCCGGCGGAAGGTGGCAAAGGGAGAGCTGGCATATCGGGATTGTGCGGTATTATACCGTACCAACGCCCAATCCCGTTTGTTTGAAGAGAAATTTCTGATGTCTAACATTCCCTATAAGCTGATTGGCGGCATCAACTTTTATGCCCGTAAGGAAATTAAGGATTTGCTGGCTTATCTGAAAACAGTGGATAACGGCAGAGATGATCTGGCAGTCCGCCGTATTATCAATGTGCCGAAACGGGGCATTGGGGCAACTACGATTACCCGGATACAGGATTATGCGGCTGCCCATGATATGAGCTTTTATGATGGACTGAAGCATGCTCAGGAGGTGCCGGGTCTTGGCCGGGGAGCTCAAAAGACGGTTCCTTTTGTGACTTTTATCCAGACACTGCGCAGTAAGCAGGAATATTATTCGGTACTGGAGCTGTTAAATGATATCATTGAACAGACCGGTTATGTCCGGGAGCTGGAGGCGGAAGGCACTGAGGAGGCGAAAGAGCGGATAGAAAATATTGATGAATTGATTAATAAAGTAACCGTATATGAAGAGATGGAGGAGCATCCTACCCTCAGCGGCTTTTTGGAAGAGGTGGCCCTGGTGGCTGATATTGACAATCTGGAGGAGAATGCCGACCACGTAGTGCTGATGACGCTTCACAGCGCAAAAGGCCTGGAATTTCCCAATGTGTATCTGGTTGGAATGGAGGATGGACTGTTCCCCAGTTATCTGAGTATTACCTCTGATGATGGAGAAGATATTGAGGAGGAGAGAAGGCTGTGCTATGTGGGAATTACCCGGGCCATGAGGCGGCTGACCATGACCTGCGCCCAGATGCGGATGATCCGGGGGGAGACCCGTTTTAACCGGGTGTCCCGGTTCGTAAATGAGATCCCGGAGGAATTATTAGAAGAAGGTCAGGGGGAGCGGAAAACTTCTTCCATGCAGGTGAACTTTGAGCGGGCTTCGGATGGAGGCTCCCTTGCGGAAGCCGGGAAAAATCTGAGCAGTATCGGAATGGCGGAAGCCGGCGAGACACGCTTATCCGCACAGAAAAAGAATTACTCGCAGGCCAGAGCGTCGTTTCGGGCGAAGGCATATGGGGACAGGCAGTTTCAGGTGAAGAAATCTGACGGACTGGATTATCAGGAGGGAGATACTGTCTCTCATATGAAATTCGGAACTGGCGTTGTTCAAAAGATTGTAGAAGGTGGAAGAGATTATGAGGTAACGGTGGATTTTGAAAAGGCCGGAATAAAGAAGATGTTTGCTTCTTTTGCAAAGCTGAAAAAACTGTAATTTCAGAAAAAATATGGAATCGCAGAGGAATGGACAACGAATAGAAGAGATTAAGCAGGAAACAACATTTTTTTATAGTAAAATGACAAAGAATGTGATATACTAATTGCAAATTAGCAGGCGAGGGTTTTCTGTCTGTTTGCCTGCGGTATTCACAGAAAGGACGTGGACATTATGACAAGAATTGATGAGTTGGTAGCAGCACTCCAGAGAAAAGAGGACGAAAAACACAAGAATACGATTTTGTGGGCTCTGGCTATTCTCGGCGCAGTAGCAGCGGTGGCAGGTATTGCATATGCTGTGTACCGCTACATGACTCCGGATTATCTGGAAGATTTCGATGATGACTTCGATGATGAGGAGGAAGAGGAAGAAAAGGAAGCGCCTGCCAAGGAAGAAAAAGAAGAAAAGGCAGAGGAAAAAGAGGAAGCTGCCGAGGATACTTCGGAAGAAGAGTAAAAATAAAACGATGATAAGATCAGGCAGGTGCCAAAAGGTATCTGCCTGATTTGCGTTGCCGGGCAATCAAGGGGATGGTCAGAAAGAACTTTTGAATAGAGCCATGAAGAGCCGGCGGTAGAATGTTTAACATTTCTGAGCAGATATGGAATAAGGAGAGGCACATGAAAAAAGGAGAGATTCTGGAAGGAAGAATTGAAAAGGTTGACTTTCCCAATCGTGGGATCATTCGGATGGACAATCGGCAGGTAATTGTAAAAAACGGGATTCCAGGGCAGAAAGTCAGATTTTCTGTGAGCAAGGTTCGGAAGGGAAAATGTGAGGGACGTATATTGGAGGTGACGGAGCCATCTCCGTTGGAGGTCGCTCCGGACTGTATTCATTTTGCCTCCTGCGGTGGCTGTACCTACCGGAATATGTCCTATGAGGAGCAGCTAAGGCTTAAAGAAGCTCAGATAAAAGAGCTGTTGGATAGTGTGTGCAGAGATTACCATTTTGAGGGAATAAAAGCCAGTCCTCTGCAGGAGGGCTACCGTAATAAAATGGAGTTTTCCTTCGGAGATGAGGAAAAGGATGGGCCGCTGGCGCTTGGGATGCATAAACGGGGCAGCTTCTATGATATTGTTACGGTAAACGATTGCCGGATTGTACATCCGGATTTTCGGAAAATCCTGGCCTGTGTATTGGAATTTGCCAGGGGCACCGGTCTGCCCTTTTATCATAAGCTGAGTCATCAGGGGTATTTCCGGCATTTATTGGTGCGCCGGGCGGTCAAAACTGAGGAAATTCTGATTGACCTGGTGACCAGCACTCAGGCATCCCCTGATCTTACGCCTATGAGGGAAGCGCTTTTAAAGCTTCCGCTGGAAGGAAGGATAGCGGGGATTCTTCACACCAGCAATGATAGTCTGGCAGATGTGATTCAAAACGATCATACCGACTTGCTGTACGGCCAGGATTATTTTTATGAGGAGCTTCTGGGCTTGAAATTTAAAATATCGCCGTTCAGTTTCTTCCAGACAAATTCATTGGGGGCGGAAGTATTGTACGAAACAGCCCGCACCTATATTGGCGAGACAAAGGATAAGGTGATCTTTGACCTGTACAGTGGAACCGGCACCATTGCCCAGATCCTGGCTCCGGTGGCGAAGCACGTTACGGGTGTAGAAATTGTGGAAGAGGCGGTAGAAGCTGCCCGGGAAAATGCAGCCCTGAATGGATTGGATAACTGCTCCTTCCTGGCAGGAGATGTTCTGAAGGTAATTGATGAACTGACCGAAAAGCCGGACCTGATCGTCCTGGACCCGCCCAGAGACGGCATACACCCGAAAGCATTGGGCAAGATTATTCGGTTTGGGGTAGAGCGTATGGTGTATATTTCCTGCAAACCCACCAGTCTGGTGCGGGATCTGGAGGTGCTTCAGGCAAGCAGGTATCAGGTAGAGCGTGTTTGCTGTGTAGACATGTTTCCTGGGACGGGGCATGTGGAAACAGTCGCTCTGCTGACGAAAAAAGCCCAGTAAATCAAAGGTTTCTGCCGATTGAGGGCAAAAATGGATGTGTGTTTCAGTTTCCGCAGAATGGCAATGCGGAAACTGATTTACCCAGGGGGACAGGAATTTCGGAATTGTCGATATACATTTTGGCGAAAGGATATTATTTCGCAAAAGTGGAATTCTTAGACTATACTCTAAGTCAAGACTTTTTTGAAAAGAGGTTTGTTATGACCATTGGTGAGTTTTCAGCGATAACTGGGTCAGTGCATATACATTACGGTATTATGAGAAGAAAGGCCTGCTCCGTGTAAACAGAGACAATGCCGGAAGAAGGGATTATAGTACAGAGGATATAGAGTGGGTAAAATTTATCCAGCGCCTGAAGGATACCGGAATGCTTCTCTGGAATATAAAGTATTATTCGGATCTTCGCTATCAGGGAGATGACACGATGGCGGAACGGATGGAACTTCTGATGCAGTACAGGGAATCTGTGTTGGAGGAACAAAGAAAGTGGGAGGAATACCTGCGGAATCTGGATGAGAAAATAAGTATTTACCGGGAAAGGATAATTTGCGTCTCCACATTTTCGGAGAATATGGTTCAAGAGTTTGCTTCATTGAGTAATACCAAAAAGATAGCAGAGTTATAGCACCTTCGGTAGAAATCGAAGCGGACGGACATTCCATCTGGGTATCGGAAACTGTTTTAAAAGCTGTGGTTATCCGGATGTAAAAGGAAAAACATGGACTTCGGATGCTATTTACAGAGAAACGGTACCTGCTAGTATTTTTACGAATGACAGCAACAGTGTGCTGCTTGCCAAGCATTCATCCTCAATTTATAATGAAGGCATATGATTTGTCAGGAGGGATCGATATGGAGATACAGGATATAATTAAGAAACTGCGTGAAAAGAATCATCTTACGCAGGAGCAGATGGCGGAGCGCCTGATGGTCAGCAGGCAGGCTGTCAGTCGTTGGGAAAATGGCGAGACGCAGCCGGATACAGAATCATTAAAGTTATTATCAAAAGAATTCCATATATCCATCAATACGCTTTTGGGGACTCCACGGCAGCTTATCTGCCAATGCTGCGGGATGCCTTTGAATGAAGATGATTTAATCAGCCGGGAACAGGATGGAAGCTATAATGAGGACTATTGCAAATGGTGTTATGCGGATGGAAAATTTGCATATCAATCGAAGGAGTCACTTCTGGATTACCTTGTCAGCCATATGCCGAATCCCGATAATTTAAAGGACGAAGATCGGCGCAGCCAGTTTGATTTGTATCTTTCACAGTTGAAGCATTGGAAATAATTTTTAAAGTTATGCAGGAGTTACGGGCACTTACAGAAATGTGGGTGCTTTTTTATCTAAATTGCGGAAGGACATCTTACCGTATGGCTGAATTCTCCGGGGCGGGGAGGTATTTGCGGCGGCAGTATCATCCGACGGGGAATGGGATGTTTCCCGCCAGATGATTGGAGTTACAGGTGCGGGAGATTTTTTCTGTAATTTCGCAGCTCATCTTCACTGGCTTCCGAAATGATTTTGTCGAGTGTTTTTAATAATTTTGATTTATCCTTCGGCAAATGTCCTCTAAGCTGGAAAACATTGGAAGCCCCCATTGCAGCAAAGTATGTTGATATATTCAGATTTTCTACAAGGGTACGAAGTTCACGGTATTTTTCGAGCTCGCTTTCTTCTTCCCAATTTCCGTTTTGTATTTCCTGGTACAGATCGGATTCCGGGTAAATGGTAAGCATGTTCGGGCCGATCAGGAACGGATGAAGTTGGTTGAATATTTTTGCGGATGCTTTTGCTCCGGTTTCACCGTGTCTCTTGCCGGAAATGCTGGTCAGATAGAAGAAGCCATATTCGATGCCTGCCTGCTCCAATCTTTTGCATTGGGTTAGAATGTCATTGGAAGTATAACCTTTGTGCATAAAGGCCAGTGCATCATCATCTCCTGTTTCCACGCCGATGGTCAGCCCATTGTACCCTGCCTGACGAAGCCAGATCAGTTCCCCGTCTGTTTTATTTACAGAATCCGTGATGTGGGCAAAACAGCCGATGGATTTAACGGAGGGGAAATACTTGTGAATGAGTGATGCAATTTCGAGCAGCTTTTCTGTTTTCAGAACAAACGGGTTGGCTCCGGTTAAGAAAACACGCTGGATTGGTTCCGGGTTTTCTTTCCCCTGCAGGCGGTTCAGCATTTTTGAATAGGGATTTGTGCGCAAAGTCTGAGCCTCCATCAGATCCCCTTCGATGTCTTCCATAGGCGACATTCTGAATTTGAATGGCAAATCGCTGTACAGGGTATAGAACTTGCATCTGTGATGGGTACAGCTCGCCGTCACTTCCAGCAGAAGCGAATCTGCTTCATAGGGCGGACGCCAAATGGTTCCTGTGTAATGCATAATCAACACCTCACATCAAATGATCATAATTATGTGCGGGCAACGAGGCAAGCCCGCACATGAATGTCCCGTTAGGATCATTATAGCAGAGCGCACCAAAAAGAAAAGTACGGTACTTTTTTGTAGTACTTTCTATTTTGCCGCAAAATAGGATATGATGGGAAAGGAAGGAGATGGAGAAATGAGAAAATCGGAAGAAGCGGCAAGCCGTTGTAAGACGATTTCTATGGTGCAGAAATTACTGGGAGGAAAATATAAGATTGAGCTTCTCTGGTATATCGGGAAATGTGATGTCCGGCGCTTTGGACAGCTTCGCCGCCAGATAGGGGAAATTACAGAAAGCTCCCTTACGAAGCAGCTTAGGGAGCTGGAAGCAGACGGATTCATTATCCGCCATGATTTTTTTGAAGTCCCTCCGCGAGTGGAGTATACTTTAACAGATCTCGGTAAGAGCTTTTTATCGGTTCTTGATTCTATGAAGTCTTGGGGAGATGAGAATCTTTCTGTATGAGGCTGTTTTTGTGCCGGAAGGGATGTCTGCGCCTTTTCCGTATATGGGGCAATGATGAGCCTTTTTATACCTGTTTTCAGAAGGTGGGAGCATGGGCGTAAGCAGGATTAAAGGCATTACAGTGGAAATCGGCAATACCATAGAAACGGAACAGGAACTGAAGCGGCTGGAAAGCACCGCCAGGAATTGACCATACGGAAAGTATCGGTATGATTCGTGAAAAGCGGTTATCCGGATTGGAGAATAACTTTCCCATTCCATTTACGGCAATCTATCTACATTTTCCAACAGATATTTAATGAAATATTTACTGGCAATGGGAAGACTGTCCCTATCCTTGAAGCCAATTGCCAGCTTACGGTAGATCGGAGGGTCAATAGGAAGGCACACGATGTCATAATTCGTGCGCCTGAGCATGAGTTTTGCCAGGATTCCCACGCCAAGTCCGGCTTCCACCATGGTCATAATCGCAAAATCATCATGGACCGTATATTTAATAGCGGGTTCCAATCCGGCGGTATGAAATGCCTCCAGCGGTTCGTTGTAATGCCCTTCTTCCAGCAGGATGAAAGGTTCTTTTGTAAGAGAATGCAGGGATACGGCAGGATTTTCTGCCAATGGGTGGTTTTTAGGAAGAATCGCCAGCATTTCTCCGTCTTTTATTTTTATAGTCTCCAAGCCTGTGACGGCGTCAGGGGTGATAAAACCAAAATCAACAAGTCCGGTTTTTATCCATTCCTGTATGGATGTATAATCCCCATCGTGAAAAACAAACTGGACATTGGGATAAAGCTGCTGGAAGCCGCTTATGAGCAGCGGCATCCAGTGGCAAGTGATGCTTGTGATGGTTCCCACCCGTATAATTCCGGTTTCCAGACCTTTGATCTCCATTGCTTTTTCCTGCATAGCCCGGTATTGGAGGATTGTCCTTTCAATAAATGGGTACAATTCTTTTCCTTCTAAAGTAAGCCTGACGCCGGTACGTGAACGGACAAGCAGCTTCATGGACAGTTCATTTTCCAAAGATGCGATCATTTGGCTCACCGAGGACTGCGTATATCCAAGTGCTTCAGCGGCTTTCGTAAAGCTTTTCATTTCAATGACCTTCTGCAAAGTAAGGTAACGTTCCATATGATAAATCGCCTTTCTTAATGTTAGTATTAGAATTATTTGTTTTACTTATTATACATTGGAGATTATAATGAGGTCAAGACGAAAAAGTATTTTGCAACTGAGGGAATACTGGACAGTTACAGTATTTTAAAGAACAGGAAGGTCAGGAGGTAAAGGCAAATGTCATACGAGAATGTAAAAAAATTTTTTGACGAGGCAGGTATGGGTGACCGCGTCGTGGTGAGGGAACATATCGGAGATACGGTAGAACATGCTGCGGAAGCGATCGGATGCAAACCGGAGCATATTGTAAAAACCATGTCTTTTTTGCTGGACGGAGATCCGGCGCTGATCTGCATGGCAGGTGACGCAAAGGTCAATAACACAAAATACAAGGCCTGCTTTCATCAGAAGGCAGTGATGATTCCGGGAGAACAGGTGGAGGAACTGATTGGACATGTACCCGGAGCAGTATGCCCGTTTGCAATCTGTGAGGGTGTAAAGGTCTATCTGGATATCTCATTGAAGCGTTTTTCTACTGTATACACAGCAGGAGGAAGCCTGAACAGTACCGTAAAGCTGACTCTGGAAGAATTAGAAAAATTTGCAGCGCCCCAGTGTTGGATCGATGTCTGCAAGGGCTGGTTCGTAAATGGGGATTAACAGGAAAGAAAGGCGGAAAATATAATATGAAAACAACAGAAAATCTTATCAGCAAAGCATATTCTCCGGAAGAATTTCAGAAGGACGTCCCAAAGCTGATGGGCATGATTACAAAGGAATTAGAAAGTTCTCTGACGAGGGAAGTACCAGAAACAATTAAGCGGCTTTCGCCGGAAGAACAGTTGCGCTTATGGCAGGAGGATTTTTCATCTCCTGTCCGGGCTGACCTTCCTGCTCTTATGGAAAAGGTAATGTTGCATTCCGTCAATTTCCACAGCAAAGGTTATGTGGGGCATCAGGTAGCTGTTACGCTGCCGATTACGGCGCTGACCTCGGCCATGATGGCATATATGAATAACTGTACGACAGTTTATGAACTGGGAATGGCGGGAAACGCCATGGAGAAGGTGGTAATCAGCCATCTGGCCGAGAAATTCGGCTACAACAAAGGCGCCACTGGTTTTGTTGCTTCCGGCGGCTCTATGGGAAACCTGACCGCTCTGGTAACTGCACGCACTTCCTCCGGGATCGAGGAGAAGGATTACCACAGGCTTGCCGTTATGGTATCCGGGGAAGCGCATTACAGTGTGGAACGGGCGGCAAAAATCATGGGAATACGAAGTGAAAATATTATTCGGGTATCGGTTGGGGATGACTTTGGTATCCGGCCCGAGGTATTGGAGAGTACCTATCAGCAGGCGGTATCAGAAGGAAAGATCGTATTCTGTGTCGTTGGGTGCGCCTGCACCACCTCCGTGGGAGCTTTTGATAATTTAGAAGCGGTTGCAGATTTTGCTGAGCGGCACCAGATATGGTTCCATGTGGACGGCGCCCATGGCGGAGCAGTTATCTTTTCGGAGAAATATAAGCATCTGATCAAAGGAATTGAACGGTCCGATTCCCTGATTGTAGACTTCCATAAAATGATGATGACGCCGCCGCTGTCCACTGCAATCATTTATAATGCGGGAAACCGAAAGGTAAATGAGTTTTCACCAAAGGCTGCTTATCTGTGGCAGGATCAGCTTTCAGAAGAATGGTGGAATTCGGCAAAGCATACGCTGGAGTGTACGAAGCCGATTACAATACTCCATACTTACGCAATTATGCGTCTATATGGGGATGAGATTTATCAGCAGAATGTGGACATGCTGTTTGACATGGGGAAACAGTTTGCGGAAATGATAAAGGCCGAAAGAAACATGGAACTGGCCCTGGAGCCTAAGAGCAATATTGTGTGTTTCCGGTACATAACCGAAGGTGCAGATGCAGATGAAGTAAATAAAAAAATTGCACAAAAGCTTCTGGAAGATGGTTCTTATTACGTGGTAAGCACAACAGTCCGGGGGAAATTTTATCTACGGATCACAATCATGAACCCGTTTACGGACAAAACATGCATAGCGAACTTAATTGCCAAAATTAAAGAATTTGCAGAAGAACAGGAGTAAGAGGTCATGGTAACAAAAAAAGAAGAGGCTAAGAAAAGGACTTTTAAAGGAGTATCGTTGGATTCGCTGGCAGTAGGTGAAAAATCAATGGTCTGCAAAATGAACTATGTGGTTGGCAATTTTGCAACGGAACATACTCATCCCCATGAGCAGAGCGGATATGTGATTTCAGGTAAATATCAGATGACTGTGGATGAAACGGAGTATGAATTAAATCCGGGAGACAGCTATGCGATTCCGGGAAATGTCCCCCATTCCTTTAAAGTGATTGAAGGCGGAGAGGTAATTGATGTATTCACACCGATTAGAGAAGATTACTTATAATGTTCTTAAAATACGGAAACAGCATGTGGAACGCTCTGCATGCTATTTCTGACGGTTCAAAGGAAGTGATAGCGATAAAAGCGGAAGAAAAAGTATTTACAAAAAGCGATATTATAGTTTCCGGACTTGCGTTGTTTGCAATGTTTTTTGGTGCGGGTAATTTAATATTCCCTCCGTATTTAGGGATGCAGGGAGGTACATTATGGAAAACAGGCTTCCTCTGCTTTATTCTGGTGGAGGTTATTTTATCCTGCGCTGGTATTTATGCGATGGTATGCGCAGGAGGAAGTATCGCTGCTATGCGGGATTCTGTAGGAAAGGTGCCGGGATTTTTGCTGAACACGGCTGCTATTTTGTGTACCGGAGCTTTTATTGCGCCGCCAAGAACCGCAGCAACCACTTATGAAATGACAGTGGTTCCGATTACTGATAAAATCGGACTATTTCCGTTTTCCATTATTTTTTTTGCGATTGTGTTTGCTTTAACAATAAGGCAGACACAGATTGTGGATATTATAGGAAAATTCTTGACACCCGTTTTGATTTTTGGAATTATAGTGCTCATTTTGTCAGGAATTTGGCATCCCATAGGAGAAATCGGTCCTGCAATCTCTAATCATATAGCACGGGATGGACTTGTGGCAGGGTATCAGGCGATGGATATTATTTCTGTAGCTGGTTTTACAATCGTTGTGCAGGATAATCTTGTAAAAAGAGGGTGTCATACCAAGCGGGAGCAGTCGAAGACTGCTGTTTCTGTCAGTTTAATTGCAGGAATCCTGCTTTCTCTGATCTATGGTGGTCTGACCTATTTAGGGGCGACTGCGAGTTCAGGCTTCGGTTCGGGTTTAGAAGAGGCTGGACTGATTATTGCGATTACGGAATGTCTGATGGGAAAAAGCGGCGTAGTGATACTTGGGGTTGTTGTTGGATTTGCCTGTCTTACAACTGCAATCGGTTTATTTGGGGCAACTGCTTCGTATTTTGAAAGTATTACAAATGGGAAAATATCATACAAGACAGGGATTACTTTGCTGACAATGATAGGGATTTTTATCTGCAATTTTGGGTTATCCACAATTATTTCCGCTGCTGTTCCTATTTTATCAATTATCAGCCCTCCTTTTATGACAACGGTTATCCTGCTGCTGTTCCGTAGGAGAATTCAAAACAAATATATTTATAAAGGTGCAGCATTGGGAGCAATCATATTCAGTTTGTTTATTACAGGATATGATTATGTAGGTTTGTTTGGCTTTGTTAAGAGTTTACCATTTTATGATTTCGGGTTCGGCTGGCTGCTTCCTGCTGTTGTGGGAGGAATGTGTGGAAAATATATGAAGCAGAGATAAGAAGTGCAGGAGGCAAAGAGAGCATGAATAAAAACAAAAGCTTTTTTTCTTATGTAATTCCTTCCGTAATAGCTTTTGCGCTGTCCGGAGTTTATGCGATAGCGGATGGTTTTTTCATTGGAAACAGTTTAGGGGATATTGGGCTTTCTGCTATTAATATTGCCTATCCGATAGGAGCGTTCATGCAGGCAGTTGGCACAGGAATTGGTATGGGAGGTGCAGTGAACTATTCTATTTACAGTGCATCAGGAGATAAGGAGAAAGCAGATTCTTATGCGGGAGGCACAGGAACAATCCTTCTTATTGCCAGTGTTGTTTTAACTGCATTCCTGTATATTGGTTTAGAACCAATACTCATTCTGCTAGGCGCTGAAGGTGATCTTTTAGCTTTCAGTAAGGATTATCTTCGTATTATTGTTTTGGGGGCAGTATTTCAGATTTTTTCTACGGGCATTGTTCCGTTAATCCGTAATTATAATGGGGCAGCTTTTGCAATGGCATCAATGACGGCTGGTTTTTCGACCAATATACTGCTTGATTATATATTTGTGTGGGTTTTGAAATGGGGTGTATCGGGAGCGGCGATAGCTACTATAATTGGTCAGAGTGTTACTATGATTACTGGATTGGCCTATTTGCTGGTTAAGAAAAGGCCAGTATTTTGCTTCGAAATTACGAAAGTGGGGAGCATGTTCCTCCAGATTGTAAAGGTTGGCCTTGCACCCTTTGGTCTGACAGTAACACCAAATTTATCAGTAATCCTTATGAACCGTTACACTATCTTTTATGGAGGCGAGCAGGCAGTTGCCAGTTATGCGTGTATTGCCTATGCACTGACGATTGTTTATATGCTTTTGCAGGGAGTAGGAGATGGAAGCCAACCATTGATGAGCAGATGCTATGGTGAAGGTGCAGTAAAAGAACTGTACGGTGTTAGGCATTTGGCATATGTCTATGCAGAAATTTTTGCGATTTTCAGTATATTGATTCTGTTTTTGGGACGTTTTCATATTGGAAAGCTGTTTGGAGCTTCGGAATATGTATTGGCGGAGACTGGAAATGTCCTTCCCGTATTCCTGGCTGGAATTATTTTTCTGGCATTTACAAGGGTTACTACTTCTGTTTTTTATGCGACTGAAAAAAGCCTGTTTTCGTATATTCTTGTTTATATAGAGCCGGTATTGTTATTTATATTTCTGCTTGTATTATCGTATTTTAGAGGTATATCCGGCGTTTGGTGGAGTACTTGTTTATCGCAAGTGGCCTGCGCCATGATTGCATTATACTTGAAATATAAGTCAGATACATGATGTGTTCGATTTTAAGTGAATTCAGTGGTAATGAGGAATGAAAGTGGGACTGATGATGGATTTTATTTACGAATATACGGGTGATGGTCTACGGCTACAAGGAACCTATTTTGAAAGTATTAAAAAGGATATTTGTGTTGTGTTTATTCACGGGATGTATGCGAATGTGATAGAGAATTATTTTGCCGTAGTTTGGGGAAGAAAACTGGCGGGATGCAATATCGGATTTTTGTACGGGCATACTAGGGGATATTCAAATACAAATGCTATTGTAGATAAAAACGGGGTTTCTGTAACGATAGGAACTACCTTTGAGATATTTGAGGATTGTCTTCTGGATGTCGATATGTGGATAAGGAAGGCGTATAAACTGGGTTACAAGCATATTGTCTTAGCAGGACATAGTTTTGGATGCTGTAAGATTTTATACTATTATTATATAAAGAGACCAGATGTGGCAGGAATTATTTTAGCATCGCCACCTGATATGCAGGGACTTACACGAATGTATGAAGCTGATTATGATCTATTGCTGGAGGAAACAGAAAAAAATGTCAAAGAAGGGATGCCCCAAAAATTGACCGGCAAATTGGTTGAAAATTATATGCCATTTAGTTCAGCTACATTTTATAACTTGTATAAACCTGGAAGTAATGCTGATAATTTTCCTGTTATAAGGAATCCGGAGCATTTTGGGCAATTAGAAACGGTTGATATTCCGATTCTGGCATTTGCGGGGGAAAATGAGGAATCGCCATATTTACAACTGGATTTATTAAAGAAAAAAGCTATAAGATGTCCCGATTTTAGGTGGAGGATTATAGATAATACAAATCACATTTATTACGGAAAGGAAGATGAAACGGCGGAAGTGTGTTTGGATTGGTTGCGAATATTTGGAACTTAAAGTTAGTACGGATCATTCAATATGTTGGTCTTGTAACTTCAGCTTTTGAAAGGATATACCGCTAATTGCATGTTCTATCTGACAAGAATTGATTAGCACATATTGGTTTTCACTCCATAAATAAATTATCTGCCCTGGACGAGGAAAGAAAAAAACGTTAGATCGGGGCAGATAATTTTGCGCGCCTATTTTAAGATTTTACCCCATCGGCGGTTTTGTGAATCAAGGCCGTCTTTTCTTTTGTCTTCAAAGAGAGTGACGCGCTGACGCTGTCAGACCACGGCGGCTTTAGGAGGGAGCCGCCATGATACAACCTGACTGCCGACAAAATTTGACGATGTTTGCACGACCACTAAAAAAGTCAGGCCACAAAACGGGAATAGTCTATTGGCAAGTGCGAAAATTATCGCTTTTTGAATAAAAATTGTGGAAAAGGAACAGGAAGAGCCAAGTTTTGATTTTGTCAAGATTAGTTGACACATTTTCCTCAAGGATTTTGCCCCCTATGCTGTTTCTTTCAGGAAATCATAGTATTGCTGTCGTTTGACCATCGGAGGGAGTCCGCCA
>JAUNON010000059.1 GCA_030537145.1 Lachnospiraceae bacterium | reverse complement strand
CGTCTGATGTACTTTCTGCCACCTTATCAACTGCTTTCATCGCATCCTGCTGCCCCTTGGTTACCTGATCCAGAAATGATTTCACAGTTCTCCCCAGCTCAATGCTTCCGGCAGTCGGATCCAGAAGATTTATTTCCCGTTTAGTAAGCAGCAATTGTTTTTCTAAGCCATGTGGTTTGCTGGACACGGCTGTCCAATATCCAAGTTCAAATTCCTGTATGCTTTCATCTATAAGAGACAGGTCAAGAGCATTGATTTTCAGGGAATCCGGAAGCGCAGATGCTTCATTCAGATATTCTGTTGCTTTAGCAATCAGATTTTCCGGCTCTGTAATATCTGTCCACTGCTTTGTCCCCCAGATTTTTCCGTACTTCTCAATTCCTGCATCACACTGGATATAGGATTTTCCATTATTGACAGATGTAATATCCACGGTCCGGATCTGCCTTTCTCCCAGTTCGTCCGTATATTCCATTTCTGCACCCATAGGAATTAAGCACGTTATAATATCCGTAGCATCCATATATCGTTCCAGATCCAACATATTTTCACCAAAACGGATTACCTGCTCATTGATCCCGCCATAATCCCACAAATAATCTAGGTACTTCTTTCCACCCTCATTCCGGATTCTTAAATACCCTCCAAGTTCACCGACAAGCTTAGTGTTCAGCGCTTCCAGAGTTGTTGTATACTTTTTCTCCGACCGTGTCACATTGCTTTCCGGATCCATCACTGTAATAATGCCGGGATATATTTTTTTGTAATCATCCACCTGGCTGTTATGTACTTCCAACATTCTGCTGATAAAAACCTGCGTTCCCCCTTCTATTGAATACGGTTCCTGCAGGCTGTCAACCAGGTAGCACAAATCTCCTTCTACCGTCACTGATACGATTCTCTTCATATTGTATTCTGGTTTCAGTACCCTTCCGCGAAAGATTTCTTTGTCATCCTGGTAAACCATAATCTCTGATTTAAGCAGTCCGATTTTGGAAGCATTAGGATGCTTTTCCAGAATGCAGAACTTAAAACACCCGCCCATTCCCATCTCATGGGTAAGCACCGGATCATATATGCGCAGCTCATCATCTAACGGCTCATACAGTGGATATATACTTTTTTGATCGTTCAAATACACATGAAACATTTATAATTTCCCTCCCCTGTACTCCACGGAAACTGTGCCTTTTCCCGTAAACTGAAATGTATTCATACCCGGCTCTATCACAATACTGTATATTTTGCTTCTTCCCGGCTGAAGATCATAGGTTTCCCCACCAAAGGTTACTTTTATGTTCCCTTCTGTAATGAATACAGGTATTGCCCATCGTTCTGTACCGTGTATATTCAGAATCTTTGTACCGTCAACAGCAATATCTTTGCAATAACAAATGACACCTGTCTGAAAGTTAAACGGATCCCACAGCCACGGATCTAAAGAGGAATACTGTTCGTATTTATACGGCTCTGCATTAACCGTTATCGTAAATTTCCCATAAGTACGGGACCGTTCGTATCCGGACACTTCCATCCTGCCAAAATAATAATAAGCCGGATCGTCTCCGAACACGATTTTCCCCTCTTTTCCGTGGAATTCTTTTAATATCTCCGACATCACCGTTGTCCACTGATTGTCCTTATGTTCACACTGAAAGTTCATCGTAATCACCCGCCGGTTATAGGTAATCCGGCCAGATATCGCTGTGCTCAAATCCGCAGAGCCATCTGCCCCCGGCACATCCTGATAAAATGTTTTCGGTACCGGCGGCTGGACACTGTGCTGCTCCCCGAGAATCGCCTTATACTTTTTAAGCATATCAATTCCATTGATTTCTACTACCGGATATTTCATATCGAGCCCCTCGCTTTCAACATTCCGCCGTTTTCAAATTCCAGATCGACAGCATCTGCCATAGCCGCCCGATCAATAACAGGGTTCTTCTCTGCAATAATCCTCAGAAGCTCTATAACTTTACTATTGGCCGCAAGCAGCTGCTCCAGAAAACCGTTTTCTGTTTCACCGCTCTTTTTTCCAATATCCTGCTGCCTGGCCTGCAGACTCTCCAATGCATCCTGAATTAATTTTACGGCACCGCTTTTGTCCGTAAGTATGGTACTCGCACCGGACAACACTTCTGTCTCAATCGGTATGCTGTTTATACCGCCAAGACTCGTATGGAAAACATCCATAAGCGATGCTGCTGATTTTCCGGCAATCGTCTCAACATAGTCCTGCATGTTTTCGATTCCAATGCCAAGCCCTTTCATCATATAACTTCCAATAGACATCATGGCTCTGGATGGGGAATGGATCTGTGCCTCCTCCTTTGCCGACTGGATTGCCTGCCGGATGATTTCCGTCATCGTCTGATACAGCTCTCCGGATTTTTCTGTCAATCCTGCAATCATGCCTGCAATTGTGTTCTTTCCGATCTCCTTGAACTCTTCCGGAAGACCTGCAGTTGCACTGATAAGGCTTTCCGACAGCCCCTCG
The DNA here is from genome assembly GCA_030537145.1 of Lachnospiraceae bacterium. GTDB lineage: Bacteria > Bacillota > Clostridia > Lachnospirales > Lachnospiraceae > Merdiplasma. Next base: position 13,839 of record JAUNON010000059.1, on the reverse strand, counting down.
AATTTATGGATATTTTCCGGATCCGATGATTCCTGTGATACAGTTCCGGATGCCAACTCCACAGCCGCTGCCATTATTGTCTGCAGGGACGTCTGTATCTGCTCCATTGGCATCTGAATACCCACGCCAATTTCTGATACTGCCAAAACGAATTCCTGCTTATATTCCTCTAACTCCCTTTCTGCAGCCAGCCGCATTTCCCTGATCTGTTCCTCAGTTTCTTCCCGGAGCGGTTCCAATTCCCGTACTGCTTCTCTCCTGGCAATCTTCTCTTTTTCTTTCCACAGATCTATGTATTCATCCAGCTCATCATCCGTCATCTCCGTCATGAGGGCAATTTCTCCGGCGGCACTGGTTCCCATGTTGCGTAATTCATCAAGCATATCACCGGTTACACCGCGGCGCTCCAGATCTTTCAGGTTATTTGACCAGTCGCGCAGACCTGTCACCTGATTTTGCAGGTTATTCAGAAGATCCTGTGTGGACAGCTCTGTGCTGGCCGTAAAATCATCAAACAGCCCCATAGAACCCGTAATGCTTTTTATTCTGGAAGTCAATTCATCCGTATATTTATCCTGCAGAGACTTGATACTGCTGCTTAAATTCTCATGAACCTTTTTAACCTTTGAAGCATAGTCTGTTTCAAGACTGATCAGCTTCTGATCAAGCGTTTTCTTTGCCTGGAAATACTGTTTGTCTGCATCGATGCGGGCCTGTGTACCGTCTTTTATCTGCTTTCGCACGCTGTCCCAGAAAGCAGCTTCATCGGCCATAGACAAATCCTGATATACCTTTGTGTTATCCAGCTTTGTCCTGGCTGCCTGCAGAACCGCAGATGCAACTTCTTCTGCACTTTTCTTTGCGTAATCTGCATTCTGTTCGATACCTTCTGCAATTCCAAGCGCAATATTTTTTCCCACTTCGTCACGCATGACTCCGGATGGAGAATGAATGTCCAAAGTACTTTTCATGATCCGGGTCACATTGCTGGCGACAGAAGACGCTTTTGCATAAACCGTGCTTTCATTATCAGAAATACCTTGGACAAGTCCCAGCATAAGATTCTTTCCCATATCGGCAAACACGCGGGATGGAGAATTAATTTCCCAGGCATCCTCTGCTGCTGCAGTGGTGCTGCCTGCCATCTGCTTGGCTGTTCCGGTAAGACTATCCATACTTGCCAAAATCCCTTTGCTTACACCTTCGGTAAGACTTTCTCCAAGAGCATCCAAATCCGCGCCGGCAATGGCTGCACTGAGTGTGCCATATATGCCAGATTCTCCAAGCACATAATCTTTCAATGCACTGCGGAGCCCGTCATCCAGACTCAAGGAATCCACCAAGGTGTCTCCGATTACTTCATACGCCTCCTGCCATTCTGCCTGAGAATCAAGAATAGCTTCCGCTCCCTGCGATAGCATATCTTTCAGCAGCGGAATCGACTCCGGACCGGTTGCTCCGATAGCATTCAGATAGCTTTCACTCACACCAGCTTCGATCAGCTGCGCATATAGCTCTGAAAACTCTCTCGTTTTCTCAATGGTATCACTCTGATTTGCCTGAATTTGCGACCATGTGGTTTCGCTGTCCAGTTTGATTTTTTCAGTCAGGTCAGAAAGTTTTCCTGTCATTGCTTCAAATGCACTTGTGATCCTATCAATTGCCTGCTTCTGGCTCTCTCCGAGATCTTCGTATGCATTCTTGATACTTCCGTATGCAGCCAGTATGCTCTGTTCACTCTCAGCCGCTGTAACAGCAGCCCTTTCAGACGCATCAACAAATACGTCATTCGTATAGGCATATGACTCAGTAAGGATATTAAGCTGTTCGGTCAGCTGGCTCTCCTGCTCAGTCAGCTCTTTCAGAATCTCTTTCCGCTCCCGATTTTTCAGTGCGTCATTTTCAGTAACCTCTGCAATCTTCTCCTGCACTTTCAACAGCTGCTCTCTCACCAGCTGCTGTTCCTTCAGATTTTCCGTAATCCTTTCCTGCGCTGCCTGGGCTTCCGCTTCTGCCTCCAGAGCTGAAATCTGAGCATATATTTCATTCGTGGTCATGTTCAATGCATCTGTCTGGGCATCGTATTGGATATTAAGGCCCTGCATGGATTCATTGAGCATCTTGACATAAGACTGCAGTTCCCTTTTCTGCTGGGCAGATTTGTTTTCAACCTTCGACAGTTCTTTCACCTTATCTGCCAGCGTAGCTGCTGCTCCGGCCTCTGCCTTAATGGATGATATATTGTCTTCAAACATATTTTCACTGTTTTTCAGTGAATCCTTAAGTGCTTCGTTTGATTCTGCCAGCTTTTCTGTTTCACTGCGCAATTCTTTTGATGCTTCTGTCTCTTTAGTCAGCCATTTCACCGCAAGCACAATGCCTGCTGCCAAGGCAGCTCCGGCAGCAATGAGCAGGCCAATAGGGCCAAGCAGAATCTGGATTGCTGAGGACAGAAGACCTGTTGCCACCGCACACGCACTCGTTGCTGTGGTTAATCCTGCCGTTACAATCATATGGGCTGATAATCCGGCTGTGGATGCGCTCACGGCAGTTAATCGGGCTTTTTCTGCAATAGTATGGGCTGCTGTTGCCGCGGTATCTTTTATTTTTCCTGCTATGGATGCATTAAGTGCTGCTGCCTGCTGATTCAGCAGACCGCTTTCAGCGGCAAGCGCCAACGTCCTGGCTTTTTCCACTGCTGTATGGGCTTTCATCGCTGCGGTATCAGCCACAGTCTTTGCTGTTTTTGCAAGCAGGCTTGCTGTATTTCTTGCATTCGCTGCTGTATTAGCATCTGTCGCTGCAGTGTGTACTGTCATTTCTGCGGTTGTATGAGTTATTTTCGCAGCCCACAATGTAAATGACTGCATGCCATTTCCGATACCGGAAACCAAATTACCGACACCACTGGTTAATTTTCCAACAACAAGGACTGCCGGACCCACTGTAGCCGAGAACAAGCCGACATTTACAATGAGATTTTTTGTCCCATCGTCCATCTTGTTAAGCTTATCAACCACGCCCTGTGCTCCGGAGACCATATCCTTAAGCTTCGGAGTCAGAATATCACCATAAGAAATTGCAAGCTCATCCGTCTGGCTTTTTAAGATTGTAAGCTGCCCTGACAGATTATCCTGCATTATTTCTGCCATAGAGCTTGCAGCACCCTCACTTTCGGCAATAGCCTTATTCAATTTTCTTATATCTGCCGGTGCTGCATTCATCAACGCAAGGAAGCCGGACATGGCATTTTTTCCAACCAGAGATTCCGCATTGGCTACTTTCTCAGCTTCTGTCATCATAGAAAAGGCTTCCCTGCAGTCTGCAAGGATACCATTCAGACTTCTCATGCTTCCGTCCGATTCCTGCGTGCGGATTGTCATTTCACCAAATGCCTCAGCAGAAAATTCTACTTCCCCAGCAAGGTTATTCATCATCTGCCGCATGGAGGTGCCTGCCATGGATGCCTTGATTCCGCTGTTAGCCATCAGTCCTATGGCCTCAGCCGTATCCTCCATGCTGAATCCAAGCGCGCCCGCAATCGGGGTGCAGTACTTAAAAGTCTCCCCCATCATGGCAACGTTGGTATTGGCATTACTCGAAGCTGCCGCCATAATGTCTGCCAGCCGGCCGGAATCGCCTGCACTCTTTCCGAATCCGGTAAGGGCATCCGTTACAATATCCGATGTGGCGGCAAGGCTTTCTCCGCTGGCTGCAGCAAGGCTCATGATACCCTCAATGCCATCCAGCATGTCATTAGTTTTCCAGCCGGCCATTGCCATATAATTCATTGCCTCGGCAGCTTCTGTGGCTGAGAACTTTGTCTTTTCACCCATTTCTCTTGCCTTATCCCTGAGCTTATCAAAGTCCTCGCCTACAGCTCCGGACACAGCTGAAACCTTACTCATAACCGCATCAAATTCCGCTGTTGTCTTTGCGGCATAGGTTCCCAAAGCCAGGATCGGAGTTGTAACTCCCATCATCAATGTTTTCCCGGCATTCTCTGCCAATGCTCCGAATCCGGACAGTTTTTTTCCAAAAGCATCCATGGCGGCCCCTGCCTGATACAGATCGGTTCCCATGGCAGTCAGCCGGATTGAGACGTCCTTCAATTGGCTCTCATAGGCACCAAGATCTCCGATTGCTTTTACATATTCATTCTGCGCTCGGACCAGTGCATCCTTCTGTTTCTGCGTCGCCTGCTCATTGCCCTCGACTGCTGCGCGACAGGCCTCATAATTCTCTTTCGCCAGGGCAATTTTTTTATTCTGAGCATCAACGACTTTAGTAAGGCTTACCTGCTTAATGTTCAGCCGGTCAATCTCGCCGCCGCTCTGTCCCATGACGTTTAAATGAGCCTTCATTTCAGTCATGGAAGTCTTTATCTGCTGATTGATGCCTTTCATCCCTTTTGAGAAATTTGCGCTGTCAAGGCCCAGCTCGATAATCATCTTTCCTAAAGGCTGAGATTGTGGCATGTCCATCTCTCCTTTCTAGGCACAAAAAATGAGCTAACCAAACGTCAGCCCACTTTTCTGCCTCATATATTCAGCAAGGTCAACCTTTTTCTCCTTTTCCTCACTGCACACAACGCTGATTAAAGTATCAAAATCTGATTCCTCTATATCATTCAGCGTCCATCCCGCCCTGATAAGGCTCCTGCAGAGCCTATAATAGCTGTCAAGAGCCTCATCAGGCGTTACTCTTTTCCCAGTGTAGTCTCTTTCTCTTTTTTTCCAATTGCTGCAGCATAAACCTCATCAAGCTTGTCGAACAGCTCATCCGACGCAAGGCCATTCAAGATTGCTTCCGGAGTAAGGTCTTTGTCTCCAAACAACGCACAGGTAAATTCCAGGCGTGCCTCAAGCACCGCAATGGAGTCTCCCTTTTTCTCAAGTTCATTAACTTCCTTAGAAAGCTTCAGCGCTTCTTTTACCCATCGTGCTGTCACCTTTTCTTTCTTATATTCCCGAAAGCTTCCATCTTCATTTTCTAATCTCAAGCATAATCTTGCCATCTCATTCACCCTCACTCTGACTGCCTGCTGTACTGCTACCGAAAACCAAAGCTTCAACTGCTGCCTGCTTACTGGCAGCTCCGAAGAACTGCAGCATAGCCTGTCCCTTGGTTTTGTCCTCCCTGTCGCTTGCGACTACAGAATATGTATACCCGTCTCCACTCGGTGTATAACTGGAACCATCCCTGGTTTTCAATGCCAGATCACCTTTCTGGAATTTTCCTTTAAAAAACCCAAATAAAGCAACATTTCCTGATGCATCACTGGATTCCAGTGTTACTGCACAGTAAGGCGGCTCTGTATTCTCACCTGCAAACTGCACACCCAACTCTGTATCCTTTTCATATCCTAAGATCTTGGCTTCCGCATCACTCGGAAGATCCAGGATCGTCAGTGCAACGCTGATATCCCCCGTTCCCTTCTGTGAAACATAATACGGCACATCAGATCCCCAAACCTTAACAGCTTCTGGAGAAATGCCGCTGACAGTTGCCTCCTGCGATGCTCCTTCGTTCGCTTTGCCTTCTACAACAATTGTCGTTCCATCAGGTGCACCATCATCATTTAACGGCTGAATTTTCATTCTTTTAAATCCAATTAACATAGTTTCCTCCTTTAATAATCGGTATCATAAAGATCCGTTGTTTTTAAATAGCGCCTTGCATCAACAAACCGCTTGGTTTCTTCAAAATATTCATCCAGTCCCCCGGCCTGCTGCACAAAGCCAAGCTTATACATGACCTTCTTTACTGCCTGTTGCACTTCCTTACATTCTTTTCTGTCATACGACTGCACATCAATCTGATAATAAAACTGACAGCCAAGGCTTTTGTCTGATCCATAGGAAGTGCTCTGCGGCGGGCTTAACGGACGGATCGTGAGAAATGGCTTACTCGTATCTGCCGTTTCCGGATAAATATAAAATTTAATCCGGTCACTGCAGAGATGCGATATAATCTCATTCCTGCACATCGCTTCATATACAATTTCAAGCATGTCTTTCATAACGCATCCCTCATTTTTCCAGCCACTGTCTGCGCAAAACTATCTTTCGATTCCTTTATGGATCTTGCAATTGCTCCGAAGCCTTTCGGTGTATACTGCTTTCCTGCCTTTGTATATCCAAATTCATTCAGATGCACCAGGCGCCAGCGTCCATGGTCACCATTCCAGCCAATTTTAATTTCTTCTGTATCTCCTGCACGTTTCGCCTCTGTCCGGGTAATATCATCCCTGGAGTAGCCAGTATCCTTGAATGTTTCAAAATTCTTTTTCAGAGTATCAACGACCACATCCCCGCCCGCATTCAGCGCTTCTTTCCGTATCTTCTGGGCTTTTGATCCAGAATATGCCTGTTCAATTGCTTTCTGCAGTTCTTCCACACCAGTGATTTTGAATCCCGCGTTCATGAGACCGCCCCCAGCAAGATAACAATAAAACGATTGTCTGTCAGATCCGGCCTGACATCGGTAATGGAAAATATTTTCCCAGAGTAACGGTAATCGTCCAATGATGCAAAATGCTTGTTTGTCGGCAGGTATTCTCCTGCAGTATCACGGATTCTCACAGTCACAGCTTCTTTTGTGCCGTTATGCTCCATAATAGCCAGATCTTTCATAGATGGATTGTAAGCTTCACAAAAGCAGGCGTAGAGTTCTTTTTTCTGGACCTCTCCCGGTTCCGGCCCGCTGACCGGCTCGTATTGGAAGAAAGTGACCGGGGTCCTAAGCTGTCCGGAATTTGTTTCTGGTTTCCGATATTCAAATACAGGTCTCATCTTTCCACTCCTCTGGCAGCATCTAATTCCATCAATGACATGGACAGATTCATGATCTCCGTAAGAAAATTATCTGAGAAAAACTCAAGCGAATCATTATAGACATATCTGGCCCGCTCAAAAACAAGTTCTTTTCCCATAACATTTTCGAATCCAAAGCTCCCGCAGCTCTGATTCAGGGCTGCGAGTGATGAATATAAGATATTTCTCAGGTTATCATCCTCTGCACTATGCGATATTTTCATGCGTGCCTTAAACTCGCCCAAGATCTCATCCGGAATACCGCCGGTCAGATTTTTAAACGGTATCCCCATTCTCAGTCTTATCCTCCTGCTTTTCATTTGCTCCAATATCCAGGGTATACATCAGGCAGGAAGTATCATCATCAGCTTTTCCATATGCAAACTGTTTAGCCGTATACAGATCACAGTCTTCCATAGCTAGCGTTTCATTATACTGTTTGATGGACAATCCTCCGCCGATATAGGCATCATAACGCTTCGGCGTAAAAAATACTGCCTTGCCTTCCGGAGCTACCTCTGATTCAACAATCTTGATGTTATACGGCATGCTGGTCATCCAGGCGCCGCCAGCAGTCAGAACAAGGAATTTTCCTTCCACATCCCACACATCTGACGAACTTACCAGCATATATACCTGGCCGCGCACATTTACACGATACGGCTTTCCATTCGGATCCTTTTTCTCCTTTACGGAAAGTTTCTTCATGACCTCTGTAAGCTCATCTTTTGCCGTATAGGGATCCGCAAATGTCAGGACACCAGAGCTTTCCTTTTCCGGATATTCTCCGCCGGTCATGGTTACATTTTCGCCAACCTGACGGATCATGCCTATCGGCTGATCTTTTCCCGTTCCATTGATGTACTTATCCTCCAGGGCATAGGCAAAGGCTTCCACGATCTGCGTGCGGACAAACCGCTCCACCCAGACCGGCCCATGCTCCTTAAGGTCCTTCGGAACAACTACAAAAGCAGTTGCCTTGCTCTGATTGATTTCCTCTTCGCTAAACGTTGCATCCAGCTGCCCTTTGATCTCCCCGAAAATCTTTCCCCATACAACCTGACCGGAAACATCCGATTTGATGATCCTCATCATCAGGCCGGTTGTCTTAATATTGATTGCCGCAAGGAACGGATGCTCCCTTGACAGGTCCTCGAAAATTCTGTCAATCGTCTCTTCCGGAAGAAGAATTTCTTCTTTATAGCCGACATCTGTAGTCAGTTCGTTAAAGAACTGCACTTCCCTGGCTGTCAGCTTACTTCCTGCATATCCGGACAGCTTATCAAATTTTTCATTTGCCATCCGTTCAGACTCGCTCTGAATCAGCGCTTCAAAGTCCTCTGCCATGGCATTGATCATGTCTCCATAAGCAGAGCTCTGCTTTTCCATGTTGTCGGGTTCACTTTTGAGCAGACCCAGAAAAACGTCGCGCTTTTCTTCAAAATTTTTCAGTTTCAGCTTCTTTTCTCCTAACTTCATCATAAAATTCTCTCCTTTCATCAAAAAAGAAACCTGGTCATGGGGTTGACCGGTTTCTCATTTTTTGGTTTCTTAAAATTCTCCAGCGCGTTTTCCTGTTTCATTGCCTGGAATTTTTTCACAACATTCTGCGGCAGCATACCGCTGCTGTTTGCTACAATCTTTACTTCTTCGGATTCTTCAAAGAGGATTTCATCAACGAATCCATACTCTTTTGCTTCCTCTGCCGTCATCCAGGTTTCCCTATTCATCAGCTCAAGAAGCTCCTCTTCCGCCATTCCGGTTTTGATCCGGTAAGCATTTGCAATGGAACGGTTTCTTTTTTTGAGTATTTCGCTTGATTTATCCATCTCTCTGTAATCCCCCTGGCATATCAATGATGCGTTGTGTATCATGATCTGTCCCGGAGGAGTAATCTGTACCGTATCACCTGCCATAGCAATCACACTTGCTGCGCTTGCTGCTTCAATGACCAGTGTGGTAACTTCACCAGCATACATTTTTAATCTTGTATAGATCTCATTCCCACAGATTACATATCCGCCGCCGGAATTAATAACAACAGTTACCGGTTCGCCATTTTCCGGAAGCTCTTTAATTACATCGTTCGGACAGGTCGCGCTCTCCTCAAACCAGTCGTAAATCCATTTTTCGCCATTTTCGATAATTGGTCCATTGATGTAGATGTACTTCATCCACTTTCACCTCCTTCCCCTGTTTTGTTTTCTGCTTCTTCGTAGTTTTTCGTCCGATAGTATTCATCTCCACCTTCCCTCGCCTCATACCCCAGTTCCTTTCGTATTTCATTCGGTGAAAAAGCACTGCTGGATATGAGTTTATCAATTGACTCTGCCAGATCGAACATGTCCGGTCGGTTAATACCGGTAACCTCTACCCGTTTACCTTTCATGTAGTCTTTCGGGCTTATAATCTTAGCATTCAATTCATCTTCCAGTTTCTTGAGAAGAGGGGCAAGACAGTATTTGTTAAAAGCAGTCATGTTGTCTTTTAACTCTGCCCGGTTTCCATGAAGCAGTGCCGTTGGTATACCGATTGCATCCGCTACATTATCAACCAGCCCATCTGGTATCTTGTTGATTTCATCCAGGTTAATGTTAGTAGTACCGGTTTTCCCGGTGTATTCCTCATATTTGAATCCCTTGATCAGCGGAGCAATTGCAATTGACCTGTTGTTAAACGCCTGGAAAAGCCTGTCAATATAATTTTGCAGCTTCTCACGTGTTTTAGCGTCAAGGCTTCCGTTCGATTCGACAGAAACTGTTCCTCGGATCTGGTTATTTCTCTTCGCAGCTTCCATAAGGCGTGCATACAGCTCTCCATAATCACTGAAAAGCCCATCTATGTATCTCGTAAGCTTTTGATTGTTATACTCCAGATACAATACCTCATTCATCCGGAATATGCGGCTAAACGTATATCCCTTAACTGTTACGCCCTCAAATGTATCCTCGTATACCGCGTATTCATTCCTTGTCCAGCTGTCCGCTACCAGCAAGTCATCAGTATCTGACAGCACTACCAGCACACGGTTATCGACAATCAGTTTGTACACAACCTGTTCCCAAAACTGTGTTGCGCTTAAATCGGTATTTGGCCGGATATTCAGCTTATAATGCCAACCCGGATTTTCCACTTTAAACTCTGACTGCCCCACCGACCGTGCCACAAAATTTGCACAAATATCCAATGCAAGCCGTTTCAGGTATGTTTTCTGTGCCGCAGAATCAAAGCTTTCTTCATCGAATCCTATCGCCAGGTCTGCCAACCCCTGGTTCCGTTTAAACAGATCCAGAAAGTTAAATTTCCTCAACCTTATCACCTCCTCTCCTCAAATTAAAAATCAATGCTTTCAAGCATGTCCAACGCGCTGTCTACATCCATTTCACTAATCAGGTCCCGTTTGTATATTGCAGCAATGAATGCATGAAAACCATCTGTCTTTCTTTTAACCGGTTCTTTTTTCAAATACGTCCTGTTTCCTCTTGGATCCTCTTTTACATATGTGTTATGGGTATACCATTTCATCATTGGATCGCGGCAGAAATTTATGCGTCCATTGGCAAAACCATCCTCAATAATAGGTGCAACTTTTGCCTGAACACCGGCTGGATTCCGTATGAACTCATGTTCAAATCCTTCCTCTTCAAGCAATGGGTCCAACAAATCCATACGGAATCCATCTGCAACAACAATCTCGATTTGATACCGTTCTCTTTTCTCAACCAGCCAATTTACAAGATGCCTTGGGTCAATAGATGGTTCATCGACAACCGTTACAATTCCAAGCTTCTCCCAATCTCGGATCGGAGCTTTCGGTTTAAATTCATCCAAAAATCCTTTTCTCACATAAGAATGCTGCATCCATACCAACTGCCCATCGTATTTAAAAAGCAGCCCTACCGACGCAAAATCACGGATCTTAGCATAGTCAAAGCCTGCTACGCAGCTTCTTCCTTCCAGGTTCGGAATATCCATTTCTGCCGCCGCCCTGATCTCAGGATATGGAGCAACGTCACGCTCACCATCACCCTCCGTAAAGTTCATTCTCTTGATAACAAATTCCTGGCGGCCACTGGGGCTTTCCTCCAGATCCAGGTAATCCTCCATAACTTCACTGTATATCTGCTCCGCATAATCTGATTTTTCATTAAACATTGGATTTGCCTTAGCCCATAGCTCCGGCTTATCCATCTCTTTAATATCATCAAGCTTGCAAATAAACGGGAAGTATCCGATTCGATCTGTCTTGCCTTCCAGTATCTTTATGGACCGTTCAATCTGCTTATCGTAGAAACCGTCCCGGACATATCCATTGGTCCCAAAATAAAACGTTCTTGGATTTCTGATCTTTCCAAGACCCGAACGCTGCACCTTAACAGGTCCGTCATCCTCAAACTGATGAATTTCATCGAAAAAAAGACAGCCATCTCTTGCGCTGTCCATGGTTTTAGGATTATTTGTCCTGTACTTAAAAACAGAATTTGTTTTCTTTCCAGTAATCGCGGTCTTTTTTGCGTCGTAATGCCTTTCCAGTTTCCGTTTCTGAATGACTGTATATACTTCATCAAACGACATCTTCGCCTGGTCTTCCGAGTTTGCTGTGATCGTTGCATTATAACCATAAATTCCATGCAAAGGTGAAATAAAAAAGGCTCCGAGAGTTGACATCCAGCCATTTTTCCCGCCGCCTCTTCCAAGGGTAACCAAGAATTCCCTGAATACCACCCTGCCATTCTTTTTCCAATACAGGAATATGAAGGAGGATATGAACTTTTGGTATAAAGCCAACGGGAAAAAATGCTTTTCTGAAAAACGGATATAATTTTCAATCATTTCATAGTCGAAATACATATCATCCCGGACCATGATTGTATTTTCAAGATAGCTTACAAGCTGGAGCTGCTCTTTATTGGCAATATACGTTCCTTCCTCAATCGCCTGCTTAAATGCATCAAAATATTTATTTTTGATCAAATCAGATCACTTTCCTCCGATTCTTTTGAATCGTCAGGTTCCTCCGGAAGTATATCGGAAAGCTGTTTAAGGATCCGGCAGTAGCTGTCATTGCGCGAATTATACATTTTGGCCACTGGCCGTTCCCGCTCATAAGGCGTTTGTTTCTCCGACTGGGAAAACATTTCATAATCTCCATTTTCTGTTATGTCTATCCACATTTCATCTAACAAAATCCGCAGCCGCGCCGCCTGGATGATCAGTCCCTCTGTCAGTTTTTTCTGATTTTCCGGAATGTTTTTATATAATTCCTGAAGCCTCTGCTTTTCTATTTTTACCAGTCTCTCCCTTAACTCCAGCTTTTTCTGTTCAACAATGCTGCTTTCCTGCTTAATGAAGCCACTTTCCAGTTCCCTGCTTTCCATAGTTCTCACTTCCTTTCCTACAGGGGGGAGGGGTCGCGCGTATATCACATGTCCATTCTCGGAATCGAGGCCCTCCACCGGTTCCCAAAACAAAAAATTTTGCCGATAGGTTTAGACCGGGGGTGTTCCATCCGCGCCCGGAGCTCATCCATCATTTGCTTTAGTTTCTCTTTGTTCTTCCTATACCGCTTCATCCTTGCATCCGTCATCTTGCCTGCTGCAATGCGGCGCTGCTCACCCTGCAGATTACGGATTTCCGGATCTGTGTAATATGCTGTATGCTGTCTTCCGCAGTTCCGGCATTGAATATACACTCGTTCAACCCTATTACCGCATTGCACTGTTATTGGAGCAAATCCTTGCTCATAGCCGCAGGCATCACATACAATTACGCTCATCCTTAACCTCCTAATCCCACCGCTCATCCTGCCATTTATTTGCCTTTGAGTTACAGCCTTTATACTTCATCCTATTGTGACGCTTATTGTGACAATCTTTGCACAGCGTTCTCAGGTTGTCATCTTCAAGCGCAAGCTCCGGATGGCTTTCTAATTCTTGGATATGATCAACCTCCAGTGCTGACTCTTCTGCCAGTGTTACACGTCCCTCTGCTTTGCACCATTGACATTCATAATTATCTCTTTTTAAGATTTCTTTCCGCTTCTGCTTCCATTCTGCAGAGTTGTAAAACAATGCCCGCGTTTCTTTACTTGATGTATCAATTACCATAAATATAGCTCCATAAAAATAGTGAGGCTCCTCATCTGGAACCCCACTTTGTTATACTATAATATTCTCTCATTTCCTTCCTCTTGGCTCAATTGAGTTCGTTTCAGAAAAGGGAACGGCGCCCGTTTACACGAGCGCCTGCATGGTTACTGCCTATGCTGTTCTGCATATGCCATCATCAGCTCAGACAACTTGATCCCAACTGCAACTCCCTGGGCTTTACATGTTTCCGCAAATGCCTCTGCAGCCTCCTTTTTGACTTTGTAGGTCTTCGGCACCATTCCAGCCTTTGCGTCCCATTTGTCCTGCGGTCTAATCTTCTTTTCTTCCACGGCTATCCCTCCACATACAATATGATCCTATTCCCAGTTTCACAACAGCCAGTGCAATAAAAAAGATTCCTAAAAATTTCAAGCCTTCTGCCATATTGATTTTTTACAGATGAGTGTGCTATAATCTTCTCAAGAGAAGGGCTTTCGCCCCTCTCCGCTACTCAAGTAGCTTTGAAATAATCAGTAGGATGATTCCTACAACTAAGTCCGTTAGCGCTCCGGTCAGCCAAACCTTGAAGTTGCTATCGGGCTTTTTCTTTCGGCTTCTGCCTCTCATCTGCATCTCACCTCCTTACATTAATTATTATACCATATACGTATACGTATTTCAACCACTATTTCCAGATGTGAGATATTTATTGTTTCAATGGATCCTCTGGGACTCGAACCCAAAGCCGACCGGTTATGAGCCGGCTGCTCTGACCAACTGAGCTAAGGATCCGGGGAAAGGAAAAGAGCCACGCGGAGGGGTGCGAGACTCTTTGATTCCAATGTTTTAAATATATTTATTCACAATACCATTTAATTCCCTCATTGTATCGATTACTAACTGATCCTTTAATTTTAAATCGTAATTCCGGTTCT
>JAUNON010000058.1 GCA_030537145.1 Lachnospiraceae bacterium | reverse complement strand
TCCCGTTTCTGTCCCGGCCTCTGTTTCTATCACCACCGCAGTCCCCGCATCGCCGCCTCTGCTTTGCAGCAGCTCCGCAGCCAGAAGAATGATCCCGGCCGCAGCAATCAGGCATCCCGACACGATGAACGGCCATATCTTCTCCTTTGGTCTGGGCTCATTCCCCCAGCCCGCATTTTCCAGCGCCGCCTGAAATTCCTTCATAGACTGATAACGATCCTGCGGCTGCACTGCCAGAGCCTTCAGCAGCACCGCCTCCACCTTTTTATCAATGGGAACCCCTAACTGCCCTGGTGTCTGGAAGCTGTCAGACTCCGCTACCCGGGCATTAGAGCTTGCAGGCGGCTTTCCGCAGATGCAATAATAAATCGTAGCCGCCATGGCATACACATCTGTCCATGGTCCCTGGTTCTGAGTACCTGCGATTTGCTCAATGGGTGTGTACCCATCCTTCTTTAATATCACTGCGCTTTTGGAGCCTTCCCCGGGGGCCCGCTCCTGCCTGGCCCCGCCGAAATCATATAGCTTTACCTGCCCCCTTGCCAGCCCGCTGTCCAGTACCTTCATATTATCCGGGCTGATATCACGATGCAGGATATTCCTGTCATGCACATATTGCAGAGAGGTCATAATAGGGTTCAGCATTTCCCTGGTTTCCTTCAGGGAAAGCCTCTGCCGCCCCATCACGTACTGCTTCAAGGTCCTGCCGGACAAATACTCCATCACAATATAAGCCGTATTAAATTCCAGGAAGAAGTCTGTCACACGGACAATTCCGGGCAGATCCGACAAAGATGCCAGGGTTTTCGCTTCCTTTTCAAATTTTTCCCGGTTAATCTTATATATTTTCTCCTGCGGAAAGCTGGCGCAGGACAGGGTGATATGGCTGGATTCTGAGATGTTGCGGTACATGGAGCTCTGCACATAATACTCTTTAATAGCCACCGGATGCTCCAGCATCAAATCCATGGCAAGATAAGTAATACCAAATCCACCGATCCCCTGAACCTTGCCAACAAGATATTTTCCGTTTAAAATCGTAAAAGGAGGAAGTACATACGACGGTATCACATAAGTGCGCATATCAAAACCGCAATGCGAGCACACATTCTGTCCGTCCTTCTTCTCATGCATACAGTTGATACAAATATTCTTATAGTCCATACTCTTCCCCCGCCGTTTTCCTTATTCCGGCATCGGCACGTCCCATCCGTTTCTTTCATCACAGAAAGGAACAAATACCAGTGTATTCAATCCGATCGTCAGTACATCCCTGTCATTCAGCGCCACATTGGACAGCACCACCTCATCATTAAGATAAAACAGCTCATGAGAAGTGTCGCCGGGCTGGGCATAAAATCTTCTCTGCTTCGGCTCATAAATAATCATTGCATGCTTAATCCTGGAAATGCCCAGATCGCCTGTCAGGCACACCTCATTGCTAACATCGCGGCCAATAAAGTTTTTGCCGCTGTAAAGATTGAAGGAGCTTCCGTAATTGCTTCCGGAGGTACATACCAGCCAGCCCACAACCGGCTTTGCCGTTTCCCGGCGCTGTTCGTTTTTTGTTATGACTTCACCCTCCGCCCGTTTTATCTCATTAGAGCGAATAGCTTCCCAATTAAAATAACTCTCGGTTTTTTCCTCATCCTCCTCTGCCGGATTTCTCCTCTGCTGTACCGGAACTACCGGCTCAGTAACCTCTATATTCCGTTTTTCAGGAAATTTAGGATTGCTGACCGTTACATCATCATCGCCAAAGCTGGTTCTCGCCCCGGCCGTTCCAGGGAATACAAGGCTCTCCGTAGTCATATCCCCATATCCGCCATTGCCGGCGCCTCCCGAACAATGCGGGCAGGAGCTGTACTTCTCCTCATCATAAAAGTGTCCGTTTGCACATTTTGTAAGTTTCATTTTTGCCTCCTTATTTTAAAATAAATTGATTTTTACCGTTGCCAAGCGTCAGCTTCGATCCCAGCGGACAGGGCCTGTCCGCTCCTCTTTTTAACTGGATCGTATCATTCAAATAGGTCGTTCCATAGCTGGAAAGATCCGCCACATAAAACCGTTTCTCCTCTCCGTCAAAGCGGATAGAGCAGTGAATTCTGCTGATATCCTTATCCGTCAGAACAATCTGACATGCCTGTGAGTTTCTCCCGATCAGCAGGCTTTCCCCCGGTGCCATGGTAATTCTGGCGCCTCCGTAGTCTCCGCTGATGCATTCTATCGTCCCGGCCCGCACACTTTCTGTAGAAATGGAATCATCCACATAAATGCCGCCGCCATAGCCTCTTACCGGCGTTTTGCTCTGTCCGCTCTCCCATTGACGCAAACCGTCCCCCGGCTTCCCTGGCGATGTCACCGGAGGCACGCCGTCTTTGCCGGAATATGCCCCGCCGTGCCTTTCTTTCCGTACTGCCCGATCATTGTATGCTCTGGCAAGCCTGTTCATATTGCAGATAAACAGATATAACGCAACCAGAGGGCCTATGCCAAACAGGAATACTCCAAACAGGCACCAAAGCACGTATGTCCCTCCTGTTTCATCAATCTCGAATCCGTACGCCTTCCCGGCACGTTTTATCCGGTTGCCCTGCTTGTAATACCAGACATAGCTGTAAATTCCCAGGGTAATCAGCGATAAAAGAAAAAACACAAGATAGTTCGGCGACCGATCCTCATCTCCCTTTTCCACATAACCGCAGACTCTGTTCACATCCCGGAACATATCCCACATAAAAATCAGTCCATAGATTCCCAGGGTAAGAACTCCAAAAACAAGATATTTCCATAATCGTCTCTCTTCCGATACCGGTTCCTCTATCACAGTCACAGCCCCTCATCTCCCTTCCTCAGAATCACATATGAAGCAGGGCAAACAGCTCTGCCAGAAAGATTACGGACAACACCGCAATGATTATGAACTGTACCCTGCGGTCAAAAAGCAAAAAACCTTTTTTCTCTGTCTTTTCCCCGCCGGATGTTTCTTCATATGCGGAGGGTGCGCCGAAATCCCGCAGCCGGAAACCATCCCCGGTCCATATACAGCTTCCCGGATCCAGTGCAGCCCCCGTTCCTCCCGGCATTTCCATTTTTTTCCTGACCTCTTCCACAAACTGAGCATCCGGCAGCGGCAGGCTCTCCGGCGATTCCCGCTCTCCCCTTTCCTTCAGGGTCTCCCCCGGTATCTCTTCAAACAGGAAAAAAACCTCACCGGCTTGCTCTGCCGTCTCGTATACCATAGGGAAATAGGCTGACCCGGATTCCTTCTGCCTTAACAGCAGCGCTCCAAGCGCCTGATCATCCGCCGGGATTTTTCCCGCTAAAATCCGTTTCCCCGTATTTCTGCTCATCAGCGACAGATACCTCTGGCCGCCGCTGCCTTCCTTCAGTCCCGCCAGCACATACTGCCGCTCCAGTATCTTGGGAAAACCCAGCCCGGCGATTGTATATCTGTCCCGGGGACAGCCGCAGACCGGGCAGCTATGATAGCGGTCTCCAAAATTTTCTCCGCAAATTACACATATGCTCATGCCGTTTCTCCGTATCCTTCCCGCTTTGCGGCAGCCTTGCCGCCTTCACTGCCGCACGCAAAAACCATCAAAAGCATCCTTACCATTCAATCACAAAACGGATGCTGCCGGCCGAAATTTCATCTCTTGGCTCCAATCTTCTTTTTCCCTGAATCCGCACGCCGTTTACAGCCGTGCCATTGGTGGAGCCCAGATCCGTAATATAGATACCGCCGTCCTTTTCCACAGACAGGTTAAAATGCTGCTTCGACATCATAGGATCATCACAGTATATTTCACACATTCTGGAGGATCTGCCCACAAAGCAGCTCCCGTTAATCGCATGTTCGATCCGTTTCGGTTCATCCCTTCCGTTAGAAAGCCACAGTATCACCGGCTTTCCCTTCCGTTCCAGAGGCGTATCCGGCACATGGTCCGATACCACATGAACCTTACGCTGAACCTCTCCCGGCTTTACCACCTCTCCGTCAATTACAATCAGATTCTTATCCCGAATCTTCTTTGTATAAAGAATTACGGCAATCATCAGAATAACTACGACCACCGTCAGCACGATGGGCCACCAGCGCAGGATAAGCTCAAGCACCTTTCGCCCTGTCAGCCTTATCCCTGATACCTCCACCGTTGTCTCAATTTCCTTTATTGTATTGGCCTCAGGCGAGACATCTGCAATCGTACCGCCGATACGGATCACATACGTTCCATTTTTCAGCGTATCGCCGGGCAGCAGCAGATAAGTATTTGCTTCTCCCTCAGCAGGCAGGACCTGCTGCACCGCTATGGTCTTTTCTCCCAGCATAACCTGATAATTTCCGTTATTTTCCGCATTTTGTACTTCCTCAGAAAAGGTGACCAGGAATCCCTCCTCTCCCGACTGCCCCACAAAGACTACCTCAGGAGGCGTGTAATCCGCTTCCCGCATCGTCGTGACCTCTACATCCAGCTCATTCCCGGCAAGAGGATTTCGTTCATTGGAGTCATCCGTCACATTGCTGATTGTAATATGGTAGACCGCATTTTTCAGATCCTCCTTCATAACCAGCAGATAGGCATTCTCCTGTGTCTCATCCTTTACCACCTGAGCTACGCCAAGATTTTTTTCCTCCAGCGCAACCAGATAATGACTCACCTCGCCAGCCCCTGACACCGGTTCCGAATACACTGCCTGAAAGGCGTTTTCCCCCTTCTCCTGGATTGTTACCGCCGGAGCCTCCAGATCCGGCTGATTTCGGTTGATCAGAATGCTTCTGAGCTCGGCGCTTCCATCGGGAAATTTCAGCACGAACTGCTCTTCCTGATTACTTATCTTATTATTAGCGGCTTGGAATCCGGCCCGGTATCCGCCCAGCACGCTGTCCTCAATCTGCTCCAATGCCTCCAGAACCGAATGACTCATGGTATCCCGCTTCCCCGGTGTCCAGGCAATCCCCCCGGTCTGTTCCGCCACATTGCTGAAATTCCCCTGATATTCACTGAGCACCTGCTCGCTGTATCCCATATCATTTTCTACCGCAATGGTATAAGCCGGTATCCCTTCCGTTATAAGCCGGTTTGTAGCGCTCTGCGCCGTTTTGGTGTTATCCGCATAATCCTCTCCGTCAGAAATAATAATGAGAACCCATTTTTTCTGCTCTCCTCTCTCTGCTTCGGAAATAATATCTGCAGCCTGCTCTATGGCATCAAAAAGCAGGGTATTCTTATCGTGATTTCCCAGCTCTGCGATTTTTTCTCCGGCAGCAGCCCGGTCCTCATCTCCGCTCAATACCCGGGCCACCTCATCCCCAAAGGAATATAAAACCATCCGGTCATCCGGACGCATCTGCTGAAGAAAGGCGGTGAGAGATTCTTTTATATCCTGGAATCTGGCATCTTGAATGGAACCCGAAATATCCGCCAGTACGAAGAAATTAATATTCTCCCCTGTCTCGGAAAACGGTTGATTCTGAAGCAGCGTCAATTCCTCTCCGCCCAGATACGCCTGTACCTCCCCGCTTCCTTCCGCCGCACGGTAATAGGCCACAATGTCCGGCTTATTTACATAAATCTGTTCGATTCCGTTATCCGATGCATAGGCCGTGAACACCGCAGCCATAGAAAGCAGGCATTCCATTCCGATCAGCATGATCCGCTTTTTCAGCTTTCCCCACATAGATCTTCCACCTCCCACACATGCCCCTCTCTGCAAAAGGGTACAAACTCAAACGTACAGTTTCCCATTTTTATCTCGTCTCCCAGCTTCAGCACCTCCGGCTTCTTTACCAGTCCGCCGTTCAAATAGGTGATGGTTCCGGCTCCCTGCATGACAAAAAACTGATTTCCTCTTCTGTCGTACACAACGGCACACTGATTCACAGCAGCGATCCCTGCGCCTTCCGCAATACAAATATCCATATTATAGGAACGGCCGATCCAGTTTTTTCCGCTCATAATGCGGTAGTCCCGTCCCTTCACCGGGCCGCCGGTTCCCACCAGCCATCCGGTCACATATGCGGTTCCCCTTGCCTTACAGAAAATCCCCTGCGTAACCCCATCCTCCGCTGCGGAAATGCCTCTTACTCTTCCGGCTCCCGGATCCGTTGCCCCATACTGCAGAAACACTTCACGATCCGCAGGCATAGCCATGGTGCGTCCCTCATCCAGCCCCTCATCCCGGATCCGAATCTCCGGATGCTCCGGCAGCTCCCGGATAATCACCTCCCGTTTTTCCTCCTGCCTGATGCAATAGGGGCACTCTTTCGATTTCTCAGCATCATAGAAATGCCCGTTTACGCATTTCACAATCATTGACATCCTTAAGCCTCCTCTATCTGATATCATGGGGGTTCCCTGATTTTTCCCTATTCCCCTGCATCTCAACTCCCCTCCCCCTCAAGCTTGAGAGGAGAAGGCATTTTTTTGCGCCGGATTCCGGGACATCCGGTCCGTTTAATTGGTCAGAATCCGAACGCAAATTGCGGAATAATTATCCATATTTACAGTTCTCCCATTTTCTTCCGCAATTTCGGTCATCTGTTCCAGCCACCGGGCAACATTCCCCGACCGTCTCAGCCGCCGTGCCATTTCTTGCTCTTCGATTTCTTCCCAGAAGCCGTCCGAGCAAAGCAAAAATGCATCGCCCGCTTCGATTTCGACCGGTCTGGATACCGCATAGCCCTGACCGCTCCACTGCTGCCCCAGGGTACGAATCAGCCGGTTCCTGTCCGGATGATGACGGATCTGAGCCGCCGTAATTTCCCCCTGTTTTACCAGCATCTGGGGCACACTGTGGTCCTCTGTCTGGTACAGCAGTTTGTTTTTCCGGAACATATAAATCCGTGTATCTCCTATGTGGGCCCAGCGGACAGTCTTTCCCCTGAGGTGAAGAAGCGCCAGGGTCGTACTCATTCCGGACGCCCCCGGATACTTTTCCTGTCCGTAAAATACTGCATTCTGAGCCGTTTCCATGGCATGCTCCAGGAACCCCGGCGCTCTGTCCCAACGAAATCTCCCGATTACACTTCGAATTGCAATGGAAGAGGCCAGTTCTCCGTTCTTCATTCCTCCAAGACCGTCTGCCAGAGCAAACAACTGCTCTCCGCCCAGATCACACATCTGCATCCTGTCCTCATTATAGGGCCGGTCCCCCGGCTTACTTTTCATTGCATAATCAAACATTTCTTTCTCTCTCCAAACGGTTACGCTCCCAGCCCGTCTTTGATTGCCCGGGCCAATTTTTCACTCCAGTCCTGATTTTCTGTTTCCGGCGCATACAGTCCCACAAGAATGCAGTCGCTTGCTTCTTTCCCGGATTTCTTTTCCATCAAAAGAGCGATATGATTTTGCTGGCTCACATCTTCTATCCAGCATACCGTGTACCCCTCAAACAAATCCTCCAGCGCCGGGCGCAGAGCGGAGCCCGAATTTTCCTGTGCGTACGGTGCGGAAAGTACACTCTTCAAATTATCTCTGGTAGTCACGATTTTCGCTTCTCCTCCTGCACCGTAATCCTGATTATCGTTCCTCCAGATATCATCCGTCTCAAGATATTTCATGAAATCCAGCACGTCCTCTAAGTAAACCACATTCTGTCCGTTTGTCCCAAATCCCGGAAGATTCGTTTTACAATCTTGAAACGGCTTCTCTTCCAGCATTGTGCGAACACCTTCCAGGCCTAAGCTGCCATATTCCTGCTGCTGTTCCTTCCCGCCTTCCGGATAGGTGCTATCTCCTGCGTATACCGCACCGATTCGTTCAAGCAGGGTTTCCAGAGCATGGGATTCGTCCGAAATCATCTCATCCGATCTTCCCAACAGTGCCAGACTGTATTTTTTCAAATCATTATTGGGATTCCAGATAGTCGTTTCGGCGGCGCCTTCCTCCTTCAAATCGGAATAACTGTCATTCAAATACTGATATACCTTCCCTACTACGAAAAGATATGCCAGTTTGTCCGATTCCACCCACTCCCTTCCGTTCTCTACCTTCGCCATTTCTCTAAACTGTGTTTCACCGGTTTTTTTTCTTTCCACATAGCAGGAATAGCCTTCCTCTCCCGGAAAAGCCTCACTCAGCACCTGGGAAATTTTATTCTGCAGAGCGTTCGTCCCAAGTATCTCGATTTCCTGTTCCTCCTCCGTCAGCTCCTCCGTTTCCTGCTGATTCTCCGGAAGCTTTGTTCCCGCCTCCGTATCAAAAGCCGGTTTTGTACTGTTTTCCGTCGCTTCCTCTGTCTCCTGTTCCGGTTCTGTTTCCGATTCCGTCTCCGTTTCCGGTATGGCCTCTGTCAGTATCTGCGATCCGCCTCCCGGCTCCTGCTGTCCGTTTCCCCGTATGCGTACCTCCTGGTACATCCTGCCCACTAAAATTCCCATGCAAATGACCGCAAGCAAAAGCAGCACAATCAGGACGGTCAAAACCCGAAACCGTCTTTTCAGCTTGATGATCTCCCTGTTCCTTCCTCTGGAACTGACCATATTTTTATAGGAATTCTGCTTTTCGTTTCTATCCATATTCTTTCTCTCTCTTTCTTCTCCTCCCGCCATTGCAACAGGTCAGGCTATATGATTTTTTCCGTCTCTTCCGGTCTCATCGCCAGAGACGGATCCGTCAATGCTTTTGCTGCCTCCGCCGGCCGCATAGCCAGAACCGGGTTGGTCAATGCCTCAATGATGCGGCTCTCCGGGCTGCCGGCCCCAAATCCCCTTTTTTTCTTCCTGCGGGTTCTGCTTAACGGAGGCTCCTTTCCCACCAGCATCCGGTAATAAATTGCTCCCAGGGAATATAGGTCGGACTTATATCCTGCCGTCTCCCCGGAAAGCACCTCCGGAGCCGTATAGCGAAGATCCAGAATATTGGCATTTCTATCCAGCATTCGGTACACCTCCCGCTTGGCATCTCCAAAATCTGTTATCCGGATCCTTCCCGCATCATCCCGAAAAATATTCTCCGGATTCAGATTATAATGACTGATGCCCCGGGAATGAAAACAGTCTATAATTCCGGCAATTTCATAAATAACCGCATCTATCTGTTTTTTCGATATCGTCTCCCCCCCATCCATTTCATCCTGCAGGGTATTGCCCTCCAGATACTCCATGACGGCATAGCTTGTATTGTTTTCTCTGATTACCCGGTAGATATGTATGATTCCTTCAATATCCTGATTTTCATTCAGCAATTTTGCTTCTCTCTCAAAAATTTCCCTTCCCCTCTCAAAAAGCAGGCTTTCCTGTTCATTTTCGAACAGAATCTCTGGTTCGCCTGCCCTTCGTATCCCTAATCCGAAAGGAAAATACTCCCGCACCACTACTCTTCTCTGAAGCAGCGCATCCCAGGAAATGTAAATAATGGAAAAATCATTGATACTCAGCGCTCTTCCCAAAATAAACCGCCCTGCCAGTATGGTTTCCGGGTACAGCGCCTCAGGAAATTCCCTGATATCATTCTTCATCTGCACTTCCGAGTATCCGCAAAGAGGGCACTGCTGCCCGTCCTCACCGTAATCACGCATACAGCACATACACTTTTTCACTGTTTCCCCTCCATTACCCCGCATAAACCGTATCCTATTGTTTTTCTCCCATATATCGAATGACGATTACCGTCGTATTATCCTGTTTCCGTATAGCCAAACGATATGCTTCCTTACACAGCCTTTCCGCCGCAAGCTCCATATTTCCGCCGCTTTCCTCTATAATTACCCGAATCTGCTCGGTATCCAATGTTTTATATAATCCATCGCTGCACAGCAGAATGATATCCTCTTCCTGCAGCGTAATCGGCTGCCTCGTGGTATCAACCAGCGGAAGGCCGCCGATCCCCAGATAGCTGATCAGAGCCTCGCCTTTCATGCTCTGCCTGTCCCTCTCCTGTTCATCAATCTCACCGCTGCGAAGCATTTCCGCCAGCCGCAGATGGTAATTATGCATACGGGTCAACTGCTCCAAATGCCCTTCCCGCATCATATAGATGCTGCTGTCTCCCACGCTTCCCCACTGCATCCGATTCTCCTTCATCACAGCCGCGACCGCCGTACTCCCGGCATTCATCCGCTCTCCCCATTCATTCGTCAGGGCGGCAACCTTCCCGTCCGCCTCAATGAGCGCATTGCGTATCCATCCGGCGGCGCTGTCAATTCCATCCGGCGGGAGGCAGCGCATCCTTTCCGCCAGTACCGTAATCCCGGTTCTGCTGGCATACTCTCCGCCCTCCAGGCCTCCCATTCCGTCGCACACCGCAGCCAGCAATAAGGGGCCGTTCCATTCAAATATGGCAGCATCCTGCTGGGATTTTCGATCTCCCAGAATCGAATATTGCCCTATGTCATATCCGTCTTTTCTCATTTCCCATCATTGTCCTCTCTTTAAGCCCCTAATCGGTTCTATCGCAACCAGAAAACTACAATTATAATCAAAAGGAGCTCCACCGCCGCCACTGCATACACCCAGGAAAACGATTTTTTTCGCTTAATCTCCCAGCCTTCAGCCGCCTGCCCGTGATCTGTCTCCCACACTTCCTCTGCACCGGCATTCTTCAGCGCTTCATAAAAGCTTCTCATATCCAGATATCTGTTTTCCGGATTCAGAGCCATGCCCTTGTACAGGACCGCCTCCGCCTGAGGCGAAATATCTGCGCCCAGACTGCGCGGGCTTTCCAGGTCGCTGTCATCCTTCCGCTCTATGGATATTTTCGGAGGTTTTCCGGTAATACACCGGTAAATCGTGGCCGCCATAGCATACACATCCATCCAGGGGCCTATCATATAACCGCTGGTATATTGTTCCGGCGGCGTATATCCGGGTTTGAACAAGATCGCTATACTTTCCGTCCTTTCTGCCTCTATGAATTTTGCGCTTCCAAAATCCATCAGCTTCATCTGCTTATTCGACAGATACCGGATATTATCCGGGCTGATATCCCGATGTATGATTCCATTTCTGTGAATTTCCATCAGGGATTTCATAATAGGCCAAAGGAAACGGCAGGTGCTCTGATAAGAAATCCTGCCCCCGTTCTGTTTCAGAAAGAGCTTCAGATCAATTCCATCCAGATATTCCATGACGATATACGCAGTATCGTTCTCCTGAAAAAAATCATAAATCGTAACCACGCCCCGCTTGTCCTGCAGCATTTGGAGCACTTTGGCCTCCTGTAGAAATTTATTTCTGCATTCCTGGTAATATCTGCGTATCTCCTTTCCGGTATCCATCAGCACAGTACGGCCGCCCTGCCTGGAAACAACGCCTGCAATAAACAATTCTTTGATTGCCACACGCCGTTCATTCTGCAGATCATAGGCGCTGTATGTAATGCCAAAGCCACCCTCGCCCAGCACACTTCCAAGCAAATATCTCCCCTTCAGAATCGTCTCCATCGGAAGATAATGACGCTGCTCCGTATAGTCCGGCAAATAAAATCCGCAATGCGGGCAAACCTCGTTTCTGTTTTCATTTTCCAACATGCATTTCGGGCATATCCGGTTCGGATCAAATATTATTTCCATGTCTCTGCTCCCGCCGCTCTATTCCTCATTCCCGTCCTTCTGTATTTCCGACGGTAACTGTGTCTCTTCCTCCGGCACCGCATTCTCCTGCATATATTGTCTGCCCACAATTTCATAAATGATATTTTTTCCGTTGACTGCTTTTTCCAGTCCGCAGCAAACAAGAAAAGCGGTAAACAGCATAACTCCCACAAATGCGGCAATCATTTTTACATAGTCCAACGGCCCCAGCCGCTCCGCCTGCGGTTTCTCCGGCTTCCTATGCAGAGTTCGTTCCTCCTCCAAAGCATCAAGAAAATCCTCCGCCGACTGCAGCCTGTTTTCGCCCCGAATTTCCAGGGCGTACAAAATCAACTGATCCGCATATCTGGGAATCTCCGGCATTTTCCGGGACGGCGGCTCCAGGGTGTCATGCTCGTTCCGATCCAGGGATGACGGCAGCTTGACCCCGGTAATCATACGGTAGAAGGTGGCTCCCACCGCATAAACATCCGTCCAGGGGCCCTGCCTTCCGGAAACAGAATACTGTTCGATCGGGGCATAGCCCGGCTTTAATATGACCGAATAATTCTGGGTCCTGTTGGCCAGCACCTGCCTGGAAGCGCCAAAATCTATGAGCTTAACCTGTCCCTCCGGCGTTACCATAATATTATCCGGTGCGATATCCCGGTGAATCATATTCGCTCTGTGGACACAAACCAGCCCCTTCAGCACTTCAATCACCAGGTTCCTGGCCTCCTCATAGGAGTAGCAGCCCTGCTCTTTTAATATCTCGCCGATGGTTAATCCCGGAATGTATTCCATGACGATATAACCGGTCTGATTCGCCCGTATACAGTCATATACATTTACGACCTGGGGGATATCCGCAAATTCTGCCAGCTTCTGGGCCTCTGACAGAAAGCTGTCCAGCCCCAGCCGGAATTGCTCCTGCGCACTATACTCTGTCACCTGTACATTCAGGGTTCCCCGGGGGCGCTCGGAAAGCTCCCTGGGATAATACTCTTTGACCGCACAGCGGCGGTTTAAGACCAGGTCAAACCCGATATAGGTAATGCCGAATCCTCCGTTTCCGATGGATTTTCCCAACACGTACCGATTCTCCAGTATCGTTCCCGGCTCCAGAAAATAGGGCTTTTCCGGTTTCTGCCTGCTGTCATAGCCGCAATAGGGACAGATCTGCGCCGAAGTATTCAATTCTCTCATGCATCCTAAACAGATAATCATTTTACTCTCCCCTATATTCCTATCTGCTATCCCTGGAAAGGCTCCTCAGAAGCACTGCGCATAATATAAGCCTGCCATCATCCCGGCCAAAATCAGCCAATTCTGCATCAGATGGCCGGCCGACGCAGAAAAGATAGCCTCCGGTTCGATTTCAGTAGGCATCTCTTTCTGAATCTTAAGAGGCAGATCATTCAAAACCGCAATGCTTCCCAGACTCTCCACCGACCATTTGCTTACGGTGAAATATGCGATCTTACTGCCCGCCCCCTCCAGCCTGAAAAGAATCCCTGAAAAAAGAAGCTGAATAATCAATACAAACGGAGCCATGGTCATCGCCCGGTCCCCATTTCTGACCAATGCGGATATCACAAACCCTATGGCCATGGAAGCCTCTATGGTAAGCCACACCGTTACAAAGGTCTCCGCAAAGGGATCTGCAAACAGGATTCCTTCTGCGGGATGTCCCACCATGCCGGAGAAAATAGCGGTCATAAGCAAGGCTTGTACCGCCCCCAGCAGCGTCTGCACAAAAAATTTCGAAAACGTGTAATACGAAAGCTTCAGATTCCCCATGTATTCCCTTTTCAGGATCGCTCTCTCCTTACATATTTCCTGTATAGAGTTAAAAAGCCCGATCCAAATTCCCGCACAGCTTAAGGAAAACAGAATGGATTTTGTATCATCATACAGGTAAAACGCATTTTCATTGGCCACAACGGACAACAGAATCGCAATCAGTACCGGCTGCGCAAAAAGCAATAGCAGCCGCTGCAGATCGTTTTTAATCAGCTCCATATAACGCATGATCAGAATCAGTATCTGGGACAGTCTTGCCCTGCTCCGGCGGCGGCTGATGTCCCCGCTTTGCGGCTGCCGCTGCACCTGCTCAGCCTCCACACAGTTTCTGAACTGTTCTGCCCATAATTCCGGTTCCTCTGTAATCATGTTATAAATATCCACCAGGTTTTCCGTATCGAAAAACATTTTGGCCTCCTGGGCCGTCCCCGCAAAGCACAAACGACCGCCCCGGCCCATAAAAATCACCTTGTCACACAACTGCAGGCTCTGAGTAGTATG
This sequence comes from Lachnospiraceae bacterium, assembly GCA_030537145.1. Taxonomy (GTDB): domain Bacteria; phylum Bacillota; class Clostridia; order Lachnospirales; family Lachnospiraceae; genus Merdiplasma. The sequence goes on along the minus strand of JAUNON010000058.1, from coordinate 2,569 downwards.
CGTCACCATTACAATCGTTTTTCCCTGGGACTTTGACAGCTTATTCAGCGTAATCATCAGCTTCTGCTCCGTTCCCGGGTCCAGGCCGGAGGTCGGCTCATCCAGGAAAAAGACATTGGGATCCGCCAGCAATTCCACCGCTATGCTGGCTCTCTTTTTCTGTCCTCCGCTGAGCTTTCGAATATATGTATTCTGATGTGCGGACAGCTCCACCATACTCAGCACCTGATTAATGCGGCCGGCAATTTCTTTTTTTGTCGTATCCGGCGGCATTTTCAGCTTTGCCGTATAGTACAGCATTCTGCGAAGCGTCAGATTTTCATAAATGATATCCTCCTGAGGCACATAACCGATCAGGTTTTTCAGCTCATTAAAATGCTCCTGTACCCGAATCCCATTAAAGAAAACATCTCCTGTTATCTCTTTGTCAAAGCCGCTGATTGCATTCATCAGCGTTGTTTTTCCTGCCCCGGATCCTCCTACGATCGCCACAAATTCATTGCTTTTTACGGTGCAGTTTACCTGATCCAGGATCTTTTTCTTATGATGATCCACAAATTTATTTACATTGCAGATTTCAATATTAATCCCCTGAGCGGAGTTTTTATAAAAAAACATTCCGTTTGTATAAATCAGGGTATGATTGGCAATTTGAATGACATCCTTTTCCCTCAGCCTGTATTTGCCCTGTTTTCTTCCCCCGTTCACAAAAACCCCGTTTGCACTGGAGTTATCCGTTAATTCAAAATAATCGCCGCGATGCTCGATGCGGGCATGAAAGCGGGAAACCGCCGGGGAGCTAAGAACAATATCGTTGTCCATATCTCTTCCGATTTTGGTCACCGGTGCTAAAATCGGATAATGGATCCATACTCCCTCCATATGCTCACAGGTATATAAAATAAGCACCGATTTGTCGGGAGAACTGTCCTGTCCCTGAATTCTCAGCATATTTCCGCTTTGCAGCTCATAATATTTGCGGTTTCCCCGTATAAACTGTCGGTATCCGTCTACATCTACAATCGTCCCATTGCTGCTGTTAAGATCCGCATACAGCAATCGATTTCCATCGATTTTAAATTTTCCGTGAATGCCGGAAACCACGCGGGCGCTGATTACAATATCATTTTCCGGAGCCCGTCCCATCAGCAATCTGGTTTTGTGAAGCCTGGTTAAATTGATTTCCTGAACCTTTCCGGAGAGATGTATAATGATCAGACATTTTTCTCCCATCACCTGATCGGAAGCCTTTCGATATACCGTTTCCGGAGCCGTATAATTTGATTTGTCCATTTTTTCTCTCTCAACTATTTTTACAGCAGGCCGACCGCATATTTACCGGCCAGAAACAAAATCGTACCGGAAGGAAGCAGGACGGTGCTGCCGGCACTCATCCTTCTGCCATTGATATAAATGCCGCTCTGTGACAGATCCTGCACCTGATAGCAGGCCCTTTCCCGGCTGTAATAAATCCGGCAGTGCACGCCTTCAATTTCCGGCTCCGCAGCCACCACGTTGCAGCAGGCACTGTTTTTTCCAACCGTAATCGTCTCATTTTCCGCCAGCGGGATTTCCACTCCATCCAGCTCTCCAAAGCCGCAGTATATGCCTGCGCATTTCCCCGTCTCCTGTGCGGCTGGCCCGGCCGCCTTCTCCGCGCCGTTTCCTTCCTTCTCGGTCCCGCCTGCCTCCGGCACTTCCCAAAAATCAACTGCGGGCTCCGGATTGACCTGTCCGGGCTCATCGTCCAACAGACGGTATTCCTCTTTTTTCCTTCCGGATACTATGATTCCTGCAATGGAAAACCCTGTCAAAATCATGCCTCCCGCAAGACAGATCCACCAGGATGCGCCGATGCTCTTTAATACCTGTTTCCGCAGGAACTTCTCACCAAAATCTAAGGAGATGAGGCTTCCCAGCTTCAAAAGAGAGGCAGGTATTGCCTGATAGATGCTGGAGGGAACGAATCGGACCACGCCCAAAACCGCCAGAAGCACTCCGGTCAGAGAAAGAACCGCAGATACGATATAGCTCCAGCACCTTCTCACCAGTCCGAATACGACTGCCAAACTCATTGCAAGATACGGAAGCGCAATAATCAGCCCTAAGGAGCTCAGAGTATCTTCTGCCGCAGTATCCCTTCCCACACGCATGGCAATCCGAAAAAGATCTGCCGCAGAAAAATCGATTTTTCCCTGCGCACTGCCAAGCAGCTCCGTCATCTCATTGAAAATTCCCGCAACCTGTTCCGGCAGCATTGCAATCACGCCCGAAAGATCAATCTGCAGATAAGGCAGCAGGCTTCCCGCCAGAATCACTGCCAGGATCAGCAGCATCAGAGCCGTGATCATCCACCTGGTCATTTTGTTTTTCTCTTCCATAGCACCCTCCCATCCATTGTCTGTCTGAATCATCCCGGTATCAGCGGCCACCCTGATCATATTCATATGGGCCCAGCGCATTCTCCTTTTCATTCAGAAAGGCTATGTTTTTTCTTTCGTATTCATTCATTTCACGTAACTATTCAGAACCACCCCTATTCAAAGATGAAATCAGGATGACCTGAGAT
>JAUNON010000057.1 GCA_030537145.1 Lachnospiraceae bacterium | reverse complement strand
TAAGGGGGATGAAGTGATATGTTAATTACCCAATTAAAAGCAAAGGAAACGATCGTATCACTGGCAGAAGGAAAAAAGGTTTTCATCGTTAACTGCCAGGGGTGTATGGAAGTTCATTTTCCGGAAAAAGAGGCTGTGGAGCTTCAAAAGGAGCTGGCTGCTGACGGAAATGTGACCGGAATTATTACAACAGATTACATATGCAATCCTGAAAATATGAAGCTGCGTCTCCAGAAGCATGAGAGCGAGATTGCGGCTGCCGATACGGTGCTGGTATTCTCCTGCGGCGTCGGGGTACAGACCATTGCCGATTATCTGGAGGATAAAAAAGTGTGCGCAGCCTGCGACACCTATCCGCTGCCGGGCTTCCAGGGTGTAACGCCGCTGGAATACAAGTGTGATCAGTGCGGGGAATGCTACCTGAACCTGACCGGCGGGATCTGTCCGATCACAGCCTGTTCAAAGAGTCTGGTCAACGGACAGTGCGGCGGATCGAAAAACGGCAAATGCGAAGTGGACGGTGAGATGGACTGTGCCTGGGAACGTATTTACAGACGTCTGGAACAGATTGGGCGTCTGGATGTATTAAAATGTCCCACGCAGGTGCGTAACTACGCAACGGATGATGAAGTATCAAAATAAAGAAACTGTTAAAATTTATGGAATGATTCCGGACAAAAGTCTCATCAGCGGACAATCGTCCCGGAAGCATTACAAATCTAATAGGATTGGAGCAATGTATCATGAAAATTACTGAAGCATTTGAACGTGGTGAATTTGTAGTTACTGCGGAAGTTGGACCGCCAAAAGGATGTCATATTGAACATGTGCTGGAGGAGGCAAAGGCTTATCTGAGCGGCATTACAGCAGTAAATGTAACGGATAATCAGTCCTCTGTTATGCGTCTCGGCTCTCTGGCCACATGTAAGGCTCTGAAGGATGAGGGGCTGACGCCGATCTACCAGTTGACCTGCCGTGACAGAAACCGTATTGCACTGCAGTCAGATCTTTTGAGCGCAGCTATGCTGGGGATTGAAAATCTGCTGCTTTTAACAGGAGATCATACCAAAATGGGCGATCATCCGCAGGCAAAGCCGGTCTTTGATCTGGATTCCGTTTCTTTGATCCATACGGTAAACAAGCTGGAGGAAGGCGAGGATCTGGGCGGAAATAAGCTTATTGGCGAGCCGCCTAAATTTGCTAAGGGAGCAGTGGTATCTCCCTGCAGTGATTCTGTGGATGCACAGCTTGCAAAAATGGAAAGAAAGGTTGCGGCGGGCTGCGACTATTTCCAGACACAGGCTGTTTTTGAACCGGAAAAATTCATTAAATTCATGGAAAAGGCAAAACAGTTCGGCAAACCGGTTCAGGTGGGAATCATTATCCCCAAATCCGCCGGAATGGCAAAATTCATGAACAATAATGTTGCCGGTATTCATGTTCCGGATGATATGATCGAGGAGCTGAAAAAAGACAAGGAAAAAACAAAGGCAGGCATCACCGGCGTAGAGATTGCCGCACGCATTATCAAAGAATGTAAGCCCTACTGTCAGGGAGTACATATTATGGCATTGGGCTGGGAGTCAAAGGTACCGGATCTTCTGAAGGTGGCTGGAATTTAGGCGCAAACGTCCGGGCCTGACTATAAAATTCATATTTGTATGAGAAACTGAGATCAGAAACAATAAAATAGGGCTTGGCGTGATGCCAGGCTCTATTTTTAAGACATTGTTGAAATTTTGCAGAACTTCATACCAAAGAGTAACCGTTTAGCTGAAGGCGGAACTGTTACAAAGTTTCTAAAAAAGAACATTCCGGATTATTGAGAACAAAATAAAAATGTGTTATAATGTCCCAAATAGATATTGGGTAGTGATCTAAAGATTCGTCAAAAACTTAACAATATCTGGAAAGGAGAGACGTCAAAATGCATTTGGTAAAAGATGAAAATGGCAATCTCTGCAGCCATAGTCATGAGCATGAGCATCCTCATACTCATACTTACGAGCATACGCATCCTCACAGTCATGAACATGGTCATGAAGAAGATCATGATCATACGCATGCAGGTGCTGCGGAAAGCGGATGCGCCGGATGTGCATCGGGATGCGGCGGTCACAGCCATGAGGTGCCCGGACAGCCGGATCAGATGACTGCGGTGTTGGATTATATGCTGAAGCATAATGAGCATCATGCGGCAGAACTGGATCAGATGGCGGATAAGCTGCGGGCGGCCGGTAAAACGAACGCGGCAGAACAGATCAAAAAGGCAGTGGATGAATTCCAGAAGGGGAATCTTTATCTGAGTCTTGCTCTTTCTATAGTAAAAGAAGGATAGGGGGTGGCGGTATGTGCCTTTCTACTGTTTATAAAGCTTCAGAACCGGACAGTATCATCATGGAATATGTAAGTAAGATACAGGTGGATGGAGAAAAGATCACTCTGACAGATGTGATGGGGGAGGAAAAGACGATTCAGGGGGCGCTGGTGCTGGCAGATCTGACTGGCGGAACTGTAAAAATTAACTGCTAGGCCGAAACAGTCCGGCAGTTAAATAATAAGGCAAAAACGAATACAATGATGGAGGGATGCTGCGATGGGAATGGTCACATAAACGCAATGAGAAAAGAAGCATGAAAGTAAACTAACATGAAGGAGCGCAATGATATGTCATTTACAATAGCAGTTGCCGGGAAAGGCGGCGTAGGGAAAACCACATTATGCGGATTAATGATCCAATATCTTTGCAGAAAGGGAAAAACTCCTGTTCTGGCGGTGGATGCGGATGCGAATTCTAATCTGAATGAAGTCCTGGGAGTGAAAGTGGAAATGACTCTGGGTGACATCAGAGAAGATGTGGCAAAATCAGAGAATGCCGCCCAGAGAACAGTGCCGGCAGGCATGTCCAAGGCAGATTATATGGAATTTATGGTGAATCAATGTCTGATCGAGGATGATGATTTCGATATGCTGGTCATGGGAAGGACCCAGGGAAAGGGATGCTACTGTTTTGTTAATGGATTGCTTCAGACGCAGCTTCAGAAGCTGACCCCCAACTATCCCTATGTGGTAGTGGATAATGAGGCGGGAATGGAACACATCAGCCGCGGTATTCTGCCGAAGGTTGACATGCTTCTCCTGGTCAGCGACTGTTCCAGAAGAGGCGTTCAGGCTGTTGGCAGGATTGCGGAGCTGGCAAGAGACCTGGAATTGAACCCCAAAAAGATGGGATTGATCGTAAACCGTGCTCCGGATGGGAAATTAAATGAAGGTACTTTGGAGGAAATTAAAAATCAGGGTCTTGAGCTTCTGGGAGTGGTTCCCCAGAGTACTGAAGTATATGAATATGATTGCGATGGCAAACCTACGGTCCAGCTTCCGGAGGAGTCTCCGGTGCGGACTGCTTTGAAGCAGATTATGGAGAAACTGGAGCTGTAGGATCGTCATAGAATATTCGAGGCAGGCCAAAAGGAGTTTTCCCTGCGGAAAAGCTGGAGGTTTTCTGCAGGTGAAAACCTGGCATGGTCTGCTCTGGAATAAAAATAAAACCGGCAAACCCGGATTTTGGCAAATTACAAGGAGGTAAGTAATGGGAGATTTTAAATTGACAACGGTTGAAGAGTTTGAAGCAGCTACCAACCGTTTGCTTGAGACTGGAAAGAAGGTGGGAGCTGACGCATGGCAGTATCGTGTGGCAAATCAGACCCCGCACTGTAAGTTTGGTGAGCAGGGTATTTGCTGCCGTATCTGTTCCATGGGACCCTGCCGTATTACGCCGAAGGCGCCGAGAGGTATCTGCGGATGTGACGCACATGGCATCGTGGGACGTAATTATCTGAAGTTTACGGCAGGCGGAGCAGCTACGCATTCTGATCACGGACGTGAGATCTGTCATACGCTGTATTGTGCGAAGCCGGAAGGCCCGTACAAGGTAAAGGATCCTGAAAAGCTGATCCGCATTGCCAAGGAGTGGGGCGTGGAAACAGAGGGCAAAGACATCTACGATCTGGCTCATGAGGTGGCATATTTAGGACTGAGCGAGTACGGAAAGGTATTCGGAAATCAGAATTTCTTAAAGAGAGCGCCGGAGCATACCCAGGAGATCTGGCAGAGAGAGGAGATTGCTCCCCGTGCCATCGACCGTGAGGTATCCTGTTCCTTACATATGTCCCATATGGGATGCTCTTCCAAACCGGAAGCGCTGATTCGCCAGTCTCTGAGAGCCGGTCTTTCCGACGGCTGGGGCGGTTCCATGGCGGGAACAGAATTTTCTGATGTGCTGTTCGGTACTCCGAAGCCCATTGAGACAGAAGCAAATCTGGGCGTTATGAACGCTGAGAATGTAAACATCGTTGTTCACGGACATGATCCGTCACTTTCGGAAATGATCTGCGAATATGCAGACGATCCGGAAATGATCGCATACGCAAAATCCATGGGCGCTAAGGGCATTACCGTATCCGGTGTCTGCTGTACTTCCAACGAAGTGGCTATGCGCCGCGGTATCCCCATGGCAGGTAACTTCCTGCAGCAGGAGAATGTGGTTCTTACCGGTGCCTGTGAAGCGATTGTAGTAGATGTTCAGTGTATCTTCCCGGCTTTAGGGCCTTTGAGCAAATGCTTCCATACAAAATTTGTGACCACATCTCCGATTGCGCAGATGCCGGATTCTGAATATATCCGATTCAATGCAGAGACTGCAGATGAAAATGCAAAAGCGATCGTAAAGATGGCGATTGAAAACTTCAAGAACAGAAAACCGGAGCTGGTATATATCCCGGATATGAAGCAGAAGGCTACCGTTGGTTATTCCGTAGAAGCCATCGTGAAAACGCTGGACGGCGTTACCAACTCTCAGGTAGACGTAACCGGAACCACCAAGCCTCTGATCGAATGTATTACTTCTGGTGTTATCCGCGGTGCGGTAGCTATGGTAGGCTGCAACAACCCCAAGGTTAGACCGGATACCGCTCATATTGAGCTGATGAAGAAGCTGATTGCCAATGATATCATTATTGTTGCTTCCGGATGTTCCGCTCAGGCTGCTGCAAAGGCGGGTCTGATGGACAAGGCGGCAAAGGATCTGTGCGGCGCCGGATTGAAGCGTGTATGCGAGCTGGCTGATATTCCGCCGGTACTGCATATGGGCTCCTGCGTAGATATTTCCCGTATGATGATCCTGGTGGCTGAGCTGGCAAAGGATTCCGGACTGAACATTTCCCAGCTTCCGGTTGTGGGATGCGCTCCGGAGTGGATGTCAGAAAAGGCAGTGTCTATCGGAAACTATGTAGTGGCTACCGGTATTGATACCTTCCTGGGCGTTGATCCGTATGTCAGCGGTTCAGACCAGGTGGCAGCTCTTCTGACCGATGGTATCAGAGATTGGGTTGAGGCTGCTTACACAGTAGAAAAGGATATTGACAAGCTGGGCGATCTGATGATGCAGAGAATCGAGGAAAAGAGAGAGGCTGTCGGTATCTGATAGAATTTTAATCTGAGGTGAATTTCATGAAAATTGCTATTACCGGAAAGGGCGGTGTTGGGAAAACCACATTTGCCGCCACTTTAGCCAGACTGTATGCTGATGAAGGAAAAAATGTCCTTGCCGCAGATGTTGACCCGGATGCAAATCTGGGACTGGCCCTGGGCTTTACAGAAGAAGAGTTAAATCAGATCATTCCGATTTCCAAAATGAGGAAGCTGGTGGAGGAACGTACCGGAGCTGATGAATTTAACAAAGTATTCCGCATCAACCCAAAGGTGGATGATATTCCGGATAAATATGCAAAAAAATGCAATGGCGTGAAGCTTCTTGTTCTGGGCACGGTGGAGACAGCCAACAGCGGCTGTGTCTGCCCGGAGCATGTGATGCTGAAACGTATTATTAATCATCTGATGCTGCGAAGCTCCGATGTGGTTATCATGGATATGGAGGCCGGATTGGAGCATTTGGGACGGGGAACTACCCAGGGGATGGATCAGTTTGTCGTGGTCATTGAGCCGGGTGCCAGAAGCATTCAGACCTACCAGAATGTGAAACGTCTGGCAGAGGGATTGGGAGTGCGGCGCGTAGGCGTGGTGGCCAACAAGGTACGGGGGCCGGAGGACGAGGAGTTTATCCGAGGCAAGATTCCGGCGGAGGACCTTCTGGGCTTCGTTCATTACAATTCAGAAGTAATTGATGCGGACCGTCAGGGCAAATCTCCCTATGATTTTAGTCCGGAGGCAGTAGAAGAGATCAAACAGATCAAAGCCCGCATGGAAGCGGACAGTGATAAGCTTTAAGCAAAAAAGGATTGGAGGAAAAGACGTTGACATTATTTGATGTTGTATTCAAAGGAAATGATGCAGTGTACGGCCTGACTGAACAGGCAATCGATGCTGCAATCGCACAGCATGGCGCAGACAAAGCAGTTGCGTTCCCGGATACTGCATACAGCCTTCCCTGTTACTATGGTGTGACCGGAACAAAGGTTGGCAATCTGGGAGAACTGAAAACTGCTTTGGGCGTTGTGAAAACTCTGATGACCAGAGAAAAGAAGCTGAACGATGTATTTATGAGCGGTGTTGCTACAGCGCTCTGTGCAGAGTTTATTGAGGTTCTGAAATATGTTGATAATCCCGCTCCGTATGAGGCTCCCTGCTACGGACATTTGGCAGATGCCGTAATCCGTGAATTGGGTGTACCGCTTGTAACCGGTGATATTCCGGGTGTTGCTGTTATCCTTGGCGCAGCTCCCACTGCCCAGGAAGGTGTCGATCTGGTAAAATCCTATCAGGCACAGGGTATCCTGGTAACTTTGGTTGGCGGCATTATTGACCAGTGTCAGGAGCTGGGTTACAAGACCGGTGCAAATGTGCGTGTGATTCCGCTGGGCAAGGATGTAACCTCTGTTGTACATGTGGTATCCGTAGCGGTAAGAGCGGCACTGATCTTCGGCAATATTCAGGGCGGCGATGCAGCAGGCCTGATGAAATATACGCTGGAGCGTGTTCCGGCATTCGTAAACGCATTTGCTCCGCTGGATGAAGTGGTAGTTGCCGCAGGCGCAGGCGCAATCGCTCTGGGCTTCCCGGTTATCACCAACGATGTGGCTACCTCTGAGGCAGTGAATATCAAGGTTCCCAAGAGCCTGATCGTTCAGCCGGATGTGGCAAAATTCAATGCTACTTCTCTGGAGGCAAGAGATATCAAGATTAAGATCACCAATATCGATATTCCGGTAGCATTCGCTTCCGCATTCGAGGGTGAGATCATCCGCCGCGGCGATATGCAGGTGGAATTTGACGGTTCCCGTGTGGATTGCGTAGAGCTGGTACAGACCAAAGAAGCGTCCGAGATCGAGGATCACAAGATCGAAGTGGTTGGCCCGGATATTGACGAGATGCCGGTTGGCTCCAAACAGTCCATCGCATATGTCGTTGAAGTTGCAGGTAAGACGATGCAGACAGACTTCGAGCCGGTATTCGAGCGTAAATTCCACAGCTATCTGAACTGTGTGGAAGGTATGATGCATACCGGACAGCGTGACATGATCCGTATCCGTATCAGCAAAGAAACCTTTAATGCAGGCTTCCGTCTGAAGCATATCGGTGAAGTTCTGTACGCCAAGGTTAAGAGCGAATTCGCAGCAGTAGTAGACAAGTGCCAGGTGAAGATCTATACTATTCCGGAGGACTGCACCAAGCAGCGTCATGAGGTTGCGATTCCCGTATTTGACAAGCGTGATGAGAGACTGACCACTCTGACCGATGAATCTGTGGACGTTTATTATAGCTGCATCATGTGCCAGGCATTCTCCCCGTCCCACGTATGCGTGGTTACGCCGGAAAGACTTGGTCTGTGCGGCGCTGTTTCATGGCTGGATGCAAAGGCTACCAATCAGTTGGATCCCCAGGGTCCCTGCCAGGTAATCACCAAGGAAAAGGTAATTGATGAGAGAATCGGTGAGTATGAGGATGTAAACGAAGCGGTTCGTAAATTCTCCCAGGGCGCTCTGGACGATGTATCTCTGTATTCCATCATCGAGAAGCCCATGACCTCCTGCGGATGCTTCGAGTGTATCTGCGGTATTGAGCCTCTTTCCAACGGCGTATGCATCGCAAACCGTGAGTATGCAGGCATGACCCCCATCGGCATGACCTTCTCCGAGCTGGCTTCTATGACCGGCGGCGGTGTGCAGACGCCCGGCTTCATGGGACACGGACGTCACTTCATCGCTTCCAAGAAGTTCATGAAGGCAGAGGGCGGCGTAGCCCGTATCGTATGGATGCCGAAGGAGCTGAAGGATTCCGTAGCAGAAAGACTGAACGAGACAGCAAAAGAGCTTTACGGTATCGAGAACTTTGTAGATATGATCGGTGACGAGTCTATTGCAGAAGATCCGGAAACCCTGTACGCATTCCTGGAAGAAAAAGGACATCCGGCTCTTACCATGGAACCGATGATGTAAGAAATCAAAAGCAGCTCTGCTGCTTTTAGGAAAATCTGCAACGCAGATTTTCTGTATGATGTCCGAAATATGAGTTTTCGCTTGCGGGAACTCATATGAAGATAGCATGATTTCTTAACAAGCGAAAATGCGGAGCATTTTTGCGAGTCTAAGATCGAGCTATCAAAGGCTCCGAAGGAGTTGCTGATTTAACGAAAGAAAATGCTTGCATTTTCTTGAGTCTAACTCATACGTTGTTTTTTTCTGGCACCCGGTTTTGCCAGAGCCTGGTGCCAGTCATATCATTTTAAGGAGGTATAATAGAAATGCCATTTACAGCAAAATCTGGAAAATTTAGTGCCAGCATCAATACCCTGACTGTGGGTACTGGTGACAAAGCAATTACTCTCGGCGGTGAGAATGTGTTGCCGTTCTATACTTTTGATGCACCTATTGAGAACGCACCGAAGGTAGGAATCGAAATCACTGACGGCGGTATGGCAGAAGAACCGGAATGTGTTCAGAAGTATTATGAAGGATGTGAAACAGTAGCAGATATGGCTAAGAAAGCAGCTACCTTTGAGGGAGTTGATTTCCTGAGCCTGCGTCTGGAGGGCGGCGATCCCAATGGAGAAAACAAGCCCACCGAAGAGCTGATTCAGATCGTAAAGGATGTGGCGGCAGTTGTAGATCTTCCTCTTGTAATTTGCGGTTGCAAGAATGTGGAGAAGGATGCCGAGCTCCTGTCAAAAGCTGCTGAAGCACTGGATGGAAAGAATGCTGTTATGCTGGCGGCAAAGGAAGAGAACTATAAGACCGTTGGTGCAGCAGCCGGACTGGCTTATAAGCAGGTAGTCGGCGCTGAGTCTGCCGATGATATTAACCTGGCAAAACAGTTGAACGTTTTGATGACACAGTTAGGCGTGGATGCCAAGGCCATTGTTATGAACGTTGGTACCGCGGCAGCCGGTTACGGTTTTGAGTATGTGGTTTCCACTATGGACCGTATCAAAGCAGCAGCACTGTCTCAGGGAGATGCAACCCTGCAGATGCCGATTATTACTCCGGTAGCATCTGAGACCTGGGGTGTAAAGGAAGCCGTAGCTTCTGAAGAGGATATGCCTGAATGGGGTCCCGCAGAAGAGCGTGGAATCGATATGGAAGTTGAAACTGCAGTAGCAGATCTGGCTTCCGGCGCAAACGCAGTTATCCTGAAACATCCGGAATCAGTTGCAACAGTCTCAAAACTGATCAAGGCATTGGTTTAATTGAGATAGAAGGAGGAAAATAGAATGGCACTGAAAGGTCTTGACATTTTTAAATTATCACCGAAGAAAAACTGTAAGGAATGCGGATCACCCACCTGTATGGCATTCTCTATGAAGGTTGCGCAGGGTGCGGTAAGCATTGATGCCTGCCCCTATTTCTCAGAGGATGCAAAGGCAGCAATGAGCGAGGCGACTGCTCCGCCAATGAAAACCATCAAGGTGGGCGTTGGAGAAGAAGAACTGTCTCTGGGCGGAGAAACTGTTCTGTTCCGTCATGAAAAAACATTTGTCAGCAAGACAAGATATGCTACGGATCTGACCAACAGTATGTCAGAGGAAGCCATCGATAAGGCTCTGGAAGAGCTGAAGGTGGTAGATTACGACCGTATCGGCGAGCGTATGTATTCCGAGATGATCTATGTGGATTACGATGCAGCGGCAGGCGCAGACAGCTACGTGGAGCTGGTGAAGAAGGTTTCCGGTCATGGAAGAGTTCTGATCCTGGGCGTGGAGGATCCGGCAGTTGCAAAAGCAGCTCTGGATGTATGTAAGGATGCAAAGCCGATTTTGAACGGTGCAACACCTGCAAACTATGAAGAGATGAATAAGATTGCTACTGAGGCAGGCGTGGCTCTGGGTGTATTTGGCGAGAATGATGACGAACTGTATGACACATTGGCAGCATTGGAAAAACTTGGCAATAAGAACCTGCTGTTTAATGCCTGCAGCTCATCCATCAAAGCGGCATTTGCCACCACCGTTCAGTTTAGAAGAGCGGCGATTAAGGACGGAAACAGAACCTGTGGTTATCCCTCTATCGTGAATGCGGCGAAGCTGGCGAGAGGCGATGCGCATCTGCAGGCGGCTCTGCTGTCCCTGTTTACTGTAAAATACGGTTCCATTGTTGTTACAGACGAGATGAGCTATGCAAGAGCGCTTCCGCTGTACGGCTTAAGACAGAACGTATTTACTGACCCGCAGAAGCCCATGAAGGTGGCTCCTGGCATTTATCCGATCAACGGTGGTGATGAGAATTCTATCTGCCTGACTACGGTAGACTTTGCTCTTACCTACTTTGTAGTATCCGGTGAGCTGGAGCGTTCCGGCGTTCCGTGTAACCTGATCATTAATGATGCAGGCGGACTTTCCGTACTGACCTCCTGGGCTGCAGGTAAGTTCTCCTCCACCTCGATTGCGAAGTTCTTTGAGGAGCAGGATATTGCAGGAAAGATCAAATGCCGTAAGCTCTGCATCCCTGGTAAGGTAGCTGCTCTGAAGGGCGAGCTGGAAGCGAAGATGCCGGGCTGGGAGATTATCGTAGCGCCGAGAGAGGCTGTACAGTTAGTAAAATTCCTGAAAGATATGCAGTAATTGCTGTGGCAAAGCAGGAAGGTATGCAGACCTTTCTGCTGCGGCGGGGCTGTAGAAAGCGGAGTTTTCTGGTTGCGGAACAGGAAGCTCCGTGTCCTGGCCGTTTTATCTGCCGTAAGGCTTGATATAGCCGGGGCAGCTTTATTTACGCAAGGCAAAATGAAGGAAGCTATGTTTGCATAAGCTGACCGAATACGCCGGCGATAACGAATGAAACTTGCGAAGTTCGTTTCATCTCGTTTCCGAAGATTATCCTTGAAAGTTTATCCCCGAAGAAAAAGAACGGGATGAAAAATAATGAATATAAAGGAGAACAAGCAAAATGGGAAAATTTGTAGTAATTGGTGAGAGACTTTCCACAACCGCACCGACCATCAATAAGGCTTACACAGAGAGAGATCCGGAGCCGATCATTAAGAGAGCAAAACAGCAGTTGGATGCTGGCGCTACCTATCTTGATGTAAATATCGGACCGGCTGAGAGCGATGGCGAAGATCTGATGAAATGGGCTGTTCAGCTTCTTCAGGGTGAGTTTGACAATGTTCCGCTGGCACTGGATACCTCCAATAAAAAAGCAATCGAGGCTGGTATTTCCGTGTACAACCGTGCAAAAGGAAAGCCCATCGTAAACTCCGCAGATGCTGCAGGCAGAATCGAATATCTGGATCTGGCTGCTGCTAACGATGCAATTTGTATCGCACTTTGTAACGGTGAAGGTATTGCCAAGGACAATGACGAGCGTATGATGTATTGCCAGACTCTGCTTGAGAGAGGTCTGGAGCATGGCATGGAAGCAGAGGATATCTGGTTCGATCCGTTATTCCTGGTTGTAAAGGGTATGCAGGACAAGCAGATGCAGGTTTTGGAGTGCATCAAAATGTTTGCAGATATGGGTCTGAACTCTACGGGCGGTCTGTCCAATAACTCCAACGGTATGCCGAAGAACATCCGCCCGATCATGGATTCTGCGCTGGTTGCTATGGCTATGATGCAGGGTCTGACCTCAGCTATCGTAAACCCGAACGATCTGCGTCTGATGGAAACCATCAAATCCTGTGACGTATTCAAGGGCAATACTCTGTACGCAGATTCTTATCTGGAGATTTAATCATAAAAAACTACATGTGTGAAAAGACCGACCCCTGTCATCTTTTCGCACGGAAGGGTTGATAGAAAGGGCCCATTTTAGACCTTCTATCCCCGGAAATAAAAGGGGCTGCAGGCAGCAGCCTCTTTTTTACCTCATAGGAATAAGGTTGCCGCTTTAAAGTGCGAAAGTGCGCAGCCTTCCTATGAGATAAAAAGAAAAGAAAGCTACGATTACCAAATGTATGAAAGGACATTAAACATGTATAAAGTAACATTTAAGTTTGAGAACGGCGATGATGTGGAAGCTTTTGCCGCTTCTGGTGAAAACCTTCTTGAGGTAGCGAGAAAAACAAATGTAGCTATCGATGCACCATGTTCTGGAAATGCAGCTTGCGGGAAATGTAGAGTACAGTTGGTGGGCGGAGAATTAGAATCAGAAAAAACTGTCCATATTACAGAGGAAGAATATGCACAGGGTTGGAGGTTGTCCTGTGTCAGTAAAGTAATTGCGGATGTGGAGGTTCTGGTGCCGGACATTGCCTCTGCATATAAGAGCAGAATGAAAGTTGCGGATTTGGATTCTGCGAAAGAAATTGAAATATTTGAAAAGACGAAGGCGGATATTGAGGCTGCCGGAATCAGTTTTAAAAATGATCTGGAAGTGGTGCGGGTGACGATGGCTCCCCCCAGTCTGGATGACACCATGCCGGACATCGAGCGTGTTACGTGGGCGGTGGAGGATGCCTGCGGCGTGGAACGGGTAAAAATTCCATTTTCTGTAATGAAAAAAATGGCGGAAACGCTTAGAACATATAATTTTGATGTTCAATGTGTAATTCGAAGAGCGGAAAACAAGGTGGAGGTGCTGGATATTTGTGCGCCTGACCAGGAAGTAAAGGTTTGCGGACTGGCTGTGGATATCGGTACTACCTCTGTAGCGGCATTGGTGATCAATATGCTGGATGGAAGCATTTTAGCAAAAGCGTCTACCGGAAACGGTCAGATCCGTTACGGTGCGGATGTCATTAACCGTATTATTGAGTCATTGAAGCCAGGAGGAAAGAAGAAGCTGCAGGATGCGGTGGTGAAGGAAACCCTGAATCCTCTGATCATGCAGATGTGCAAAGCGGCCAGGATAAAGCCGGGGATGATCTATCGGATTTGTGTGGCGGGAAATACCACGATGAATCACCTTCTGATGGGTGTGGATGCAGATCCCGTTCGTATGGAGCCGTATATCCCCACCTTCTTTGAGACATCCTGCGTGCATGCGCAGGATCTGGATATTAAGACATTCCCCCACGCCCGGGTGATTGTGGCGCCTAATATCGGAAGCTATGTGGGCGGCGATATTACGGCGGGAACGTTCGCAAGCTGTATCTGGAACCGTCCGGAAATGTCTCTTTTTATTGATTTAGGTACGAATGGCGAGCTGGTATTCGGCAATGAGGAATTTATGATGAGCTGTGCGTGCTCCGCAGGGCCTGCATTTGAGGGCGGCGATATAAGCTGCGGTATGCGTGCCACGGACGGAGCCATTGAAGCCTGCGTCATCGACAAAGAAACCATGGAACCTACCCTATCCATTATCGGCGACGAGGGACAGAAGGCGGTGGGTGTCTGCGGCTCTGGTATTATTGATTTGATCAGCGAATTATTCCGCTGCGGTATCATCAATCCAAAGGGCAAGTTTATCCGGGAGGGCAGGAGAATCCGCTATGATAAGTATGGAATGGGCAGCTATGTGCTGGTATTTAAGGAAGATGCGGCTTCTGTAAAGGATGTGGAGATCAATGAAGTGGATATTGATAACTTCATGCGTGCCAAGGGTGCTATTTTCTCCGCAATCCGAGTTATGCTCAATTCTCTGGATTTTACAGTGGACATGATCGATGATGTGTATGTGGCCGGCGGTATCGGCAGCGGTATTAATATGGAAAATGCGGTAAATATCGGTATGTTCCCGGACATTGACCTGGAGAAATTCCATTACATCGGAAATTCCTCTCTGTCCGGCGCCTATACCATGCTGTTATCCAGTGAAGCGGAAGCAAAGGTATCGGAGATTTCCCATAATATGACTTATTTGGAACTGTCCAACGAGCCCACTTACATGGATGAGTTCGTGGCCTGCTGTTTCCTGCCTCACACGGATGCAACGCTGTTCCCATCGTTAACCTTTAAGTAAAATGCGGTAATTAGAACTGTATACATAGTCGGAAGATGTAAAAATGGTTCGTATCAGACCCCAATGTGCTGGTTTGATACGGGCCATTTTCCGGATGAAGAAATGCTCTGAACGGCAGATGGGATTGAAAAGCAGCGGTTATTTATGCTATGATATTGGTCATAATACTTAAGAGAAGTTTGAGGTGAATGATGACGATGGAAATAGAGAAGAACAATAACAAAGAACTAGTTCCCCTGGAACACTACTTGACGGAATTCAGAAAAGCCGATCCTGATGAAATCAGTGCCCGGACCGGTTTTATTTTTGATTCAGAACGCCGTATGTTCAAGGTGACTTTTTTGGGCAGGGAATATGAAATTTCCCATCCGGAGTTTGAGATAAAATGTATGGATGAAAAGTACGGATATTCCCCGCTGACGGAGACCAATCCTGCGAAAATCCTTGTAGTGCGTTTCCTTCTGGAAGGAGCGGCCAGTGTAAGTACAGGAAAATTTCTGACCTACCGGGAAGTACCCTGGGGCGAGGTTTATTACCGCCAGTTTAACGGGCGCTGCATGATGCGTCTGGCCTTTTCCTATGGAAATAAGACGGAGCAATTCCGGGAAGCCGGCAGAATCATGGGAGCTGAGCCGGTGAAGGCTGGAGATGCGGGCTGCCAATTTGAGGTTTTCCCGGGCTATTTTGTACAGTTTCTTTTGTGGGAGGGGGATGAGGAGTTTCCTCCTGCTTCCCAGATTTTATTCAGCGACAATTTCCCGGCGGCATTCCATGCGGAGGATTTGGTGGTGGTCTGCGATGTGATCATCGGTACTTTGAAAAAGTGCGGCTAAAAGAATGGATAGCTTCAAAAAAGGCTTGACTCCTACCTTACGTCATAGCTTATGATGAGGTTACACGGAAGGAGGAAGTATTTATGATGACAGTGAACGAAGTGAGCCGGCTGACAGGAGTGAGTATACGCACTCTGCATTATTATGATAAAATCGGCCTTCTGCATCCTGCCGGAACGACAGAATCCGGATATCGGCTGTATGACGATACGGCTTTGGAGCGGCTGCAGCACATTTTACTGTTTCGTGAGCTTCAGTTTCCTTTGAAGGAGATCAGGCAGATTCTGGACAGCCCTGTCTTTGACCGTAACAGGGCGCTGGAGCAGCAGATTACTTTGCTGGAGCTGCAAAAGGAACATCTGGAAAATCTGATTGATCTTGCCCGTGGAATAAAAATGATAGGAGTGAAGAGATTGGATTTTTCAGCATTTGACACAAGAAAAATTGATGAATATGCAAAACAGGCAAAGGCGTCCTGGGGAAAGAGCTTTGCATGGAAGGAGTTTGAGGAAAAGAATAAAAATCGTGCTCCGGAGGATATGCAGAAAATCAATATTGCTTTCATGAGTATTTTCGCAGAATTCGGAAAGCTTTTGAATCTCCCGCCGGAGGATGAAGCGGTTCAGAAGCTGGTGAAAAAACTGCAGGAGTTTATTACAGAGCATTTTTATACCTGTACGCCGGACATTTTGCGGAGCCTTGGGCGGATGTATGCCGGAGGCGGAGAGATGACAGAAAACATTGACAAGGTTTCCGGAAAGGGAACCGCCGATTTTGCGGCTGCGGCGATTGAGGTTTACTGCGGATGAGCTCTCTTCACCGATGATAGGAAGCGCTTTGTGGCGCTTGCAGGAGAGAAGATCAAATATGCGGGTACATCCGCACATGACCGATTGCCCACAAAAGAAAAGGAACAGGCAGCCGGAGGCTTTCCGGGATTTTGGAAGCCCCCGGCTGCTTTTATTTCATGGAAAACACATTGGCGCTTTAAAGTACGAAAGTTATGGTTTTCTTATGAAATAAAAGCACTTCGTGCGGTGATGCGCAGCTACGCGCGCGGAACAAAAGCTGTGCTTTTCTATAAAAAAGAGAGGGCAAAATAGGGAAATAGTTGTTGAATTTCACGGCTGTTTATTTTAGAATAGAGAAGAGACAAGGAAATGTTTTGTCATG
Source organism: Lachnospiraceae bacterium (assembly GCA_030537145.1). GTDB lineage: Bacteria > Bacillota > Clostridia > Lachnospirales > Lachnospiraceae > Merdiplasma. The sequence continues at coordinate 141 of JAUNON010000057.1, read as the reverse complement.
TATTCAGGCATTTCATATGATCAGAGGTAGAAAGGAGATTTTTATTATGGGATTCAAATCTGACATTGAGATCGCACAGGAAACTGCGATGTCACCGATTACCGAGATCGCTGCAAAGGCCGGTATTGATGCAAAATACCT
>JAUNON010000056.1 GCA_030537145.1 Lachnospiraceae bacterium | reverse complement strand
CCTGCTAACCGCCAAATCTCACATTTCTATTTGAGTATTTTGCTCATCTCTATTTAGTCGGTGTAATTTCATTCCATAGGGTAAAGCCTAAAATCAGGATACCGCCGATTACCTGCAAGGCAGTCATACTTTCTCCCAAAACCAGAACAGATACAAGAACGGCCACAAGCGGGTCGATATAACTCAATATGGCTGCTTTCTGCCCCGGAAGCTCTTTGAGCGAGGAAAAATACAAGCAATAGGTCACACCCGTATGGACAAAACCTACAATCAGCAGGCAAATCCAGCCCAAACCGTCAAGATTAGAAAGCGTAACTCCGCTCGTAAATCCCACGTAAGGAATCAGAACAAGAATTGCCGCAATAAATTGCAAAAATGTTCTATGTATTCCCTCTACCTTTTTAATAAACTTATTGAGCAAAATGACAGTTGCATACAAACAGGCAGCACCCAATCCAAAAAGAATACCAATAAAATGATTGTTTCCGACTGACAGATCTCCAAGGCCTGTGATTAATATAATCCCGAGCGTGGACATCATAAAACAGATCCATTGTTTTGCCGACATTTTTTCCTTGAATAAAATAGGGCAGGCCACGGTCACAATGACCGGAGCAAAATAATAGCTGAGTGTTGCAACAGAAACAGTCGTGTACTTATAAGCTTCAAAAAGCAATATCCAGTTAAACCCCATAGCTACGCCGGACAGCAAAAGCAACGGAATTTCTTTTCTGATTTCACTGAATGGAATTTTTTGTTTTGTGACGGCCAAAAAGACTGCAATTAAAAGCGCTGCAAGAATTGCCCGATACAGAGCAAGCTCACCAGAAGATACCGAAATGTTTCTCACGAACAGACCCAGCGTACCAAACACCGTCATTGAAATAATAAGCATAATTCTTGGGTTCAGAAAACGTTTCATAATAATTTCCTCTCAAATTTTAGTTGATCAAGTCCACATTATTATAATATATAAAAATTGACTGAGTCAACTATTTTATTTTTCTATGTCACGTTTTCTTCTGTCTTATCAGGCCCTTATTTTCTTCAATTCATTGTCCAAATCTCCGTTCTGGAAAATCCCATTCTTTCCTGGTTAGTGCCATTTCTGCTGTTACTCAGAAATTTGCCGGCCCGGACGAATAGATGGGAATAAAACGGGATTTTTACTGCAGGACGAAAGTACGTTTTTTGCCGAAAGGTATGTATGAAATCAAAGTTTTTTCTTCCAGTTTAACAATAGGGCCGAATTGACAATGACAAAAACCGAACCACTATTGTGTACCAAAGCCCCCGCAACCGGATTTAGAATTCCTGCTATTGCCAACTATATCAATATTCTTTTCTTTCATTAGCCTTGGATTTCCCGCAAGCAATGTGCGCCCGCCTATCCTTGCCTCGATTCCCTGCCCCGGTATCATCATGAAGTGTTCAGGCACAGTTATATTCATGCGCTTCGTCCGCTTATAACAGGAAGTGATTGCTTTGCCGAGAGGATGCTCTGACTTTGACTCACAGCTTGCTGTCATACGATAGAGTTCTTCTGCGCTATATTCATCACTCACAGATACCACCGCAGTAACTTCAGGGACTCCGAAGGTCAGCGTACCTGTTTTATCAAATGTAATCTTTTTCACATGAGCCAAACGTTCCAAAGCATCTCCTTCCCGGACAAGGAAACCGTGCTTCGTTACATTTCCAATCGCCGCCATAATTGCTGTAGGAGTAGCAAGAACTAAACCGCAGGGACAAAATACAACAAGAATCGTGACAGACCGCAAAATCTCATGTGTAATGAAATAAGTAATGATCGCCGCAGTTAATGCGATCAAAACAATCCAGGTGGCCCATCTGTCGGCAAGACCCACTATTTTCGCCTTTTCTGCATCGGCAGACTGCACCAGACGGATCATTCTTTGAATCGAAGAGTTTTCTCCAACTTTGGTCGCTTCCATGTCAAAAGCGCCGAACTGGTTTACCGTTCCTGATAAAACCTCATCACCTTCCGCCTTATCCACCGGCAATGATTCACCCGTCATTGCTGCCTGATTTACAGAAGTCTGACCGGACAGAATAATACCATCTACCGGAATGGTTTCTCCGGCAAGCACCCTTAAATGATCGCTAATTTTCACCTGTTCCGCAGGAATCACTTTTTCTGTTTCGGAACCATTTTCACTGGAAATAATTCGTGCCGTTCTGGGTGTAAGTCTCACCAGCCTTTCAATTCCTGCTCTTGCCTTAGCAACCGTCAGATCTTCTAATAATCCGCCAAGCTGCATAATAAAAGCCACTTCTCCCGCTGCAAAATCCTCATGAATGATAATCGATGCAACCAAAGCAACGGATACCAGTACATCGGCCTTAATATCAAACTCTGTAACAAGACCGATAACAGCTTCTAAAATAATTGGCGCACCGCATAATACAATAGCAATCCACGAAGCATCAAACGGTAACGGAATCAGATCAAAAATGCTGATTACTAAAGCTATGCCACTCATAATAAGCAACGTAATATCTTTCTTCGTTCCACCCCATTCTAATACTTTTTCCAACTTATCGATCACGATCTTCTCCCTCCTTTATACCCATAGGGGTATGCCCATATATTATACCAATAGGGGTATGGGTGTCAAGGAGTTCTTTCTAACGAGGCAAAACACGTGCACGCCAAAAAAGCTTCTGCTATGGCTGCTTTCTAAATGAAATCTTTTAAAAATATATTCAAGACATATTTGCAAATCTTTCAACTGCTTTTGTAAAATTTTTAATTGTTTCCTCAGCATCCCCATGCTGAATACCATCTTTCACACAATGTGCAATGTGACCCTCCAAGACAACCTGGCCGCATTTATGCAGTGCAGATTTTGCCGCATTGATTTGTGACAGAATATCTTCGCACGGTACATCTTCATCAATCATCCGGTCAATCGCATTAATCTGTCCAATAATTTTCTTCAATCGCCTATGTAAGTTCTCTGAATCCATACATTGCTTCATATTTCACCATCTCCTTATGTTTGTAGAGTTATCTATATATTATAACACTGCTTCCTATATCACAAAAAAGAGAGTTATAATACCGCAGCATTACCAACTCTCCTTTATAGCTAAATTTTGTGTTGACCACCAACGGCTGGCACATTCAACCAGTAAGCGCTCCAATTTTTTTCATTGCCTGCCGACACATCCGTCCGTTAAAAAATTCGGATTTCAGTGTTAGCCCACTAGATACAGCACGCTGAATCTTTTTCTATTATTATATGAAACCAGCTTTTTTATGTCAATGAATTTTTGGTGCCAAAGGCGCCATCTACCAAGGCGTAATCTTCCATATAAAAAATGCCGGTAAAACATTTTCAAACAATCCCATAGTCAATAAAAGAATTGCAATGACAGACATTCCGATTCCCATTGTTCTGCATAGCTTTTTTTCATTATATTTTGCCTTTTCTTCTCTTGAGGCTGTATTATATCCGGAAATAAGCCAACTTCCATGTCCAGAAATCAAAACTATGGAAAGTATAGCAAATATTACAAATCCAACATATACTATCCAGTCTGGTCCGGTTGATAAATCTGCCAATTCCATTAATATAACACCTCCCATCTTTTCCTATTATTTCCATATCGTATTCAACTAAAAATAAGTCAGAAGGTATCTGACCAATTAACAGTTATTACTCTTTTTCGCGTTTCCATCTGCATCCATAATCCTGTAATAATCTTCCATGTTCAAGTTTAATTTCCATACGGCTTCCGCCCGACTTAATCCACCGCTGTTTTTAGCGTTGTGGTCGTAGGAGGGAACATACTTATGTTCATCCTAAAACATCCCAATGATCACCAGCGTTTCATGTTCTTTTCATGTTTTTCCTTATAAATGCTTTTTAGTTCTTCTGTTGTTATTCCATAGCACAACATTACGTCATTGTAGTACATAAGAACATCTGCCATTTCCTCTACAAGGTTTCTTCTTATATTGCCATCTTCAATTGCTTTAATATCACCATTTTTCTTGACAATATCTATAACTTCCCCTATTTCACCAATCATCCATAATAACTTATGTTTTCCTGCTTCTGGCGTAATAGCTTCCCACTTATTCCGATACTTTTCCTGCAATTCCTTTTGCATAATAAGCATTTCATTTATAGAAAAATCAATCATGAATATCATCCCTCCTGAATTTCAATGTATCATTCTCATCTTGATAGAGTAGAGCAGAGGGATTGCCTCCGCCCCCTCATCAAACCGTACGTGCAGTTTTCCCGCATACGGCTTTCCGATATTCTTCTTTCTCCAGCATTCAGCCACAAATTCTTGCCAGTCCTGCATTAATAGTCATTTCTCTGACTCCCGCCGCATTTCCCAGTCTGTAATTGCGTTATTTCTTCCGATTGTACCATCGTGTAAATTTATAATTGATATACTTATCTATTTTCCACAGCCACGGTCTTGAATACGGTCTTGTGTAATAATTTCGCATACCTATGATTTTAGGATTGAGCGGTTTGACCATATCTTCCATACTTAGTAACAGCCTGCCTGGACTCCTGAATATATCCGATCTAATAATTCTTTCCAGTAATTACCGCCACTCAGATTTTTCAGCCGCAGTTGTTCGGAATTTCCGAACAACTGCTTTTTCATCTAACTCTTCCTCTTCAAAAATATGCTTGATATGTTCACTGATATTAGATTTACTTGTCTGATACAACTCACATAATTATGCCTGTGTAAGCCAAACGGTCTCGCCGAAGTCCGATGACATCGCTTTCTCCAACCTGGACACTATATGCGCCGGAAGAATCTTTTTGCGCCGGATAGCCAAGACCGTCCGCTCTCTGGAACAGATACTTCTGAAAATCATAGTACGGTGCTACGGTCCCCTCTGGTTTCAGTAACTGATCATGGTTTCCTGTCACAGAAAGAATTAGCTTATTCGTTTCATTTTCCTCAATGCAGCATCTAAATCTGTCAAACTGTTCCGCATATCCATCATTTGTCAGGTCTGCCGGAATAAGAACCGGATACTTTGCGTTCCCGGATGGCTCAATCGACTTCCATCTGTGTCTCCGGCACCGGCTTCTGCGGCTTCCAGTGCATATCCATATACTTTCTCATCCAGTCCGGATCCGTATAGTTGCTGTATTCGTTCATCTGACAGCCATGACAGATATCCGATGCCATTTCCAGGATCACACCGGAAAGTTCCAGATTTCTTTTCCATTTCGCTTCAATGGAAGAATATCCCAACATTGCGCCAAGGAGATTACCGGCAACGGCGCCAGTAGAATCGCTGTCTCCCCTGTGATTGACAGCCGCTATCACACCTGCCGAGAAATCATTCCGGTAACGAAGCGCACAGTACAGGCCAATGCCAAGCGCTTCTTCTCCTGTCCAGCCCTCCCCCAGGACGTGGATGTTCTCAAGATCCGTTTTATCATTTGCGGACAGCGCTATTGCGTTTTCCATGATTTCGTTCAGCCGATCTGTCCACTCATCCTGACCAAATGCATCGATCATTCCCTGTTCGGCATCCCGGATATAATCCTCAGGAGTTTCCATTCCTTCTCTGCCGTAAACAATATTGTGAAGAATATGCACGAGCGCTGCTGCGGAAAGATAACCCAGCGGATGCCCGTGGGTAATAGCAGCAAGCTGAGCTGCCTCCTGATCAAGCATTTTCATATCGCTTCCCCGGTACCAAAGGGCGATTGGCGCCACACGCATAATACCACCACAGCCTTTGCTGTTATTCAACGGATTTTTGATTCCATCACCGGAATAATGCTTATTCTGGCGGATCAGTCTCAATGCGGACATACAGGTATTGCCTGGTGCGCGGCGGTGAAACAGATCATCTACGTCCATCAGCCAGGATGACTGATCCGAATGCTCACGATGATATTTTTCATAACTGGAAGTCTGTGTATCATACCAGTCCTCATAAGCATTCACCACATAATTTCTCGGCCACCCGCCCACACCGCGCATGCTGGTCCTGGTATCCTGCACGAGAAGTCCATTTGCCGTAAACAGAGACATCTGTGTATCATCGGAAATGAGCGCCATTCCCTTCTCAAAATCGAGGTCGTAAGCTTCCATCCTGCCGGACGGGTAATGCCTGCGGATTTCTCCTTCGCCCATAAACTCAACAGGGTAGCCCAGCGCATCACCGACGGCACCGCCGAACATACATCCCTGAATTCTGTCCAGCTTTTCCTCTGTTTTTCTGATTTCTTCTTCTTTTTTGCGACGCTCAGCCGCATCCTCTTCTCTGTAGAAATTCTGCCCACCGAAATTGCGATAGAATTCATTAAAATTATACTGTTCCGGAGAATGATCCCATACTGCAAAATCAATGTGTCTGAATAAGTCCTTTGTCCGCATCTGGTCATACTGGAAATCTTTCAGAACTTTGTAAAAAATATCCGAAACAATGCGGGCATCATTATGAAAAGCGCCGCAGCCAAAAGCACCCAGCACCAGATATTTATATCCATGATATGCCGCAACTTTCAGCATGCCCTCAATGCGGTGATACATCATATCCCGATACTGATCCTCTGTCATTCCTTCCATACCGAAGATCAGCATCGGCGCAGCACATGTCATAACAGACACCTCAAATGGATTCTCCAGAAGCTTGCCGCTTCTGTCACGGAACACTTCAACATTTGGCGAAATGATAACCGCGTCAGAACCCATATAGGTATTCAGGGAACGATTGTACTCATAATACCTTGCGGCATTCCCGCTCTCCAGAGAGAGCAGCAGGGAACTGGCGCGGCAGAGATCTTCTTCCTGCGCTCTTGCGCCACGTCTGACACCGCCGCCCGGATGAACCGGATTTGCCAGGTTCAGTACCAGCACACGGTCTTTTCCCTTTTTAAAAAGGGGATTTTCCACTACCTGGTGTGCCAGCTGAAAGGAATCTGTGTTCTGACAACTGGTGCCGCATCTTCCGATGACCTGAACATGTTCCTCAAATTTATGGTTTTTAATCTTTTCCACATCATCTGGAAGAAAAACCAATGCATTTTTCACCTGGCTTGCAGTGAAAGGCAGTGCTATTTTCTTTCCGTCCGCTTCATATCTGCCGGTAATGCAGATCTTTAATGTTTCCTCCAGTATGTCTGTATAGCGACTCATATGCTTTCACTCCTTACTCCATCTGGCTCTTATCCCCAGCCTCGCATCCACCGCTTCTATTGCAGCCTTCATCAACTTAAAATGGGCTATGGCCGGAGGATGAAAGCTCCCACCCATCACTACTATTCTGTTTGCCATAATGTATTCTTTTCTCATGAGGGCTATTAAGGCTTCTCATAAAAAAATGCCTTCGGCATCTCAACTCCCCCGCCCCTCAATCTTGAGAGGAGAAGGCATTTTTTGCGCCGGATGCAGATTGCGCAGCAATAAATTCCCTTATGCATCCGTGCGCATCAACGCCCGAAGGGCTTTTATCTCATAGGAAAGCCGCACACTTTCGCACTTTAAAGCGGGGAGGTCTTTCCTATGAGATAAGAGATCTCTAACAGCTTCGGTTCAATATATTTTATCACTGTGTCTGATCCGCCGATTGTATATCGATAAAGGACATCAATGTGCTCTCCAATAAGAGCACTGATTTCAACACTGTATTCTTTTTCCCCATCTTCCACGAAAAAAGCGATATTGTCCGGCCTATATTCTGCCTCGGTCAGAAAGTAGTCGTTTTTCACGCATTCCAGAATATCCGTCGAAAGACGCTTTCCATCATCAAATTCCAGGACATCCGCTTCTTTTTCCTCTCTCAGCCAGCCAAACGCCGGAGAGATATATTTCGCTTCTCCTACATAAGCCAAACCATTCAGGAAATCCGGATGGACATTGATATCAGCGGAAAACAGAATTTTGGCTCCATCAGGAAAAGCATTCCTGTCAATACGAACAAATGTTTTCCAACCAACGCGTTTTGGAGATACGGGAAAAACAGGAATTTTATTATCATCCATCAAATAAGGAAAAGCCGCATAGCCAGGCTTATTCATATTTTTTCCGGTCATTAAAGCATAGGCAAGTTTAGATACCTGAGCCGGAGATCCGTTTTTCAGTTCTCCAAACAAGCGGGCGCTCACGCTCAGATCGTCTTTCTCCGCTGCCTGCACAAAGGCTTGAAGTTTCTTAGCATATTCAGGATCACTAATGCCGGATTCACCTTTTGGCTTAAAGAGAGCATATGCCTCCTCAGCCCCCGGTACTTTCCCTTTCACTGCAGATTCGATGTAAGAAATGCCATTTTTTATGTCCGAAGTGCAGCCCTTTCCTTCGCAAAGAAGCATACCTGCTACAAGTGCACTTTCTACATTTCCTCTGTCTGCTGCCTTCCGACTCCATTCAAGTGCAGACTTATAATCAATCTCCTCTTTTTCTATAATGTTCCACGGAAAGACTGGAATTCCCTGAAGCATCAGTTCGAACAAATTATTCACCTTGACTTTGCGGAACTCCCGAAAGAGGTAAAGCTTTGCGATAGCCCACATGGCATCTGTGCTCCCAAGGTCTGCAGCAGATTTATACGTTTCAAAAGCCTCCTCCAATTTATCTGCTTTTTCAAGTTTCATTCCCTTTAAATATTCCTTATGCGCGTTGTTTGCCACACCCATCACCGCCTTCATATTTGATTTCAAATGCCCCAAAATTACATCTGTCAGCAACTCGCAAGTGGAGTTTTAAACAGAACAGGCCATCTCAACTCTGTCTATTCTCATTTTTCGTTTTTCAAATGACACTATTACCTTATCACAATAGATTCCCATTGTTGTCGCATTTAAAGCGACAATCCACTCACACAGCAATCCATTCTACTGCCTGTGCTTCTTCCGGCAGCGGAAGAACTGTTTTTCCCAGCATTTTTCCCATCGCTTCTACCGGAACTTCATCTGCGCGGCTGTTGTTTCTCTGAAGCTGTGTATCCCAGTCAGTTTCCAGGTAAACGATCCTGACTCTGGCGCCGTATCGTTCAAACAGGCTGATCTGCTTCTGCCGGGTATCCTTCGTGATGTCCGTGGCATTCCATACAAAGGGCTGGTGCTTCCTCAGATACGCCTTCGCCCTCTCCTGCGCCTCCCGGATCACCACTCCCTGGTTATCTGTCGGTAGAACATGAAGTTCTTTTCGTATATCGTCCAATGAAATGATCGGATACTCTGAAGCATAATTCCGGATCCACGTGTCTTTTCCTGTTCCCGGAAGGCCCGACATCAGGATCACTTCGTCCCAGGTATCATCATACATACTCTGTTCCGGCATGACATTCCGACCGCTCAGATATGCATGCCTGGTATAAGAATCCGGAAAATGATAAGGGGCATCAAAACATCCGGTTTCCCTGCAGACTTCCTGACAGAGTTCAATTTTCACCAGTTGTTCCTCTATATCCGATGCGATCCGCCCCTGCATATCCGCTTTTGACAACATGCAGAGCAGCTTCCATGAAAAATCCGGCACCAATTCTCCGATTGCCGCGACCTCCCGTGCTTTTCGCTCGCTGTCCTCCTGATCGATCAGATGCACCGGCAGCATGTGATATCTGACCAGTGCGCAGATCAATTCCCGTAATCGTATCCGATCCATGTTACCGCATAGCCCGCAGTCCATCCAGAGATACTCTCTTGTCATCAAGCTTCCTGTAGAAGAATGATGCGGGGAAACCCATTTTTCATCTTCCAGCCTGGTTGTTCTTATTTTTCCAACATCGTGAAATACGGCAGCCGCAAACAGTCCGATTCTCTGAACATCGGAAAGCGTGTAAAAATCAGGATCCGCCGTCAACGCCTCACAAACCATGCGGGTATGTATACAGACATCGCCTTCTCCGTGAAACTCAGGGTTCTGCAGAGTTCTTTTCATCTCCGGCAAGAAGAAGCCCAGAGGCGATGCTATAACCATATTCCAGTCTGTCTTGGACAAAGCAGAATTTTGAATCAACTGTTTTATTGTTTCTGTAAAATCCATCCTGCTTCTCCTTCCAATTCTGGTTCTGATCCTGCCTGCAGATTGATCCGCTGGTTCTGTTGCTTTATCTCTCAAACAAACTCTCTGCCGGAATAGCAAGCTGGTTCGGGATGATTGGCCGGTCAAACCAATGCGTTTCTGAAAAATCTACACACTGAAGAAATGCTGCCCGGACAAATTTCATCCGGTCCACTACCTGTCCATTCTCCTCAACCTTGATGTACAGCCCTTCCATAAGCCCGGAAAGCTCTGTTTCACCGCAGCTTCTTTCCGGGTCAAGTCCCAGCTTTTCTGCTGCCTGATATAAATGTTCGCGCTGATGCCCTGTCACATAATTGGACTGCCCAAGGAGTTTCAACATATCTTCCTTTTTCTGATAGCGCCCGGTGCCAAGAACCGGTACTGATACAACCTGCAATCCTCTCAGCATCTCATGTCTGGATGGCGTATCAAGAAAATTTCCTGTCTCCCGATCCAAAATATCAAACTCCAGAAAATAATGGGGAAGTGCATCATAAAATACTGTGTGCTTGGCATACATCCATTCCCCGTACATAATATATCTTGTGCCGAGCACATCAAAGAATGCATCCTTATGGACCATCGCCCACTGTTTCATCATATTGTAATGGCGTTCCCGGTATCCGCCAGTCAGGTAATGCCCTCTGCTCTGCAGCAGCAATTCCCCGTTTTCATCAAAGGAAATGGCGGAATTAGCTCCATCGCATTTTTCCTCGATCACCAGATGCTTTCCTGCAATCTCAGAAAATGGGATCTGGCTCAAGTCCGCATCACCCGGCTGAAGGCGGGAACCTTCTATGTGCGGAGTTCGGGGATATTTATGTATTTCAAATGAATTCATTTCCTGTTCCCTCTTTCATCTATGGTTGCCACCATGAAAAGATGGCCTTCCACACCGTCAAAATGAAGTCTCATGCATCCGGCTGCGGTAAACATTCCTGTCAGCTTCTCTTTTGTCAGCAGATGGATATGTTCCGGATTGTTGTCTGGCTTGGAAGGAACGGAGACAACCACATATTGCCTTGCCATCCTCACCGCCGATGCGGCAGCCTGCTCTACCTGTGGAATGTGCTCCAGCACCTCCAGCATCGTCACCACATCAAAAGAGTTATCGGGGAATGGCTGTTTACAGATATTTTTCTGTTCCGCATGCATCTGACTGAAACCGCCGGCGGACAATTCATTTAAAAATGTGATCCGTTTATCCAGAACGTCAAGTGCAGTAACCTGAACCCACGGAAATTCTTTCATAAACGGGATCAGAAACACGCCCCTTCCGGTCCCGACATCCAGCATTGTTTCAAACTGCAGAGAATGCAGAAAGCCAATCGTTCTCCGCACGCGGGGAAGCACCTGCGTACCGTTCTTGAACGGATAGAGTTTTAAATCCGCATTCTGACCGGACTCCACAATGTGACAGAGTTCTTCCTCCGATAGTGCACGAATGTCGGTATGCAGAAGTTCATCCGGAAGGACGGGGAGACCTAGGTTCATAGAATGTCCGCGGATCCAGGCTGCTGCTGTGTATATATCGTATTTTTCTCTCACATCATTCTCAGTCATATCCTTACTCCTCACTACCAACTGACATCGAATCGTTTCACATCAAGTAAATTTTATTCCCCTGTCTCTTTCAGATACGCAACTGCCGCATCAAGCAGACTTTCCTCCACTGACTCCGGAAGATGCTTTCGCACCGGTCCTGAGTACACCTCTGCCTGCAAGCTTTAAAAATCCAGCGCCTATTCCGAACTTCTCCGCTGCCCGATCCGCATAGGAATCTATGTTCTCCGATACCAGTCTGCTCTTAAGCAGAGCGTCATAATCTATCTTTACGCCTGTTGCAACCAGAAAAAATCCTTCCTTGTTTTCTATTTTAACAGCATTGATTTCCCCAATTTGCACCGCGTTTCCAAAATCATGGTCTGCTCAAAGGCAGCATCTGTTTTCATGTAGGTAATCACTTCATCCCTGTTTCCATGTTTCAGGAAGTGATGGAACAGTAGTTGCTGTTTGCTGCCAGATTCCGACGCATTGGTGCTCTAATCCTTCTTAAGGATCTCCTCACACTGTTTTCTCCAGTAATTCGCCTTCTCACCATCCTGCGGGATTTCTTCCGATCCGTTTACACAGTCTACCGCAAGATCCTCCATGATGGTGAAAAATTCTTCCGGAGTCGAATTTACATGATAAGCATTCAGGAGCCCATCCCGATCCTGCCTTGCGGCTTCGACATGATTATCGACCGCACGGTCAAACCAATACAGAGACGCCAGGTCATTTTTCTCAACACCCAGTCCGGCATTGTAGAGAACTGCCAGGTAGTTCTGTGAATCGCCGTGATTGCCGAACTCTGCAGCCGCCCGGAAGAGCTTTGCCGCGTATGCATACTCCTTCTTATTCAGGTGAAGGCCGGCAAGCCCATAAATCTTTTCAACTGCAAATGCTTTGCCGTCGCCTTTTGGATCAAGGTCAAATGCCAGATTATACATTTTATCAAAGAGCCGCTTGGGAGTGTCCGTATCAATGTTTTCATGCATATAATCCATGATACATTTCAGGCACATGCTGCCGGCCTTCTCATCGCCGTTTAATTCAGCCTGGTGAAACCAATATGCTCCGCTCCTAAAGCTCTGGTTTGTTCCTTTGCCCTGCGCGTACAGACTTCCGAGATTATACTGAGCCGTCGCATTTGGCTGCAGCTCCGCGATCTGCTTATATGCCTTAAAGGCGTGCTCATAATCCCCCTGTTCAACATAAATATCAGCGTTCATGAGCATGATATCGATCACGTCCTGGGAGCCCAGGCTCTTCTCATCCTTCGGCTGTGTATCAACTGTGCTTTTCTGTGTGCCGGCATTCTGCGGCTTGCTTTGACCGTTTCCATCCTGAGTCTTGCTCTTTCCAAATAACTTATCAAAAAACATATTGTGATTTCTCCTTTCCGTGTGATATCATTTTTTTAAAGAGAAGGATTGGTGTCCGGAATTTGTTATTTTCTACTGTCAACAGAACTTCTTTTTTCTTCGATCAAAAGAAACGAACAGGGAGGAAGATATGATATGCGATCTCATTCCTGTGACAGTTCCCATTCTATCATACCTGCCAATAAAAGAAAAGCCGACATCTGCATATCCAAAGATGCCAGCTTTCGGTCATTCTCATACTTCCAATTTGTATCCGCTGTTTATGACTGTCTTTCTTATTGCCAATCTTCCTTCTGACTTTTTCCATACCGCCTCGTAGATTGCAGATTGTAAAAGAACCTAAACCTATTCTCTGTATAATAATTCATCTGGCCCAATGATTGACGTAGCGTCAGAAAATACGAAAGGAACAGACGCAGAATTTTCGGCTTCTTTGTTTGCTTTTTCATTTTCAATAATCATTTCCCTTATGTATCGCTCAAATTCTTCCGGTGTAATATCCATGCTGTTTGAACCAGAATAAAACGTCACCTCATTTTCAGCCGCAAAATGGACATCTGTTGAATATTCTTCGTTAAGTTTATCCAGAACCGTCTGGTATTCATCTTCTTTTGTATCCTTGGCAAAAGTGGTTGCTGCCATTGCACAGCACATAATGCCTGTGATTACTATTGCCATTATCTTTTTCATTCTCTGCATTCCTTTCATTTTCCTATTTTTTTAACAGTTCAGCGCTGCACTGTCTGCCTTCCCTTTCCAATAGCACTGTAATTCTTTCAATTATTTTTCCGTTATCATTACATACTTCGATATTTAATGTGGAGCTGTCTGTTTTCGGTATTCTGATTACATTACCATCCTGATCTCTGAAATTCCCGCCGTCTATTCCGTCTGGCATCCAAAAAATCTTATTCCCATCTCTAAAAATATTGTCAACGTTTAAGTTTTCTTCATTTTCTATCGTATAATACTGATTACCTCCCTTCACACTTATTTCCAGGACATACCCATAGCCTAAAGGAGTTTTTTGTTTTTCCAGGCTCACTTTCTCGTTTAATCTCAACTGCACTACTTTATTTCCAGTATCCGCATAAACCACGAGATCAGTAGATCTCAGTAAATAAGAGGTAAGGAGCATTACCATCATTGCAAAAGCCGCTGCAACTACACGATACTGTTTTGCCGTAAATCTTTTCATTCTTTTTTGAGATTCAACCCTGTTTTTGTATTCTGTAAAAAGTTTACTCTCATCCTGCTCTGTCAATACAATATCGTCTGCCAGTTTTGATAAATTCTCCATCGCTTTTTCCATCATCTCTACCTGCTTTCATATTTCTCTCTTAACCTTTTTCTTGCCCGTTCCAATTTTTTCTTGACTGCACTTTCTGTAACTTTCAACATTTCTGCAATCTCCCGGCAAGAGTAACCTTCTATATAATAAAGGATAAGCACTTCTTTATCCTTTGCATTTAAGGTCATCAACAGATCCATAATCCCTGTTTCTTCAGGTGTATGGCAATGCAGCGCCACCGTTTCGTATTCTACTGTCGGATGCATTCTCTTAAATCGGAGCATATTTTTACAAATGTTAATATTAACCCTTGTTATCCATGCTTTTTCATGGCTTTCATCCCTAAAATCCATTTTCGTATCCAGGTATTTCAGAAACGATTCCTGAACCGCATCATAAGCATCCTGTTCGTTGCACAACATAATAATTGATATTTTATACAGCAGTTGACAATATTTTTTAAAGATCTGATCAGCATCTTTTTTCATCTGTTTTCTCCTTAATATATATCACACATATAGAGTACAAATGGTGACACTTAATCAAAATTTATTTTATTGTACCAGACACGTTAAAAACCGTCACTCTCATCTCCGCCTTTTTACTTCAACATCTACAAACAAAAAAATCCTCAGCCATCCAAGACCTTCTCCTGAACAGCGGGGGATATACCCTCGACCACCTATTATCTTTTACACCTGGATTTCCGTTCCGTCTTTAAAGGTAAATCGGATGTCCTCTTTATCATATACCGTCATATAATCCGATCGCACATACCAGGTATCCTCGTGAAATTCAGTGACAGTTTCCAGCTTATCCAATTCCGCAAGGAACAATTTAATCTCAGCCTTCCTTAAACAGCTTGGGAGTGACTTCATCCCCATACCATGTTTCATCTGAAATCTCCCCGCTTAAAAAGAGTGTTCTCTCCGTGGAAAGACCGCCCTCATTTTTTACCCAGTTCCAAAACTTCCGTTTCATCGCTTGCCTCTCTTTCTTTCATTTTGTGCCGGAGGCTCCTGCCCGGTTTCCTCCGTCTCCCCGCCTCCCGCAAACATCCCGGCATCTGCAAGTTTCGTCATCGCACCATTGATCAGGTACAGGTTGCCACCTTCCTCATCCGAAATCGGATTCATGTTCTCCATCTCACGGATATCGTTAGCAGAAAACCACCCGTTCTGACGACCCGTGGCATATCCGTTCATGCGGGACTGATAATCGCCCCGGAGCAAACCGTCCACATCCATCTTGTTCGGAAGAAGCGGATACCGCCCAAGCACCCTTCCGCTTCCATCTCTCACGATCTGAGCATAGGCGTTTCCCCAAAGAATACAATAAAGGTAGCAGAAACGCCCATTTTACGGCATTTTTGCTACCTTTATTGCTCATTTTGTCGCTTGTTTGTCGCTTAAATCTACAATGATATACTAAACGATACTAGCGGATATTATATATTACTCTTGCGGCGGTTACAGTCGGCGCACAACATTTGACAGTTTTCGGGAATTGTCTTGCCGCCTTTGCTCCATGGTGTGATATGGTCGGCTTGCATTTCTTCAATTTCAAAATGCTTTCCACATTTCGGGCAGATACCTTTTTGACGCTCGTATGCTGTTCTTGCCATTTTAGGGCTGAATGCACGAATGCTTAAATGCTTTTCGTTACCGTCAAGCAGATATTCATAGATACCTTTTTGATTAGAAACGTCCTCATCATCAAGCAATTCAACAATACGCTGTTCAAGCTGTTTCGGGTCATAACTGTTAGCACCGTATTTATTATAATAGATACCCCAGTCAAGCCCTTGCATTAACTTTTTACGATAGGTCGGAAAAGTTGCCTTTACCCAATTTATGACAGTTTGGAAATATAACCACAATTCATTGCAGTTCGTATCATGTTGGTGCTGTGACATATAATCTTCAATTTCGATACCGTCACGGGCAGCAATCCACTTGATAGCTGTTTCAAGATAATTTTGGCGAATTGCGCTGCCACTTAAATAATCACCTGCAATCTGATATGCCGGACATTGTGTTTTGCTGAAATACTTCTTTGACTCTGTTAGCCATTCACCCGTATAAATAGCATTTCTTAGTTCTTGGGCTGTCAGCTGTTCGCCTGCAATATTGATAATCTTAAACCAGTCTAATTTTTCCTTGTCCGTACCCTCGCAGATATAAACCATTAAAGGATAATGTAACTATTCAGAACCACCCCTATTCAAAGATGAAATCAGGATGACCTGAGAT
>JAUNON010000015.1 GCA_030537145.1 Lachnospiraceae bacterium | reverse complement strand
AAGCGCCGGCCACAGAGACGGCACCCAGTGAGACAGCACCGGAGACAGAGGTCCCGGGTACAGAACTGATTACGGAAGAGGAGCAGACAGAGACCGGTACATCAGAAGAAACGGAGAACGAAATAAGAATAACGGAAGTGCCTGAGGAGGAGACGGAAAGCGAGACGGACGACCTGATTGAGGAGGAGACGGAAGAGGGCGATGCTGCGATGACGAATGAAGAGCTGATCGCCCGGCAGAATATTGTGACGCCGCCCCCGGTTTCACTGGAATTTCGTTTTGTGCAGACGGACAAGGTATACGCAGTGGTTCGGAATCCGGAAGGGGCTCTGGTAAAGGAGGAGCGTTCGGAGGATTCGGCCACAGTTGGCAAGATGGAGTATTACGGGCTGTGCTACATTCTGGCGGATGCGGAGAATGAATGGGTCTATGTGGAATCCGGCAACGTCCGGGGCTTTATCCGGGCAGAGGATATCGTGACCGGAGAGACGGCGGAACGTCTGGTTCGGGTGAAGGGAGAAGCAAATCTCCCGGCGGCGCTGCTGACGCTGGCCCGTTCTGAGAACCGTGCGTATACTTACACGCATACTACTGTGTATCCGGTTCTTGCACCCAAGGTGTATGCCCTGGCGAAAGGGGAGCTGAAAATCCATGAGGCAAGGCAGGATACCTCCCGCACGATTAGTACGCTGGAGAAAGGCGGACTTTGTTATATTTTGGCGGATCAGGGAAGCGAGTGGGTCTATGCAGAATCCGGCAATGCCAGAGGCTTTGTCCGGGCATCCGGTCTGATTACGGGAGAAGAGGCCAGAAATACGGTGGCGCAGGAGGGAGAAAATAATCTGCCTCTGGCGGCAGTGGCGGTGGAACCGGCGGACAACGGGGCCTGCTACTATACCCTGACATCGGTAAAAGAGGCCTCCCATTCGGCTTTGCTTCGCAGTGATATGGTAAATTATGCGTTCCAGTTTCTGGGAAATCCCTATGTCTGGGGCGGCACAAGCCTGACAAACGGATGTGATTGTTCCGGCTTTACGCAGAGCATTTATGCTCATTTCGGATATTCGCTTCCAAGAGTGGCAGAGGCACAGGCCGTATACTATATGCAGATACCCATTTCTTCCGCAGAGCCGGGGGATCTGATTTTCTATGCAAAGAGCGGATATGTATATCATGTCTCTATGTATATCGGCGATGGACAGGTGATTCATGCGGCAAACAGCCGCTCCGGCATTATTATCAGCGGAATCGGCTCTGACGCAGTATGGGCAGCAAGAATTATTCAGGACTGACAATGGTTAAAGGAGACTATATGAAGAAAACAAAGATAATCTGTACAATGGGTCCCAATTCGGATAACCGGGAAATCATGAAGGCGCTGATCCAAAACGGCATGGATGTGGCCAGGTTTAATTTTTCCCACGGAACGTATGAGGAACAGAAGGCGCGGATGGATCTGCTGAAAAGTGTGCGGAAGGAATTAAAGACGCCCACGGCGATTTTGCTGGATACGAAAGGGCCGGAGATCCGTACCGGCACCCTTCAGGACGGAAAACGGGTTCACTTAGAGGACGGGCAGGAATTTATCCTTACGACCAGGCAGGTAGAGGGAAATGCCCATGTCTGTTATCAGACTTATGAGAATCTGCCGCAGGATCTGAAGCCGGGAAACCGGGTGCTGATTGACGACGGCCTGATTGAGATGACGGTAAAAAGCGTGACGGATACGGATGTGGTCTGTCAGGTGGACAACGGAGGTGATCTGGGAGAACGGAAGGGCATCAATCTTCCCAATGTTTCCATTAATCTTCCGGCAATTACGGAGAAGGACAGACAGGATATTCTGTTTGGCATTGAGCAGGATATTGATTTTATCGCTGCATCCTTCGTGCGAAACGCCAAAGCGATTAAGGAGATTAAAAAGATCCTGAAGGATAAGGGCGCAGAGCATATCGATGTGATTGCCAAGGTGGAGAATGCCGAGGGACTTCATAATATTGATGAGATTATCAAAGCTGCTGACGGGGTGATGGTGGCAAGGGGCGATATGGGTGTGGAAATACCTGCTCATGAGGTACCCTATTATCAGAAGATGATTATCGATAAATGCAACTCCAATTATAAACCGGTGATTGTGGCGACCCAGATGCTGGATTCCATGATCCGAAATCCGCGTCCCACCCGTGCAGAGGTGACGGATGTGGCTAACGCCATTAATGAAAGCACGGATGCCATCATGCTTTCCGGCGAGACGGCTATGGGAAAATATCCGGTGGAGGCACTAAAAACCATGGTCAGCATTGCGGAATATACGGAGAGCAAGATGACCTATGTGCTTCCGGATTTTAAGAAGCTGAAGGGCGAAGCCAATGTTTCCAGTGCAGTGGGCGTAGCGGCGGTGGCGACTGCAGCGAATGTGAATGCCAAATGCATTGTCACTCCGACCATGTCCGGTCAGACGGCCCGCCTGGTAAGCAATTTCCGGCCCAAGGCGCCTATCTATGCGGTGACGCCCAATGAGCGGGCGCAGCGGAAGATGCAGATCGACTGGGGCGTGGTGCCGCTTGGAGGCTATCAGGAGGATTCCACGGAAAACATTATTTCCCATGCCATGTATGTGGTAAAGCGGGAAAAGCTGGTGCAGTCCGGGGACATGGTGGTATTTACGGCAGGAGACCCTTCCACCAACCTGGTGCGGGGCAAGGGCAACATGACAAATATGATGCATGTAATAGAAGCGAAGTAAAAAGCAAGCTTAAGGAAAAATTAATGAATTTTTAGAGGTGTTCTTAAACTGCCCCTGCTAGACTGAAGAAAGACATGTGCGCAGTCCGGCAGAGGCGGTTTTGCTGTATGGGAGGCTTCGTTTTTGACAGGAGAGTAAGGAAAGCGCAGCCCTGTTTTGTGCAGAGGAAATACGGGAAAACGCTGCAGTCCGGGGATGTGCGGAAAAAAGGGGGAGGATCTATGTATAATATTTTGGTTTGCGACGATGAAAAAGAAATTGTGGATGCGGTGGAAATCTATTTGATGCAGGAGGGTTACCAGGTATATAAGGCTTATGACGGAAATCAGGCGCTGGAGGTTCTGAAGCAGGAGACAATCCATCTTCTGATCCTGGATCTGATGATGCCCGGCATGGATGGAATTCATGCCATGATGAAGATCCGGGAGGACAGCAGCATTCCGATTATCGTCCTTTCGGCAAAATCGCAGGACAGCGATAAGATCCTGGGACTGAATATCGGGGCGGATGATTATGTGGCGAAGCCCTTTAATCCCCTGGAGCTGGTGGCGCGGGTAAAGTCGCAGCTCAGGCGTTATACGACGCTGGGAACCATGCATGAGGCCAGAGATGAGCATGTTTACCGTACCGGCGGGCTGACGGTGGACGATGAAAAGAAAGAGGTTACGGTGGATGGGGAGCCGGTAAAGCTGACCCGCATTGAGTACAATATTCTTCTGCTGCTGATTGCAAATAAAGGGAAGGTATTTTCGATTGATGAGATTTACGAGCGGATCTGGAAGGAAGAAGCATTCTGTGCCGATAATACGGTAACGGTGCATATCCGCCATATCCGGGAGAAGATAGAGATTGACCCGAAAAACCCCAAGTATCTGAAGGTAATGTGGGGAATCGGTTATAAAATAGAAAACATAGACTAAACAGGAGGCGGCCATGAAGCACATTTGGTATAAGACGGGTTTTAAAACAGTGAGTGTAGTGCTTCAGGGTATCTGTGCGGCCGTTTTGGTTCTGTGTTATCTGAATCTTTCCTATTGGATGGAAGGAAATTTCCGGGTCAGCGAAATGGGGAAAAGCTTTGAGGAAACGGAGTTATTTCTCAAACACGTAGAGGATACCGTCCGGGCAAAGATTTCTTATCAGCAGAATCTGGAGCTGTTTGAGCTCAACGGCCAGTTTGATGAGATGCAGCAGGTGGATATCCGGCAGTATGCGTCCGGCACCAGGGATGAATTGGCCCTGAATCTGAATACCACTTACTATATTCGGGATCTGCTGGACTTTCATGAAAATGGGGAGGAGAAGATGCGAAGCCGGATCCAGAAGCTGATCGGCAGCGGAATCCCGGAGGATGGAATGGGGGAGTCGCTGATAGAAGAAACCCAGAGTCTGGAGACGATTCTGCCGATTTCCGGCAGCAGTCTGGCGGATTATGCTCAGATGAGTAAGAATCCGGCCTCGGCTTTGCTGGAATATTACCAGAATCTGTGTGAGACCAGTCAGGATGTTGCCAGGCGGTATCAGGAATACCTGGAAACGCAGGACAGCAGGGAGGGGGAGAAAAAAAGCGAGGCGCCCAGCAATGTGCGCTATTATGTGGAGAATACCGTCACCAAGGAGCGGTATACCAATCTGGGGGTAAAAAGCTTCGGCGCAGCCCGGCGGATGATCCAGAATGATGAAGAACTGGATTTCTTATATCTGGGCGAACGGAAATACAATATCATGGTGGCAAATACGGAATATGTGATGAACGATGCGGCGGCTCAGTGGTTTATGGCCAGCCGTTTCCTGGGAGCAGGGGAAAAGGTGGTTCTGGCAGTGGATCTGACGTATTCCATTGGGGATGAGCTGCAGGAGGATTACCGGGCGTTTGAGAAGAGGGAGCCTATGATGCTGGCCAGCCTTATCGTTGGCGGTGCCGTCCTGGCGCTTCTGATCGTGCTGCTGGTGCTTTCGATTGTGACGGCGGGGCGCCGGGAGAAGGAGGCGCCGGTATGCTTTCAGGGATTTGACCGGGTGCCTACGGAAATCGCTGCGGGGCTGTGCCTGGTTGCCGTATTGATCTGGCTTATCTTCGCAATGGAGCTGCAGAGGCATATGGGGGGCGCTCAGTATTTGTACATCGGGCTTAATATGGCCGTTGTGGCGGTGGAATACTGGCTTTGTCTGTTCAGTCTTTTGAGCCTGGTGCGCAGGATAAAAGGAAAGAATTTGTGGAGCAACAGTGTGTGTTATGCCGTGATCCTGGGCTGCCGCCAGGTGTATGCGGCAAAGCGCAGGTCTAAGGGGCTGATCATTGCCTACATCGTTTTTTTTGCGCTGAACATTTTTTTCCTCCGGTTTTTCAGCCTTTTCGGCGTAATTATGGCGCTGGTGCTGGATATGGCGGTGCTTTTGTACCTGATGCGGGATATGGTAGGAAAGCAAACCGTGCGGGAAGGCTTGTATCAGATATCTCAGGGACGGCTGGATTATAAGATCAATACCACTGCTATGACCGGTGAAAGTCTGGAGATGGCGGAGGCGGTCAATGAAATGGGAGACGGTCTGCAGGAGGCGGTAGATTCTATTGTCAAAAATGAGCGGCTGAAATCGGAATTGATTACGAATGTTTCCCATGATATTAAAACCCCGCTGACTTCTATCATTAATTATGTGGATTTGCTGAAGCGGGAAGAGCTGCAGAATGAGCGGGCGGAAGAGTACATCCGGATTCTGGAGCAGAAGTCCCAGCGCCTGAAACAGCTTACCGAGGATCTGATCGAAGCCAGCAAGATCAATTCCGGCAATGTGGAGCTGCAGCTTATGAAGCTGAATCTGCAGCAGATGCTGCAGCAGGCATACGGAGAATTTGATGAACGTCTGGAGGAAAACCGTCTGGAGATGGTACTGTCGCTGGAGCGGGAGCCCATCCTGATTTTGGCGGACGGCAGGCAGCTTTGGCGTATTTTTGAGAACCTGCTGGGGAATATTGTAAAGTATGCGATGCCGGGGACAAAGGTCTTTCTGACGCTTGGAAGGAAAGAGGAGAGTGCAAAGATCGTGTTTCGCAATACCTCCCGGCAGAAGCTGGAGCTGAGCGCGGAGGAGCTGCAGGAGCGTTTCGTCCGGGGCGATCTGAGCCGTAATACGGAAGGCAGCGGGCTTGGGCTGTCCATTGCCCGCAGCCTGACAGAGCTTATGGAAGGCAGCTTCCAGGTAGATCTGGACGGCGCTGATTTCCGGGTGACGCTGCTGTTTCCGATTCAAAACAGAACCTAAGGTGTGCTGCCGTTTCTGTGCCGGCTGCATACCTTGCAGCGGGCGACAGCGGATGCGTGAACAGCGGCTAAAATGTCTAAAATTTGTGTGAACTCTGTGCTAACCTTGTTGACACAGAAAAAAAATAGGTTTACCATGATTTTCATGCGGAATGATGTGGAACGTCTGTGAAAGAACAGCGGATTAGGACGGCATGAAAGGTGGATTTTAGATTATGAAGGAAAAGTTTGTGAGATTTATGCAGGGCCGGTATGGAACCGATGATTATTCCAAGTTTCTGCTGGGATCGGCAGTGGCAGTGATGGTGCTGAATCTGTTTTTGCGGATCGGTCTGCTGAACCTGGTGGTATTTGCACTTCTGATTTACGTGTATGTGCGTATGTTTTCGAAAAACATTCAGAAAAGATACGCGGAGAATGTGAAGTACCTGGAATGGAAAAACAAGGTGCTGGGAAGCTTTCAAAAGCAGAAGCGTACGGCACAGGACCGGAGAGTAAATCATATCTACCGCTGTCCGAGCTGCAAGCAGAAGATCCGTGTTCCCAGAGGGAAGGGAAAGATTTGCATTACCTGCCCGAAATGTAAAACAGAGTTTACGAAAAAGAGCTGACGGGAAGTATCGGGATTATGTTTGGATATGTGAGTATAAACAGGCAGGAGCTTAAGATAAAGGATTATGATACCTACCGCAGCTATTACTGCGGGCTTTGCAGTGATCTTCACAAACGGTATGGACGAATCGGGCAGTTCCTGTTAAACTATGACATGACGTTTCTTGTAATTTTGCTGACCGGTCTTTATGAGCCGAAGGAGATGAGGTCGGCGGGGCGCTGCATTCCCCATCCGCTGCAGAAGCATGGGATGGTGCATAATGAATATACAGAGTATGCCTCCGATATGACTGTCCTTTTGGCCTACCAGAAAGCGGTGGACGACTGGCGGGATGAAAAAAACAAAGCCAAGGGCGCTCTGGCCGTGGCCATGCGCCAGGATTACCGCCGGGTGCGGATGAAATATCCCAGACAGGCGGGGATGCTGGAGCAGTGTGTCCGGCAGCTCTCAGAGGCAGAGCGCCGGCAGTCCAGGGATCTGGATTATGTAGCGGGACTTACCGGCAGATTTTTGGGAGAGATGTTTGTACGGCAGGAAGATATGTGGCAGGAGCAGCTTCGTGCCTTGGGATTTTATCTGGGAAAATTTGTTTATCTGATGGATGCTTTTGAGGATCTGGAAAAGGATCAGAAAAAGAAAAATTACAATATTTTCCGGAACCTTTCCGAAAAGCGGCCGGAGACCTTTGCCGGGGAAGCGGAAGGGATTCTGGTGGATATGATGAGCTGCTGTTCCAGGGAATTTGAAAAGCTGCCTATTTTGAAAAATGCGGATATCCTGCGGAACATCCTGTATTCCGGTGTGTGGTGCAGATATGCTTTGATACAGGAAAAGCGGAATAAAAAAGAAGGTAAGACAGCGGCTGATAAAGGACAAACGGCCAAACAGGATTGAGGAATAATATATGAGAAATCCATACGATGTTTTAGGGGTTCCGGAGAATGCTTCGGATGAAGAGATCAAGAAGGCTTACAGGAAGCTGAGCAGAAAATATCACCCGGACGCAAATGTAAATAATCCGAATAAGGATCAGGCGGAAGAGAAGTTCAAGGAAATCCAGCAGGCTTATCAACAGATTATGAAAGAGAAGGAGCAGGGATATTCCGGCAGCGGTTCTTCCGGTTCGGGCGGCGGCTTTTACGGAGATTTTGGCGGCTTCGGCGGTTTCGGCGGCTATGGGGGCTTCGGGCAGAGAGGCGGCGGTGCGCAGTATTCGGAGGAGGATGTCCGGCTGCAGGCTGCTGCGAATTATATTAACAGCGGACATTACGCAGAGGCGCTGCATGTGCTCTCCGAGCTGAAGGACCGTACGGCCCGGTGGTATTATTACAGCGCCCTGGCGAATGCCGGGCAGGGAAATAATGTAACCGCAAAACAGCATGCTGCCACGGCTTCCCAGATGGAGCCGGGAAATGTACAGTATCAGCAGTTGGTATCCCGGCTTGAGAACGGGGGCCAGTGGTACCGGGGGATGGGAGATGTGTACGGAAGTCCTCTGGGCGGCGAGGGCGATATTTGTATGAAGCTGTGCCTGGCAAACGCAATTTGCGGCTGCTGCTGTCCGGGACGGATGTGTGTTTGCTGACGGATGATGGAATCAGCAGGTCTATTTTGTGCGTACAGCGCAGGATATTGCGGCAAAAGAGGAGAAGAGGAGTCAGAAGGTTATGGAGTTGGAACAGATACTGGCAGAGATACAGCCTGTGGACAGGAGAAAGATGGAGGAGGCCTGGGGGCACTGGGATTCTCTTTGCAAGCCGCTGCGGGGCTTTGGAAGGCTGGAGGAAATGGTAGTGCAGCTTTCCGGTATCCGAAGAAATGCTTTTCCCAAATGCGAAAAGCGGGCAGTGGTGATTATGGGCGCCGATAATGGAGTCGTTGCGGAGGGTGTCAGCCAGACCGGAAGCGAGGTAACGGCGCAGGTGCTGGAGAATATGGGCGAGAAGATCAGCAGTGTCTGTGTTATGTGCCGTATTCTGAATGCGGATGTGATACCGGTAAACATCGGTATGAATGTGGATGCAAAGCATCCGGCGGTATGGAACCTGGCGGTCCGCCACGGAACCGGAAATATTGCGGTGGAGCCGGCCATGAGCCGGGAGGAGTGCCTGCAGGCTGTGATGGAGGGCATCCGAACCGTGGGAAAATTAAAGGAAGAGGGCTATGATCTGCTGATTACAGGAGAAATGGGAATTGGCAATACCACCACCAGCTCTGCCTGCATCTGCGCCTTATTTGGAGAAGATCCGGAAGCGGTGACAGGCCGGGGAGCCGGGCTGTCCAGCGAGGGACTGAGAAAGAAGGTATCCGCCATCCGCCGTGCGCTGGAGGTAAACCACCCGGACGCAAAGGATCCGCTGGATATCATAAGCAAGGTGGGCGGTCTGGATATCGCCGGGATGACGGGCTGCTTTTTGGGAGCTGCCTACTATCAGCTTCCGGTATTCATTGACGGGCTGATTTCCAGTGTATCCGCTCTTTTTGCGGCCATGCTGTGTCCCACGGCAAAGGAATATATGTATGCGACGCACTGCAGTGCGGAACCGGCCGGGCAGCAGGTGATGAAGGCCCTGGGGCTGGAGCCGGTGCTTTATGCAGGAATGCACTTGGGGGAAGGAACCGGAGCGGCGGCGGTGCTTCCGCTTCTGGATCAGGCATTGAATGTCTATTATGGACTGCCGGTATTTGCCGACGGAAATGTAGAAGCCTATCAGCATCAGGTATAGATTTTCCTGCGATCATCCAGTGTGGTTTTACATACGGTTAATCAAAGATGTACATGCCGAAATAAGCTACCAGACCCTGACCGAGATCATAATCCCATCCAAGCCTTTCAGCCAGCTCCTGTACGTAGATGCAGTAGGCGGAGACGCAGGATGTTTTCAGATCCGGAAAACGGCAGGGTTCGTTTTTTACAATGGAGCATTCCGGACAGATGCTGCAGCCGCTGGCGGCGATCATAAATCCGCCCTTACATTCCTCGGGAAGAGATTTGACCAGCTCCCGAATCATGGTATTGTGCAGTTTCTTATCCTTTTTCAAAAGAGCCTTGTCCTCCAGATCCGGGACCTCCCAGATGGTCTGAAGCACAAAGGCTTTTTTATGTGCCAGTACCCGTTCCTTCATTTCTTCTGTAGTGCCGCAGGCAGGCGGGCAGGCGTAATTCACGCCGTACATGCCGCAGGAGTTGTCCTCACAGCACACCCGGAATTCCGGCCGGAAAATAATCTCTGTGGTGGGAATGACCGCTGCGGCGGAAAAGCCCAGCTCCAGTGCGCTGTCTATAAGTGCCTGGTGATTCATAATAGTATCCATCCTTTTTCTGTATTTGATACGAATTCGTAATTGCTGTTGCCGTGGCCGCCGCAAAATTCAGGCTGTGAAGCACACCTTTACTTCCGGGCAGGAACTGTCCGGTCCGGAGACGGAAGCCGTGCGCCGGCCGGAAAGCGGCGGAACTGTTATAAGAAGTATAACACATTCGGAAGCAAAATGGAAAAATTTCTGGAAAAATTGAAAAAGGAATGGTATAATTTATTGTATAAATTCAGTCTCAAAGTAAAAACAGATGGACTGCCGGCAGGCCATTCCGGCTATGCTTTCGAGACGACAACAGGTATGAGGAAGCAGGCATGAAAGTTTAGTTATTATTTTTAAAATAATTCCAATACGGCAGTAGCAGAAAGGAGAATTCTTATGGCAGAGAACATGATTATTACCATTGGCAGACAATTTGGAAGCGGAGGCCATGAGATAGGACGTAGATTGGCGAAGGAGCTGGGAATTAAACTCTACGACAAGGAGCTGTTAAAGCTTGTAGCGGAAGAAAGTGGAATCTGTGAGAAGGTTCTGGAGAATTATGATGAGAAACCTACCAGCAGTCTGCTGTATTCCATCGTGACAGATGTGTATCCGGCCATGAACTATGTGGGAGCATCGCTAAATCAGCAGGTTTATCAGGCGCAGTTTGACACGATCCGAAAATTGGGAGAGAGCGGTTCCTGTGTGATCGTGGGGAGAGGTGCAGACTATATTCTGCGGGAATGTGAGCATCTCACCTCCGTGTTTATCCATGCAAGCCTGGAGTTCAGGCTTCAGAGAGTCATGGAATATGAGCAGCTTTCGGAGGCGAAGGCGAAGGATATGATCCTTCGGGCGGATAAAAAACGTGCCAGCTTCTATAATTTCCAGACAGAAAAGAAATGGGGCGCTGCCTCCAGCTATAATTTGTCTGTGGATACCAGCGACCTGGGAATCGACGGCGCAGTAAAGCTGATCGAAAACTATGTCCGCCTGAAGCATGAGATCTTATAAAGGGAAGCCCGTGAGCGAATGACGCGAAGCAAAAGGAAAGGGCTTTGCAGGGGCCCGGGGGTATCAGATAGGACATGAGCCTCAAGCGGTTACACTGCAGGCCGCAGGCAGGCTGAAGAGATATCGTAATGAGAACAAGGAGGATAGGAAAAATGGAAAAATCCAAGGTTTACTTTACCGATATGCGTACCCGAAACGGGGAAACGCTGCCCAAGAAGCTGAAGCGGCTGATCAAAACAGCGGGCATTGGTGAGATTGGTTTTGAGAATCGGTTTGTGGCGATCAAGATTCACTTTGGAGAACCGGGCAATCTGGCTTTCCTGCGCCCGAATTATGCCAGAGCGGTGGTGGATGTGGTAAAAGAGCTGGGAGGAAAGCCCTTCCTGACAGACTGTAATACGCTGTATGTGGGCGGCAGAAAGAATGCGCTGGACCATATGGATTCCGCCTATGAGAACGGATTCTCTCCGTTTTCCACAGATTGTCATGTGATTATCGCAGATGGGCTGAAGGGGACGGATGAAGAGCTGGTTCCGGTGCGCAACGGCGAATATGTGAAGGAAGCAAAGATCGGCCGGGCTTTGATGGATGCGGATATCGTGATTTCCCTGAACCATTTTAAGGGCCATGAGTGCGCAGGCTTCGGCGGCGCATTGAAGAATTTGGGCATGGGCGGAGGCTCCAGGGCGGGAAAGATGGAAATGCACAGTGCAGGAAAGCCCCATGTAAATCAGGAGCTGTGTGTGGGCTGCGGAAAATGTAAGAAGATCTGTGCCCATGACGCACCCTCCATCACAGACCGCAAGGCCAGCATTGACCACAACAAATGTGTGGGCTGCGGACGCTGTATCGGAGTCTGTCCCAAGGACGCTGTATTGGCTGCATCCGATGAGTCCAACGATATCTTAAACTGTAAGATTGCGGAATACAGCATGGCAGTCTGCGATGGCAGACCGAATTTCCATATTAATATGGTGGTGGATGTATCGCCTCAGTGCGATTGCCATGCCGAGAATGATGCGGCTATCATCCCTAATGTAGGTATGTTTGCATCCTTTGACCCGGTGGCCTTAGATATGGCCTGCGTGGATGCGGTCAATGCGCAGACGCCGATTGCCAACAGCCAGTTAGGCGAGCAGATTGCGGCGCATCATGACCACCATGACCATTTTACTACGGTAGGCCCGGATACGAACTGGAAATCTGCCATTGAACATGCGGTAAAAATCGGGCTGGGTAATTCGGAATATGAGCTGATTGAAATTTAGGGGATTTGTGCAGTAATACAAGACAGAACAGTCGAAATGAGGGAAAATGGAGTAAGAGATATGGAGAGAACAGCAAAAGATATCAAGACATATTTTGTGACAATTCCGGCGCACAAGTTTTTGCATATTAGAAACTAT
The DNA here is from genome assembly GCA_030537145.1 of Lachnospiraceae bacterium. Lineage (GTDB taxonomy): Bacteria > Bacillota > Clostridia > Lachnospirales > Lachnospiraceae > Merdiplasma. Next base: position 43,579 of record JAUNON010000015.1, on the reverse strand, counting down.
GAAAGTATTGGATATTGGGACTTCTGGCAGAAACAAAGTCTCATTCCGGGCCAGGATTGGGAGACGATCTGCGGTTTATTGGACAACATCAAAGACAAATTGGACGATATGGGAGGCAGTGATGCAAATAGTGGAAGCGGTCAGATCATGGCTTATCTCAATGATCCGTCAGGCAGAATATGCAGTTGGGGGATTCCGCTGGCGGAATGTTATGGTGTACGGCTTCCGTTAGATTATAACGGCGATGTGCCTTCCCAAATGCTTCTGATGGATGTTCCGGAAGCGGAATACATCGTTTTTGAGCACGGCCCCTTCGACTACGAGAAAGAAAATCAGAGTGTGGAAGAGAAGATAGAAGCGGCCATGAAGGCCTTTGACTATGCGTCAACCGGGTATTGTCTTGATACCACTCCCGGCAGAGTGTTTTACTTTTATCACGATCCGGAACGGTTCTGGAAATTTGTCAGGCCGGTACGGAAAATGGAATGAACTTAAAAAATCGTTAAATGATGGGGCTGTCGCACGAATGCGACAGCCCCTTTTTACTATTTCGTATCCTTATGTGCCAAGGCTGCTTCTACGAAACCGCGAAACAGCGGGTGCGGACGGTTGGGACGGGACTTCAGCTCCGGATGAGCTTGCGTTCCAATGTAGAAGGGATGCTCCTTCAGCTCGATCATTTCCACGATACGTCCGTCCGGAGAAAGGCCGGAGAGGGTCAGGCCATGCTCGGTCAGGGCTTTGCGGAAGTCATTGTTTACCTCATAACGGTGTCTGTGGCGCTCATGAATCTGATCGGTGCCGTATAACTGGCAGGCTTTTGTGGTCTGGTCCAGAATACAGGGATAGGAGCCCAGACGAAGGGTTCCGCCGATATCCTCCACCCCGTTCTGGTCGGGCATCAGGGCAATGACCGGATGGGTAGTCTGGGGATCCAGCTCAATGCTGTGAGCGTCTGCGTAGCCCACCACGTGTCTTGCATATTCTACAATGCAAAGCTGCATACCCAGGCAAAGTCCCAGGAAGGGAATCTGATGTTCTCTTGCGTAGCGGATGGCTACGATCATTCCATCAATACCACGGTCTCCAAAGCCGCCGGGCACCAGGATACCGTCCACCTCTGAGAGCTGTTCCCGCACATTTTCTTCGTTTAAGATTTCGGAGTCGATCCATTTAATATGAACAGTGGCCCGCGCCGCAATGCCGCCATGCTTTAAGGCTTCTACCACGCTGATATAAGCATCGTGCAGCTGGGTATATTTTCCTACCAGGGCGATGGTCACATCCTTGGTGGGATTGCGCAAAGCCTCCACCATCGATTCCCAATCGTTTAAGTCGGGTTCCGGGCAGTCCAGATGGAGACATTCGCAGGCTACCTGGGCCAGATTTTCCTTTTCCATGGCCAGGGGGGCTTCATACAGGTATTCCACATCCAGATTCTGCAGAACATGATTGCTGGGAACATTACAGAAAAGGGCGATCTTATCCTTTAGCTGTTGGCCCAGGGGATATTCCGAACGGCAGACGATAATATCCGGCTGGATTCCCATACCCTGCAGCTCCTTTACGCTGGCCTGGGTGGGCTTCGTTTTCATTTCGCCGGAGGCCTTCAGGTAAGGGATCAGGGTAACGTGTATTAAAATTGCATTTTCATGGCCGATCTCGTGCTGGAACTGACGGATCGCCTCCAGGAAGGGCTGACTTTCGATATCGCCTACGGTGCCTCCCACCTCAATAATGGCAATGCTGGTGTCATTGGAAGTGAAATCCCGGTGGAAACGGCTCTTAATTTCATTTGTAATATGAGGAATCACCTGCACCGTACCGCCGCCGTAATCTCCCCGGCGCTCCTTGTGCAGAACGGACCAGTAAATTTTTCCGGTGGTGACATTGGAATTTTTTGTCAGGCTTTCATCAATAAAGCGTTCGTAATGGCCCAGATCCAGGTCTGTTTCCGCACCGTCATCCGTAACGAAAACTTCTCCGTGCTGGATCGGATTCATAGTTCCCGGGTCAATGTTAATGTAGGGGTCAAATTTCTGCATGGTCACTTTGTAGCCGCGGGCTTTTAAAAGACGGCCCAGGGAAGCTGCGGTGATTCCCTTGCCAAGACCTGAAACCACGCCGCCTGTTACGAAAACGTATTTTACTGGCATACTTTCCTCCTTCGAAAACATCAAATCTTGTGTCCTAACGGTTTCTCTTTTTACAATAATTATGATATTATACATCCAATGCCGTAAGAAATCTACGTCTAAATCGCAGAATTTAAGAAAACATTTATATTTATTTTTTTTTGAAGTATTGATTTATGGAAAACGTATATTTATAATAATAAGACATAGTTGGAGAACCGACTTATGTATGAGGAGGAAAAAATGGACAACAATCAGAGAAATAATGGGCCTGGTGGCGATCCGAATGGAAACAGAGGACCAGGAGGAAATAAAAATCATTCCACAATTATGATTTTTATTGTGGTGACGCTGGTGACGCTGGTGCTTATGAGCTTTTTTAACAATATGATAAAGGATACCACCTCTCAGGAGATTACCTATGATGAATTCCTGGCGATGGTGGACAAAGGCCTGGTGGATAAGGTGGTATTTGAGAATGATAAGCTGACCATTATTCCCAAGAGTCAGCCATTTGCCACCAGCGGAGTGGAGATTTCCTATTATACGGGCTATGCCGGAAGGATGGAGGATCCGGATCTGGTAAAACGCCTGGATGATGCGGGCGTCAAGTTTTCCGAAAAAATACCGGATACGACTACGAATCTAATTCTAAATGTGGTGCTGTCCTTTGCACCCCTGATTCTGATCTGGATTCTGCTGGGAGTGGTAATGCGCAAAATGTCCTCCGGCGGAGGCATGATGGGTGTGGGAAAGAGCAAGGCCAAGGTGTATGTCCAGAAGGAGACCGGTGTTACCTTTAAGGATGTGGCCGGCCAGGACGAAGCGAAGGAATCCCTGCAGGAGGTGGTGGATTTCCTGGAGAATCCCGGAAAATATACGAAGATCGGCGCAAAGCTGCCGAAGGGCGCTTTACTGGTGGGCCCTCCCGGTACCGGAAAGACCCTTCTGGCAAAGGCGGTGGCAGGAGAGGCGAAATGTCCCTTCTTTTCACTTTCCGGTTCCGATTTTGTAGAGATGTTTGTGGGCGTAGGTGCGTCCCGTGTCCGGGATCTGTTTGAAGAGGCGAAGAAAAATGCACCCTGCATTATTTTTATCGATGAGATTGATGCCATCGGTAAGAGCCGTGACAATCATTTCGGCGGCAATGACGAGCGGGAGCAGACTCTGAATCAGCTTTTGTCGGAAATGGACGGGTTTGATACGTCCAAGGGTCTGCTGATCCTGGCTGCCACCAACCGTCCGGAGGTTCTGGATCAGGCGCTGCTGCGACCGGGCCGTTTCGACCGGAGAGTGATCGTGGATAAGCCGGATCTGAAGGGCCGTGTAGATGTACTGAAGGTTCATGCGAAAAACGTGCGCATGGACGAGACGGTGGATCTGGAGGCCATTGCGCTGGCTACCTCCGGAGCAGTGGGCTCCGATTTGGCCAATATGATCAACGAGGCCGCTATCCTGGCTGTTAAGAAGGGCAGAAATGTGGTGTCTCAGGCGGATCTGTTTGAAGCGGTGGAGATCGTTCTGGTGGGAAAAGAAAAGAAGGACCGTATTCTCAGCAAGGAGGAGCGGCGTATCGTATCCTATCATGAGGTGGGACATGCGCTGGTAAGTGCCCTGCAGAAGGATTCCGAGCCGGTGCAGAAGATTACCATCGTGCCCCGTACGATGGGAGCCCTGGGCTATGTGATGAACGTGCCGGAGGAGGAAAAGTTCCTGAATACGGAGCGGGAGATCCGGGCGATGCTGGTGGAATTCGTAGGAGGCCGTGCGGCAGAAGAGATTGTGTTCGATACGGTAACGACAGGAGCTGCAAATGATATTGAGAAGGCGACCAAGGTGGCCCGGGCCATGATTACGCAGTATGGCATGTCGGAGAAGTTTGGTCTGATGGGCCTGGAGAGCGCGGCAAACCAGTATCTGGATAATGGCCGTACTGTACTGAACTGCAGCGATGTCACAGCGGCAGAGGTGGATAAGGAAGTAATGCGTGTCCTGAAGGAATCCTATGAGGAGGCCAAACGCCTGCTGAACGAGCACAGAAGCACACTGGATCAGATTGCTGCCTTCCTGATCGAGCGGGAAACCATTACCGGCAAGGAATTTATGGAGATCTTCCATCGGGTAGAAGGAACGGAACCGTCCGGGGAACCGAAGGAGGAAAGCCGCATCCAGGAAAATACGCAGTAAAATCCCGGCATGGAAGCAGTTTTGAAAGGGATTTCTGTATGGGGCAGGGAAGGTATTTGAACTGTTATATAAATTTAAAGGGAAATAGCCGGAAAAATTCGGAATTATGCTAATTGAAAATATGAAGGAAAGTGCTAAAATAAATCGTTGTAATAAATAGATCCATAAAACAGGAGGCGGCCGGTTAGATCCGGCAGCAGTTTTTCCTGCCCTGCGGGGGAACAGGGCGGGCTTTGAAAATGGGGAGATGGCATGGAAAAGATAAAGAACGTTTTTGGAAAGTATAGGCATAGCTTCTGGATTATATTTTACATGATTTTTTATTTGATCGGTTTTACGATTCTGGAGCAGGCGGGACATCGGCATTATCATGTGATACATAGCTGGCTGGATGATCAGATTCCGTTTTGTGAATATTTCATTATTCCGTATCTGCTCTGGTTTGTTTATATGGTATGGGGGGTCTGTTGGTTTATTTTCCGGTGTGAAAATCGGAGAGAGTATTATCAGCTTGTATCCGTACTGGCGCTGGGTATGACGATCTTCCTGCTGGTAAGCTGCATTTATCCGAATAAGCAGGACCTGCGTCCGGAGGTATTCGCCAATCACAATATTTTTACTCAGATGGTAAAAATGCTGTACGCAGTGGATACTCCTACGAATATCCTTCCCAGCATCCATGTATTTAATTCGCTGGCGCTCTTTTATGCCATAAATGGCAGTCCGCAGCTAAAAAAGAAGAGAGGGGTCCGGGCCTTTGCGGGTGTCCTTACGATCTCGATTATCTTATCTACCATGTTCTTAAAGCAGCACTCGGTGGTGGACGTATCTCTGGGTGTGCTGATGAGCGTGGCGCTGCAGATGTTCTGTGAATCTGTATTCCAGGATGAGGCTGCTCATTGCAGAAAAGGGTATCTGCGCAGAAGCTATTAGTTTTGTATTATTTAAGGGTGCCGTCGCAAATTCGATTTTGCAACAGCCCCTTTTTTGTGCGGTGATGTGCACGGATGCATAAGGTAATTTATTGCTGCGCAACTTGCATCCGGCGCAAAAAATGCCTTCTCCCCTCAGGATTGAGGGGCATGAAAGTTTTGGGAGAGAGAAAAACGATGAATGAAATGTTTTCCAGGAAAGCCCTGCGGGCGCTGATTATTCCGCTGGTGATCGAGCAGCTTTTGGCCATGACGGTGGGAATTGCAGATACCATGATGATTTCCTATGCGGGGGAGGCGGCGATCTCCGGCGTATCCTTGGTGGATATGATTAATAACCTGCTGATCAGCATTTTTGCCGCAATCTCTACGGGAGGGGCGGTGATTATTTCCCAATACCTGGGCAGCAAGAACCGGAAAGGGGCTTGTGAGGGAGCGGGGCAGCTTATTCTGGTGACGGCCCTGATTTCTCTGGGGATCATGGCGGCAGCCCTGCTTTTCCGGGAGCATATGCTGCGGCTGCTGTTTGGATCGATTGAGCCGGAAGTAATGGAAAGCGCCCTTACCTATCTGATCCTTTCCGCTTATTCCTATCCGTTTCTGGCAGTGTATAATTCCGGTGCGGCGATCTACCGTTCCATGGGAAACTCCAGAGTTCCCATGTATATTTCCGCAGGTATGAATGTGATCAATATCATTGGAAACAGCATTCTGATTTTTGGCTGCGGGATGGGCGTGGCCGGCGCTGCCATCGCCACACTGGCGGCCAGGGCGGCAGCCTGCGTGGCACAGACCATTCTGGTCTGCAGAAAAAAGAATGAGGTACATATAGAGGCTGGCACCGTATTTCACTGGAATGGAAGTATGATAAAGAGAGTCCTGAAAATTGCGCTGCCAAACGGTGTGGAAAGCGGTATTTTTCAGGGCGGCCGTGTGGTGGTAGTCAGTATCATTGCGGTTTTCGGCACTGCCCAGATTGCGGCCAATGCTGTGGCAAACAGCCTGGATGGAATGGGCATCCTGGGAGGCAATGCCATGAACCTGGCTATGATTACAGTGGTGGGCCAGTGTGTCGGGGCGGGTGATACAAAGCAGGCGGTGGATTATACAAAGCGGCTGATAAAGATCACCTACGGGATCGTTGGGATTACCTGTATCACCATTCTTCTGCTTTTAAATCCGATTCTGAATCTTTACACGCTTTCGCCGGAGGCCAGACGGCTTTCGCTGATTTTGGTAGGGATGCATAATGGTCTGGCGATGTTCCTCTGGCCAGTATCCTTTACCCTGTCCTATTCGCTTCGGGCAGCCGGGGATATAAAATATACCATGTGTATCTCCGTATGCTCCATGATCGTTTTCCGGATCGCTTTCAGCGTGATCCTGGGCATTTATTGCGGAATGGGGGCGATCGGTGTGTGGATCGCCATGGTGATTGACTGGATCTTTCGTTCCGTTTGTTACATTCTGCGGTTCCGGAGCGGAAAATGGAAGAATTTCCATTTGATCTAGGAGGAACCGGTACGTAACAGTTCAGCCCCGTAAGAACAAGTGACGGTTTCGGTTGTGGAATGGAAAAGATAAGGTTATAATAGTTGGGAGCGGCAGCGAAAGGAGAACGCTATGAGCAGGGTTATGATTGCAGTGATTGATATGCAGCAGGGATTTGTGAATGAATATACGGAAGGGATCGACCGGAAAATCCTGGACTTTCTGGAAAGCATAAAGGGGGCGGATGCCTGCATTGTTGGGACAAGATACGTAAACAATGAGCATACGGCCTGCTATGTTTTTGAGGGCTGGAAGGACTGTATGGAGGGAACGGCGGATGCCCGGGTGCTGGACACGCTCCGGCCGTCCCTGCAGCGTGTGTTTGATAAGGATAAATATAGCTGCTGGAACGAAGAAATGAAGCGGTTTGTGCAGGAGCAGGGCATCCAAAAGGTTTATTTCCTGGGCGTGAATACGGGCTGCTGTGTGCTCCACAGTGCGTTTGACTGCTACAATGACCTGGTGGACTGTTCTGTAATTACAGATCTGTGCGGCTCCACCTCCGGCCCGGCCGAGCACGAGGCTGCTTTGGTGATACTGCGAAGCTGTATTACGAAGGAGCGGGTCATTTCTGCAAAGCAGGCGACAAAGGAGATTAGAGGCAGGACAGTGAGGCAGACGAATGAAGTATGAATTCAGCGGAAGAATCCGCTACAGCGAGGTTGATGAGAATGCCAGACTGACATTGAATGGTCTGGTGAATTATTTTCAGGATACATCCACATTCCAGTCGGAGCATTTGGAGGTGGGTATCCGTTATTTAAAGGAGCGGCATCTGGCATGGATTTTATCCTCCTGGCAGATCGCCATCCGCCGGCTGCCCAGGCTTTGTGAGCCGGTGACCTCCCAGACCTGGGCGTATGATTTTAAGAGCTTCTATGGAATGCGGAATTTCGCCCTGCTGGACGGAAACGGAGAAATGGCGGCCTGCGCCAATAGTATATGGGTACTGTTTGACACACAGCAGCAGCGGCCGGTCCGTGTCCCTCAGGAGATGGGAAATCTTTATGGGAAGGAACCGAAGCTGGAGATGGAGTATGCATCCCGTAAAATCAGCGCCCCGGAAGGGGGGCTTCCGGAGGAAGCCTTCCTGATCGGAAAACAGCATCTGGATACAAATCATCATGTCAATAACGGGCAGTATATTACCTGGGCGCAGGAATATCTGCCGGAGGGATTTCGAATCCGCCAGATGCGGGCAGACTACAGGATGCAGGCGAGGCTGCACGATGAGGTGACGCCCGTGGTAAGCCGCCTGGAAAATCAGGTGACAGTACAGTTGTGCGATACGGCAGGAAAGCCGTATTCAGTGGTGGAATTCCTGTCAGAGTGAAACGTTGAGAAGCAGAGAAAAAGAGATTTTTTGCTTCGGACAGGAGAAGTGTAAAAGGAAAGGCAGCAGAAAGATAAGGGCGGCTGTGAAGGAACTGGACGGCTGCAGAGCATGGAAAAATCCGGGAGAAGATCATGTTAAAATTAGGTGAATGGCAGGAATTGAAGATCGTAAAAAAGGTGGCGTTTGGCGTATATCTGCAGGACGGACAGGCAGAGCAGCAGGTTTTGCTCCCCCAGAAGGAAGTGCCGCAGGAGGCACAGGTGGGGGATATGGAAAGGGTCTTTCTGTATAAGGATTCCAGAGACCGGCTGATTGCTACGATGCGCACTCCGGGACTGACACTGGGCCGGATCGGCCTTCTGAAGGTGAAGGAAGTGGGAAAAATCGGTGCATTTCTGGAATGGGGACTGGAGAAGGATCTTCTGCTTCCCTTTCGGGAACAGACGAGAAAGGTAAGGGAAGGGGAAGAATGCCTGGCAGCGCTCTACATCGACAAGAGCCAGCGTCTGTGCGCCACTATGAATGTGTATCCCTATCTGCGGAAGGATTCTCCTTATCAGGCGGGGGATCAGGTGAAGGGGCGGATCTACGAAACAAGTGATAATTTCGGCGTGTTTGTGGCGGTAGATGACCTCTATTCCGCATTGATACCGAAGCAGGAGGCTGCCGGACAATTTTCCATCGGCGATGTGATCGAGGCCAGAGTGACCCGTGTAAAAGAGGACGGAAAGCTGAATCTAAGCGTTCGGGAGAAAGCCTATCTGCAGATCGACAAGGATGTGGAGCTGGTCAAAAGGGTAATTGCCGAATTTGACGGCGTGCTTCCCTTTAACGATAAGGTATCCCCGGAGATCATCCAGCGGGAATTCGGACTGAGTAAAAATGCTTTCAAACGGGCGGTAGGACGGCTGCTGAAGCAGGGAGAGATTGAGATTACTGAGAATCGGATTCTGGGAAAAGAGCGTATGGAAACAAAATGATGGTAAAAATGCACAAAAAATGAACTGGAAATTTATGCATAATAACAATAACTCCGAAAATAAATTCTCCTCTTGATTTCTGGAAAAATACAGCTTATATTGTAGGCGTGAATGGAAAATAGATGAGAGAAGTGAAAGGAGAATAAGAGATGAAGGTACAGAACATTACAAATATTGACAAATTCTTCAAGGTAATCGATGAGTGCAAAGGCAAGGTGGAGCTGGTAACAGGAGAAGGCGACAGACTGAACCTGAAATCCAAGCTGAGCCAGTATGTTTCCATGGCAAACATTTTTTCCAACGGCGAGATCCCGGAGCTGGAGATCCTTGCATACGAAAAAGAGGATATTGACAGGCTGATCGCCTTTATGATGAACAATTAAGATAGAACCAAAACAAAGGGGCTGTTCTGAACACGCAATTCAGAACGGCCCTTTGTTTTTATTCCACAAACAGGAAAATGATGGTATAATACCATCAGGCTTTGTATCGGCTGCAGGCAAGGGATGCGGAATTTTGGACATAATAAAGAAAAAGGAACATTTGCGGGGAGGATTTGGAAATAAAGCTTTTCCTGCAAAGGAATGGATAGGACAATGAACAGAGCAAAAGGAATGAACAGGCTTTATCTTGGAATGATTTTAACTGCGCTGGCAGCGCCGTATCTTCTGGGGATTTTTTTTACGGAGCTGACGTTATATCAGAGTCTGGCGCTGAGCGAATTTATTTATCTGGTTCCTGTGCTGATTTATATCCTGAGTACACGGGGACAGATCCTGAATCAGCTTCAGGTAAGACTTCTGCCGGTATCGGCAGTTTTGATGCTGATTTTGTTTGGCATATTGCTTCTGCCGGTGGTCACATGGCTTAATTTGTTTTCCATGCTGTTTTCTGCAAACCATGTGGCGGGAAATCTTTCCGGGGTGGGGGACAATTCTTTTTGGCAGAATCTTTTTTATATTGCAATCCTGCCTGCGGCGGCGGAGGAATTTATGTTTCGCGGAATCTATTTTCACGGCATCCGTCCGGCAGGGATTTTAAAAGGGGCGCTGGTCAGCGGCCTTTGCTTTGGACTGCTGCATATGAATATTAACCAGTTTATTTATGCCTTTGTTCTGGGCGTCGTTTTTGCCCTGCTGGTGGAGGCGGCAGGGAGCGTAACGGCATCCATGATTCCGCATTTTATTGTAAACTGCAGTACCGTGCTGGCCCTGGCAGTGTCCGGTCAGATGGCGGATGAGGAGGAATTATCCCAGGCAGCCGAAATCATCAGCCGCCAGGATATTCTCCGGAGCCTGACGGCCTATACCGTGATTGCCGTGGTGTGCGGGGCATTGGCGGTTTGTGTTTTTGTATGGCTTGTCCGGCATTGCGGGCGGACAGAGCATATGAAGCAGGTGCTGCTTCGTGAGGATCGCAAGGCGGGCAGAGGGGGCCGTGTATGGACACCGGCGCTGGTTTTGGCAGTGGTACTGGCGGCAGCCTACATGGTGGCCGTGGAATACTTTTTGTGAAAAAGAGCGGGGAAAAAGAGACGGGGCCCTGGGTGTAACCGCGCACGGGGCGCGAATGACAGTCAAAGACTGGATTGGAAAGCTGGGGGAAAGTATCTTGAATTTTACACATTTACACGTTCATACAGAGTATAGTCTCTTGGATGGGTCAAATAAGATAAAGGAATATGTAGCCAGGGTAAAGGAGCTGGGGATGGACAGTGCGGCCATCACGGATCATGGTGTGATGTACGGCGTCATTGATTTCTACCGGGCGGCCAAAGAGGCGGGGATCAACCCGATTTTGGGCTGTGAGGTGTATGTGGCGCCGGGATCCCGGTTTGACCGGGAAGCAGGAAAGGGAACCAGCGATGACCGGTATTATCATCTTGTGCTGCTGGCGGAAAATAACACAGGCTATGCAAATCTGATGAAGCTGGTATCCAAAGGATTTGTGGATGGGTTTTATTATAAGCCCCGTGTGGATATGGAAATACTGGAGCAGTACCATGAGGGAATTATTGCCCTGAGCGCCTGCCTGGCAGGTGAGGTGCAGCGCAATCTGGTGCGGGGATTTTACGAGGAAGCCAGAATGGCCGCATTAAAATATGAAAGAATCTTCGGAAAAGGGAATTTTTTCCTGGAGCTGCAGGATCATGGCATTCCGGAGCAAAAGCTGGTAAATCAGCAGCTTATGCGTATGAGCCGGGAGCTGGGGATTGATCTGGTGGCCACCAATGATGTGCATTATACCATGGCAGAGGATGCTGCGGCTCACGATATTCTGCTTTGCATCCAGACCGGAAAGAAGCTGGCGGACGAGGACCGTATGCGCTATGAAGGCGGCCAGTATTATGTGAAATCGCAGCAGGAGATGGCCGAGCTGTTTCCCTATGCGCCGGAGGCTTTGGAGAACACGCATAAAATCGCAGAGCGCTGCCATGTGGAGATTGAGTTTGGCGTGACAAAGCTGCCGAAGTTTGATGTGCCGGAGGGCTATACCTCCTGGGAATATTTGAATAAACTGTGCCGGGACGGGCTGGAGGAGCGGTATCAGCCGGTCACGGAGGAATTAAAGGAACGTCTGGATTACGAGCTGGGGGTTATCAAAACCATGGGCTATGTGGATTACTTCCTGATCGTCTGGGACTTTATCCGCTATGCCAGGGAGCATGATATTATGGTGGGCCCGGGCCGCGGATCTGCGGCCGGAAGCCTGGTAGCCTATAGCCTGGGAATTACGAAGCTGGATCCGATCCGCTATAATCTGCTGTTTGAGCGTTTCCTGAACCCGGAGCGTGTATCCATGCCGGATATTGACGTGGACTTCTGCTTCGAACGGAGGCAGGAGGTAATCGACTACGTGGTGCGAAAATACGGGAAAGACCGGGTGGTGCAGATTGTTACCTTTGGTACGCTGGCTGCCAGAGGCGTGATCCGGGACGTAGGAAGAGTAATGGACCTGCCCTATGCTCTGTGCGATACCATTGCAAAGATGGTGCCTATGGAGCTGAATATCACCATCGATAAGGCATTGAAGATGAGCCAGGAGCTAAAGACCATGTACGATACGGATGAGCAGATTCATACGCTGATCGATATGGCGAGACGGCTGGAGGGACTGCCCAGGCATACCTCCATGCATGCGGCCGGGGTGGTGATCAGCCAGAAATCCGTGGATGAGTATGTGCCCCTTTCCAGAGCCTCTGACGGGACGATCACGACCCAGTTTACCATGACCACGCTGGAGGAGCTGGGATTGCTGAAGATGGACTTCCTGGGCCTGAGAACCCTGACGGTGATACAGAATGCGGTGCGGATGGCGCAAAGCGGCAGCGGACAAAGCATAGATATGGATCAGATCAATTATGATGATAAGGCGGTATTGGCTTCCCTGGGAACCGGAAGGACGGACGGGGTGTTCCAGTTGGAAAGCGCCGGGATGAAGAGCTTTATGAAGGAACTGAAGCCTCAGAGCCTGGAGGATGTGATCGCCGGTATTTCGCTGTACCGTCCCGGCCCCATGGATTTTATTCCGCAGTATATCCGGGGAAAAAATAATCCGGACACCATTGCTTATGACTGCCCGCAGCTAAAACCGATCCTTGAGCCCACGTATGGCTGCATTGTATATCAGGAGCAGGTGATGCAGATCGTGCGGGATCTGGGCGGCTATACTCTGGGCCGGAGCGATCTGGTGCGCCGTGCCATGTCTAAGAAAAAGGCGGCGGTGATGGCGAAGGAGCGGCAGAACTTCGTCTATGGAAACCGGGAGGAAGGCGTTCCGGGCTGTATTGCCAACGGGATCAGCGAGCAGGTGGCGAATAAGATCTATGATGAGATGACGGATTTTGCCAAGTATGCGTTCAACAAATCCCATGCGGCGGCCTATGCGGTGGTGTCTTATCAGACGGCCTGGCTGAAATACTATTATCCGGTGGAATATATGGCGGCGCTGATGACTTCCGTGATCGACAATCCCGGGAAGGTGGCCGAATACATTATGAGCTGCCGCCAGATGAGGATCCCGATTCTTCCGCCGGACATCAATGAAGGGGAAAGCGGATTTTCCGTCAAAAATGGCAGGATCCGTTATGGCCTGTCTGCAATTAAGAGCGTAGGAAGGCCGGTGATCGAAGCGATTTTGGAGGAACGAAAGCGGGGCGGCAGATTTACGGATCTGCGCAACTTTATAGAACGGCTCTCCGGAAGAGAGGTCAATAAACGTACCGTGGAAAGCTTTATCAAGGCCGGAGCTATGGACGGGCTGGGCGGAACCAGAAAACAGCTTATGATGGTCTACGTGCAGGTGATGGACAGCGTGGCCCAGGAAAAGAAGGCTTCTATTTCGGGTCAGATGTCTCTGTTTGATCTGATGGGAGAGGAAGAAAAGCAGGAATATTCCATCCGGATGCCGGATGTGGGGGAATATGAAAAGGAGCAGCTTCTGGTTTTTGAAAAGGAGGTCTTGGGAATCTATGCCAGCGGGCATCCGCTGGAGGAGTATGAAAGCCTGTGGCGGAAAAATATTTCTGCAGTATCCTCTGACTTTGCCCTGGATGAAGAAACGGGGCATTCCAGAATCGCAGACGGGATTAAGACGGTTATCGGAGGCATCGTAGAAGGAAAGACCATAAAATATACAAAGACCAACAAGACTATGGCCTTTTTTACTCTGGAGGATCTGGTGGGTACGGTGGAGGTACTGGTCTTTCCCAGAGATTATGAGAAATATCATCAGCTTATCCAGGAGGATGCCAAGCTGTTTGTGCAGGGCCGGGTATCGGCGGAGGATGATAAGGCCAGCAAGCTGATTTGTGAAAAAATCTGGGCTTTTGAGGAAGTGCCCAGAGATATCTGGATTCAGTTCGAAACGAAAGAGGAGTTCGCAAGGAAGGAGCAGGAGCTTTATCAGATCATTCGCTCCAGCGACGGAAAAGACCAGATTGTAATTTATGTAAAAAATCCCAGGGCAGTAAAACGTTTGGGGGCCCGCTACAGTGTGCAGGCCTCCGGGGAGCTGCTGAAAAAGCTGGAACAGGTTTTTGGACAGGAAAATGTAAAGCTGGCGGAACGAAGGGGAAGAGACTGATGCTTTACAAATGGGAAAAAATAGATTAGAATGATTGCAATATAGGATGGATGAAGAGATTTCTGACTTGACAGGAGGAAGAAAAATGGCTGCGAAAATTAAAACAATAGGCGTACTGACCAGCGGCGGCGATGCGCCGGGCATGAATGCCGCTATTCGCGCGGTGGTTCGTAAGGCAATCGGACTGGGAATGAATGTAAAAGGAATTTATCAGGGCTACAAGGGCCTGTTGAATGAAGAAATCGTGGATCTGACGGCAAGGGATGTGGCCGATACGATCTCCAAGGGCGGCACACTGCTGTACACAGCCCGGTGCTCTGAATTCCGTACAGAGGAAGGTCAGAATTTGGGAGCGGAGATTTGCCGCAAGCACGGAATCGAGGGCCTGGTGGTAATCGGCGGAGACGGTTCCTTTGCGGGCGCGCAAAAGCTGGCGGCCCGGGGCATTAATACGATCGGCGTTCCCGGAACCATCGATCTGGACATTGCCTGTACCGAGTATACCATTGGCTTTGATACGGCGGTGAATACGGCAATGGAGGCCATTGATAAGGTAAGAGATACCTCCACCTCTCACGAGCGCTGCAGTATTATTGAGGTTATGGGAAGAAATGCCGGATATATTGCGCTGTGGTGCGGCATTGCCAACGGTGCGGAGGACATTCTGCTTCCGGAGCTGTATGATTATGACGAGCAGAAGCTGATTAATAATATTATCGGAAACAGAAAACGGGGCAAGAAGCATCACATTATTATCAATGCGGAGGGCATCGGACATTCCAGCAGCATGGCCAGACGTATTGAGGCGGCTACCGGCGTAGAGACAAGAGCTACGATCCTGGGACACATGCAGCGGGGCGGAAGTCCTACCTGCAAGGACCGTGTTTACGCATCCATGATGGGCGCTTATGCGGCAGATCTGCTGGCGGAAGGCAAGTCCAACCGTGTGGTGGGCTACCGGAATGGAGAGTATGTGGATTTTGATATCGATGAGGCGCTGGCGATGCAGAAAAATCTGCCGGATTACATGGTCAGAGTCAGCAAGGCGCTGAGCATCTAAGGTAATTTATTCCCGCGAGCAATGAGCCAAGCACGGGCGCTTGCGCACGTATTTGGCGAATGCCGCTGCCTCAAAATTTCATTTGCAAGGATCTGTATCCGGTGTTTGTGAGCACTTCCTGACATCTGTCCGCCCATGTCGGACTTCGTCCGCCATGCTTCGGACATTTGTCTCAGTGATACAAACACCCTGGATACAGATCCTTTTGCTTTTCGATTTTGCGGCAGCTCCGTTTTTTATGAGCGTGAACAGACGTCTGTACAGAATTGAATAGGAACGGAACGGTTTTCCGGAATCAGGAACGCTGCCGTTTTGCTTCGTACATAAGAATTGCGGAGGCAACGGCGGCGTTCAGTGATTCTACCCGGCCGCTCATGGGAATTCGGATATAGCGATCCGCCAGGGCCGCAGTCTCTTCGGTGAGCCCCTGGCTCTCGTTTCCGATGAGAAAGGCGGAGGGGCTCCGGTAATCCTCTTTATCGTAGCTGTTTTTTCCCTTCAGGTGGGCTGCATACAGCGTGATTCCGTCCCTTTTCCAGCCCCGCAGCGTCTGGTGAAGATCTTCGGTATAGAAAAAGGGCATACGGTAAACAGAACCCATGGTGGAGCGTATCACCTTGGGATTATAGAGATCCACGCAGGTGCTGCCAAGCAGGATGCCGGTAACTCCGGCTCCCTCGGCGGTACGGAAAATGGTGCCCATATTTCCGGGATCCTGAAGATTTTCCAGTACCATGCACAAGGGCGCCCGGCCGCCGGGAGCCGCCGTCACATCTTCGGGCTTATAATGAAACTGGCGCACCAGACAGATAATGCCCTGGGGTGTCCTGGTATCGCTGATACTGTCAAATACCGCATCGGAAACAATCTCATAATCGTATCCCTGCAGAAGCTCCAGGTGTTCCTTTTTCTGGCAAAACCCGGCAGAGGCGTAAACCTTACAGACCCGTTCCTTTGGAGCTTCACAAAACATCTTCACGCCCTCCACCAGAAATACATCCTGGAGGCTGCGTTCTTTTGCTTTCTTTTTTAACTGGATCATATTCTTAATCTGGCTGTTGGATGAACTGGTAATCATATTTTTCTCCTTATTTTCCAGGGACGGTCCCCTGCAGATAATTCATCATATCATTTTTTCCCGGCAGGCGCAACCGGACAGAGTTCCTGCCGGCTGCCGGAAAACGTTGCAGGACTGTTGAAAACTAGGGCTTGACATTTCTCCTTCTATGAATTACAATAAGTCCGTAATATGATTTAACAAATTTGTAACAAAATGACGAAAGAAGTAAAAAGTGTTCATAAAAGTATCGATTTATTTTTACATAAGGGAGGTTAGGATATGAAGATGAGAAAGCAATTTGCGGTTTGCACTGCAGCGATGATGACAGTTTCTCTTACTGCTGGCACGGCTGCAATGGCTTCCAACGACAAGGCTTTCAGTATTGATATGTCAAAGGGCGCTGAGTCTGTGTGGGACAGCATTGCTATGACGAATGATGATACGGTAAATACCGGTGTGAATATTCGTTCTGCAGCCGATGAGGACGGCCAGGTGGTTGCCTGTCTGTACCGGGGCGGTGCGGTAGAGGTTCTGAACAAGGGCGAAAAGTGGACAGAGGTAAAGTCCGGTGATGTAATCGGATATGTCCGGAATGACTATCTGATGTATGGCGCCGAAGCGAAAGGACTGGCGGATTATTATGGCGTGGAAGGCGTACAGGCATCCTGGGATGATGTAAAGGTATTTGAATATGCGGATGCGAATGCACCGATTCTTGCATCAGTAAATGACGGACAGACCTTCCAGGTGGTGAGCGATGAGGGTCATTGGATCGGAGTACAGGTCGGGGCAGACCAGCTTGCCTATGTATCAGAAGAGGATGTGAAGCGGGTGATGCTGGTGGACGAAGCGGTTCCGCTGGATGGAGTTTCCCAGGCCGGATCCGATGCAGAGGATGCATCTTACGAAGAAGATTACGACACCTCCTACGATGATGGAAGCGATGCCGGAGACGGTACCTATGAGGACGGCCAGGATTACACCGACGGCGGCGATTATACGGATGACGGCAGCTATTCAGACGAGGGCAGTGATACGGATGACGGAAGCTACACGGATGACGGCAGTGATACGGACGGCACCGATTACACCGATGATTCCTATGACGATGCGAATGATGACGGAAGCTATACCGAGGACGGATCGGATGAGGTATATACGGATGATACCACCGATGCCGGCACGGAGGACTCCTACGATGATACAGAGGATGTGGAAACCGTAGATGATGCGGAAGAGTATACAGATTCGGATTACGCAAATGCGGAAGATTATACGGACGATACCGTTTATGATGACTCTGCGGACGGAACGGACAGTGGCTATGAGGATACGCAGGATGCGGCTTCCGATTACACGGAGGAGACTAGCTCAGACGACAGCGGCTCTTCTGTAAGCTCCGGTGATCTGGATCTGATGGCTGCGATCATTTACTGTGAGGCAGGCAATCAGAGCTACGAAGGAATGGTGGCGGTAGGCGCCGTGGTTATGAACCGTGTAGCCAGCTCCTCCTTCCCGAATACGATCAGCGAAGTAATTTATCAGAGCGGACAGTTTACACCGGCTTCCTCCGGTGCACTGGCAAGCGAATTGGCAAACGGCGTCCCCAGCGCCTGCTACGATGCGGCTTCTGCAGCTCTGGCCGGAGAAAATCCGGTAGGCTCCGCCCTGTATTTTAATGCAGGCTCCGGTTCCGGAATGCAGATCGGAGATCACCAGTTCTACTAAAATGACAGCATTGAAAACTGAAAAATTCCAAGAAAAAAAGACTGTGCTTCCCCGGCACAGTCTTTTTTATGATATAGGAAACTCTGCACTTTCCTATATCATAAAAAGCACTTCGTGCGTTGATGCGCAGCTATGCGCACGGAACAAAAGCTGTGCTGTCGAAATATTGGAACGCGGGAGTGTACGAAGTACACTTTTGTTCTGATATAGAAAAGACCGTGCTGCTTAAAAAAAACACTTGCAATATACCCCGGCAGGGTATATAATGATCAACAGATACCCGGATGGGGTATTTGATGTATCAGGAGGTGAAACGGTGGAAAACTATGAATGCTGTTCTCATAAAACAAAGGAGCGGCCGGATAAGGAATATAAGGATCTTCTGAACCGGCTGAGCAGGATCGAGGGGCAGGTGCGGGGGATCCGGAAAATGGTGGAAAATGATGCATACTGTACGGATATCCTGATTCAGGTTTCGGCTGTGACGGCAGCCTTGAATAGCTTTAATAAGGTACTGTTATCAAATCACATCCATACCTGCGTAGCGGAGAATATCCGTAAGGGAAATGATGAGGTGGTGGATGAACTGGTGACAGTGCTCCAGAAAATGATGAAATAGGCGAATGCCTCGCCAAATCCGGGCTTTCTGCGCCGTCGGGAAGGAAAATCCGGGTCTGCTTTGTACAACAGGACGGGAACACAATAGGAAAGAATACTAGGAGGAATTTGCATGGAGCAATATACAGTGACCGGCATGAGCTGCGCCGCCTGCAGCGCCAGAGTGGAGAAGGCGGTTTCGAAAGTTCCCGGAGTGACTTCCTGCTCGGTCAGCTTGCTGACCAATTCCATGGGAGTGGAGGGAACTGCCTCCGCACAGGAAATCATTGCGGCAGTGGAGAACGCCGGATATGGAGCACAGATAAAGGGAAACGGGGAAGCACGGAAAATCTCATCCGGCAGCGCCGGCGAGGAGGATCTTCTAAAAGACAGGGAGACGCCGCTGTTAAAGAAACGGCTGTTTGCTTCGCTTGGCTTTCTGCTTGTGCTTATGTATTTTTCGATGGGGCATATGATGTGGGGATGGCCCCTGCCGGCTTTCTTCGCCGATAACCATGTGGCTATGGGGCTGCTGCAGATGCTGCTAACCATTGCTATTATGGTGATTAATCAGAAATTTTTTATCAGCGGTGTAAAGGGCTTGCTTCACAAAGCCCCCAATATGGATACGCTGGTGGCCCTGGGGGCGGGCGCATCCTTTGGTTATAGTGTCTATGCATTGTTTGCCATGACAGATGCCCAGGTACGGGGAGACATGGCGGGCGTCATGACTTATATGCATGAGTTCTATTTTGAGTCCGCAGCGATGATCCTGACCCTGATTACGGTGGGAAAAATGCTGGAGGCCCGCTCAAAAGGAAAGACCACAGATGCGCTGAAAAGTTTGATGAAGCTGGCGCCTAAGACAGCGGTAGTGGTAAAGGACGGGAAAGAAACCGAGGTTCCCATTGAACAGGTGCAGAAGGGCGACATTTTTGTGGTGCGGCCCGGAGAAAATATACCGGTGGACGGTATTGTGCTGGAGGGCAGCAGCGCAGTCAATGAAGCGGCGCTTACCGGAGAGAGCATTCCGGTGGATAAGGCGGCGGGAGATAAGGTTTCCGCAGCCACCATAAATCAGTCCGGTTTTATCCGCTGTGAAGCGGTCCGGGTGGGCGAGGACACCACCCTGTCCCAGATTATCCGGATGGTCAGCGATGCGGCAGCTACCAAAGCGCCCATTGCCAAGGTGGCGGATAAGGTGTCCGGAGTGTTTGTTCCGGTGGTCATTCTGATTGCCCTGGCGACGCTGGTGATTTGGCTGCTGGCAGGCGAGAGCGTGGGCTTTGCCCTGGCCCGTGCCATTTCTGTGCTGGTGATTAGCTGTCCCTGCGCACTGGGTCTGGCGACCCCCGTGGCTATCATGGTGGGTAATGGAATGGGCGCAAAGCACGGCATTATGTTTAAAACGGCGGTTTCTCTGGAGGAGACCGGGAAGATGCAGATCGTGGCGCTTGATAAGACGGGAACCATCACCAGCGGCGAACCGAAGGTGACGGATATGATACCGGCGGAGGGCATTTCGGAGGCGGAGCTGCTTGGGATGGCTTACGCACTGGAAAAGAAGAGTGAGCATCCGCTGGCCCGGGCGATCTTGGAAAAAGCGGAAGAGGAGAATGTCCTTCTGGAGGAGGTTACAGATTTCCAGGCGCTGCCGGGAAACGGGCTGTCCGCAGTTTTGAGGGGGGAGGCTCTCAGCGGCGGAAATCTCAAGTTTATCAGCACAAAGGCTGCAGTGGACGGCGCCATGAAACAGAAGGCCGACCAACTGGCCCGGGAGGGAAAAACCCCGCTGTTTTTCAGCCGGGGCGGGAAGCTGACCGGAATTATCGCAGTGGCGGATGTGATAAAGGAGGACAGCGCTCAGGCGGTGAAGGAGCTTCAGAATATGGGCATCCATGTTGTAATGCTTACCGGTGATAATGAGCGCACCGCCAGGGCCATCGGAAAGCAGGCCGGCGTGGATGAGGTGATTGCCGGAGTTCTGCCGGACGGAAAAGAGAGCGTCATCCGTACCCTGAAGGAAAAGGGAAAGGTTGCCATGGTGGGAGACGGCATCAATGATGCGCCTGCACTGACCAGAGCCGATATCGGTATTGCTATCGGAGCCGGTACGGATATTGCTATCGATGCGGCCGATGTGGTGCTGATGAAGAGCAGGCTTTCTGATGTGCCGGCCGCCATCCGTCTCAGCCGTGCCACGCTTCGGAATATCCATGAGAATCTGTTCTGGGCGTTTATTTACAATATCATAGGGATTCCGCTGGCAGCAGGACTGTGGATTCCGATTTTCGGATGGAAGCTGAATCCCATGTTCGGAGCGGCGGCCATGAGCCTTTCCAGCTTCTGTGTAGTGACCAATGCGCTGCGTCTGAACTTTTTCAAAATGTATGATGCGGCCAGGGACAGAAGGCTGAAAAATTCTTTGCGGAATTTAAAATCCGGGGAAGAAGCCGGTCTTTTGCCGGAGGAAACGAAGCCGGAGCAGCAGTTTGAAAAGAAGAAAGAAAAGGAGAAGAAAAAGATGGAAAAGACAATGGAAATCAAGGGAATGATGTGCGGACACTGCTCCGCCACAGTAAAGAAATGCCTGGAGGAGCTGCCTCAGGTAGAAGAGGCAGTCGTAAGCCATGAGGCGGGAACCGCCGTAGTGAAGCTGAATAGCGAAGTGGCGGATGAGGACCTGAAAAACGCAGTAGAAGCACGAGATTATGAAGTGGTGGCTATTCGGTAAGCTCAGGTCAATCTGCGCTTCATATGGAAGCAAATGAAATAAAGTGGTATAGTATAAGAAAGCTTTCGGAATTTCTCTGGCTGTTTTGAGCGCAGGGAGCGCATTGCGGCATGAATGGGTAAAGGCACCGGTCTGCTGCGGCGCAGGGAAGGAAAGTCAAATATCCCGCAGCAAGCTGACGGGACATCAAGCTTGTAACGCAGCAGAGCTGCGGGGTATTCGACCCTCGTGGCATTCGCCAAATACGTGCGCAAGCGCCCGTGCTTGGCTCATTGCTTGCGGGAATAAACTATGAGGCGGGAGGCGGCATTATGTCGGAGTGTACAAGAGAACGGCTGGAAGCAGTAGCCGGGAATTTTCAGTATGAGGGGAAGGTAACGGAGATCAGCTCCTATGGAAACGGACACATTAACGATACCTTTCTTCTGCAGATTGAGACAGAAGCAGGCAGCAAAAAAGTGATTCTTCAGCAGATCAACCGGTATGTGTTTCCAAGACCGGAAGAGGTAATGGAGAATATCATGAATGTGACCAGATACTTGAATCAGAAGATCCGTGAAAATGGCGGCGATCCCTTGCGGGAAACATTGAACGTGATTCCTGCGCTGGATGGGAAGGCCTATTATGTGGACGGGGAAGGCGGCTTCTGGCGCTCTTATATCTATATTACGGATGCCTTCTGCTATGATAAGGTGGAATCGCCCCGGGATTTCTACGAAAGCGCTTATTCCTTCGGAAGATTTCAGAACCTGCTGGCAGAGTACCCCACAGAGACGCTTCATGAGACGATTCCGGGTTTTCATGATACAAGAGCCCGCTTTGCGGCATTTAAACGAGCGGTAGAGGAGGATGTGATGGGGAGGGCTTCTCAGGTCCGGGAGGAGATTCAGTTCGTGCTGGATCATGAGGAGACGGCAAACTGTTTTGCCCGGCTCCTGGATAAAAAGGAGGTCCCCCTGCGAGTTACCCACAATGATACGAAGCTGAACAACATCATGATAGACAATAAAACCCGAAAGGGCATCTGTGTCATTGATCTGGACACGGTGATGCCTGGACTGGCGATGAATGATTTTGGAGATTCCATCCGCTTCGGCGCCAGCACCGGGGCGGAGGATGAGAAGGATTTAAGTAAGATAAGCTGTGATATGGAGCTTTTTGAAATCTATACAAAGGGCTTTTTGGAGGGCTGCGGAGGAAAGCTGACCCAACGGGAGATCGCACTGCTTCCTATGGGGGCAAAGACCATGACCTACGAGTGCGGGATGCGCTTCCTGGCTGATTATCTCCAGGGGGATGTGTATTTCAAGATCCATCGTCCGGAACACAACCTGGACCGGTGCCGGACACAGTTGAAGCTGGTGGCTGATATGGAGAAAAAGTGGGAAACCATGCAGGCGATTGCGGAATCCTTTCTCTCCTTTTAGAGGAATGCGGTCAGGAAAAACATATATCGGAAATGAAAACGGGGTTGCCGGAAAAATGAGATCATGCATTTTCCGGCTGCCTTGTTTTATTTTTAAGATTCCGAAAGCATTTTTTATAAAAAAAGAGACCAAACGGGTTTTTGATGCATCTAATTTATGGAAGCAGTAAAAATTCCATGTTTACAAAAAATAGCTGGCCGGCGGAAAGGAAAACAGGAAAAATGAAAAAGGAACAACTGGGAAAGCTGATTATTGAATCAGAAGATACCATGTATCATGTAGCAAAAACCCTGCTGCGGAATGACGCAGACTGCAGTGATGCGATTCAGGAATCCATTGTCAGGGCATTTTCCAGCATACATACGCTTCGTTCGGATGCCTACGCCAGGTCCTGGCTGATCCGGATCTTAATCAATGAGTGTTACAGTATCATGCGGAAAGAGAAAAAGCTGGTATCACTGGAGGATTATCACCAGGAGGACAGAGGCAAGGAGGATGAAAATTACTCGGATCTCTATCGGGCTATCAGCAGGCTTCCGGAGGCAATGCGGCTTCCTGTCGTATTGTATTATATAGAAGGCTATAGCATAAAAGAGGTTGCCCTGTTATTAGAAGTTACAGAGAGCGCAGTGAAGAACCGTCTGATCAGAGCGAGAAAGCGGCTGAAGGCGGATCTGGAACCGGAGGAGGCAAGAGGATGAGAATGGATAATAGAAATAATATGTTCCCCAAAATGCCGGATGAGATGCGGGCAATGGTGGAGCGGGAGGTAGAAAAGCAGTTAAGAATGGACCGGCCGGAATCGGACCGAAACCGAAAAAAACCGGTTAGAAAAATGGTGATTGTCGGACTGGCGGCGGCGATGGCGCTGGGAACTACTGTGTTTGCGGGGACAAAGATCTACAGGATGTACAGCCAACAGGTAGGCAATTATGGGGTCCAGGTGAAAATTGGAGAGACGGATAAGCCGGAACAGGAAAATGCTCTGCCGAATGGGGAGGCGGAAACAGACGGCGGCAGTTTGACCGGGGATACCGTTCTGGAAATTCCTGCTATCAAGGTAAAGCTGAATTATCTGCCGGAGGGAATGGTACAGTGGGAAGAGACAAAATATCATTATGAAACGGACACAGAGCTGCAGGGAGGTATTAGCTTTGTAGTCTATGCCATGGATACGGGAGACGATGCGTTTCAGATTTTGGACAAGAATGTTGTGTCGGAGGAGAAAATCCGTATTTCGGAGCATGATGGGGTTTATCTGGAGCTGCAGCGGGATGCGGGAGGAAGCACCTATGCAAGGCTTTATGTGTTTTATCCGGAATCCCATCATGTGATGGAAATGATGATCGGGCCGGATGTGTCCAGAGAAGAGGCAATTAAAATTGCTGAAGGAATGGAACTTGTGGAGCTGGAAGCGGGAGAGACTCCGGAAGTGGGCATGAACGTGGCATGGAGTACGGCCTTCCAGGCAGAGGCAGAGACAGAGGTAGAAACTGAATTTCAGGGGAATAGGATTGCCGAAATGAAAAATACGCATCAGATCGGAGAGGCATTTTCATCGGAGTTTTTTGCACAGGATGAAAATGGAGAAAGTCTGCATACAGACAGTATAACGGCGAAGGTGACTTCCGTGCAGGTGGCGGATGACCTGAGTCCGTTGAACGGTTCTGAGTATATTGACGATTCCTGGCTGAATGCGGTGGATGAAAATGGCAGACTGCTGCCGGATGAGATCCGTTATATTAAGCGGGGCGATGGTATTGATACACTGGATGAGATCGTAAAGACGGAGCAGGCTGCCCAGAAGCTGGTTCTTGTAACGATGGATTACACCAATACGGGAGAGCGGACGCTGAAGAATGTGCTGATTAGCAATGGTCTGATACCGATCTGCGAAAACCAGGACGGCTATTCCATTTATGACCGGGGGGCCGGGGATGAACAGACTCCATGGGATAAGGTGGAAAGTACGGGTGTAGCCTGGTGCGGTGAGATGGGCTTTTTCAACTGGCGGACGGAATACGGAAACGGCGGGAACTATATCGGGGAAATCAGTCCGGGAGAGACCGTAACGCTTCAGATGGCCTGGATCGTAGATGAGGACCAGTTGGAATATCTTTATATGGCTGTGAACAGTTATCCCTATGCGTTTACCGAAGAAGGGCTGAAAACGGGATATGTGGATATCAGGCAGTAATCCGCTCTGCGCAGCTACGGGCGCAGAACGAAGGCTGTGCCGCCGGGAGTTCATGGAGCGCCGCATCCGGTGAAAAGCGGTTTATACGGACTGCAGAAGCTCTTTCATAACATAGGCGTAAATGGACTGACATTTCTTCTGCCACTGCTGGCAGACGGCTTTGGCCTGGGCTTCGTCCGGTACGCTGACGGTCAGATCGATCAGGTCTGCCTGTTTTTCCCGGACCCGGCAGCGGGCCGAAAACTCTCCGGTGGTATTTCGGTAATAGTCTGCCAGCACAGATACCTCATCCCGAAGCTGAATCTTATTTTCTCTGAGATATTTTTTTACATCATCCCGGATGGACGGGGAGATATTGTTCTTGAAATAGCCCAGTGTCTCCTCACCGCCGGGAGTAATGGTGTAGTAGGAGGTGTTCTGTATGATCTCCTGGTGGATCAGATCGGATTCTGTCAGTTCCGACAAAACTGCCTGAACCGTGAAATAGGAGGTATATTCCTGATCCAGAAAAAAGGTGGAAATCTGTACGTTGGTGAGAGAAAAATCAATTTCACTGAGCATGTACAGAACGATCAGCTTGTATAGGGTATTGATTTCCGACATAAACCTGCTCCTTTCTATATAACCGGCCCTGCCAGGTGTTTTGGCGCCGCAGCTCCTGGTGCAGCGTATTCAGAACCGTGCGTTTTGCCTGACTCCAGAGGGGCGCTATC
Organism: Lachnospiraceae bacterium; assembly: GCA_030537145.1. GTDB lineage: Bacteria > Bacillota > Clostridia > Lachnospirales > Lachnospiraceae > Merdiplasma. The sequence continues at coordinate 17,857 of JAUNON010000015.1, read as the reverse complement.
AGCAAATCCTTTGGCCCGTCTCCGGTAAGACGGTGGATCGTCAGCTCCGGGGAAAGAATCTCCAGGCAATGGATCAGAAGCTGCACATATTCGTCCATAGTGAGAACGGGGAAGGGGTGCTGTTCATACCAGGAAGCCAGGTCGGTATGCTTTAAGATATGCAGAAGCTGCAGCTTTATGCCCTGGATATCCTGCCGGTTCAGATATTCCATGGTCTGAAGCATCTGCTTTTCCTCTTCGCCGGGAAGGCCGAGAATTGTATGTACAATCACCTCCAGCCCTCTGCTGCGAAGCTGCCCCACGGCATTTTCAAAGCAGGGAAGGGGATATCCCCTTCGTATAAAGGCGGCGGTATTCTCGTGCATGGTCTGCAGTCCAAGCTCTACCCACACCGGTTTTTGGCGGTTCAGCCGTTCCAGCAGCGCCAGCACCTCCTCCGGGAGACAATCCGGGCGGGTGGCGATGGATAAAACTGCCACCTCCGGCCTGGAAAGCGCTTCCGTAAAGATTTTCTCCAGGTAATTCACAGGAGCATACGTATTTGTATAAGCCTGAAAATAGGCGATGTATTTCCGGACAGGCCGCTTTTTGTTCAGAAGCTGTTTCTGAGCTTCTATCTGCTGAGAAATGGATTGGGCTGCCGCACCGGCAAAGTCTCCGGAGCCTCCTTCGCTGCAGAAGATACAGCCCCGTCTGCCCAGCGTGCCGTCCCGGTTTGGGCAGGTCATGCCGCCGTTTAAGGAAAGGCGGTAGACCTTTTCGCCGAAACGTTTCTTCAGTTCATAGTCCAGAGAATGGTATGGTTTATCGCCCCAAAGCATAACGGGAGCTCCTTTCCGCACAGTTTAAAATCTCTGTCTCCCATCATACCATTTGCCGTTTTTTAATTCAAGGGACAAATCCGGTTCTTGTCCGGTCGGTAAATCCGTTTCCGGTCCGGCCGTTCCCGGATCATATCTCGGGAACCGGGGTGGGACGATTGCTGTCCCATGCCTGGGACACATCGAACAGGTCTGAGAGCATATCCGGATTGTAGTACATGCGGTAACCGTCCAGATTTCTGCGGCCCTGACGCATGAAGGTATTGCCGAACTGTACCCAGTACTGGCTGGAATCCACGTTGCAGTAGATATTGAAGCCCTGGCTCTTGAGATAGGTGAAAAATTGATTGTCGCTGGTATAGGGCTGCCAGTCGGCAATATCTGCGCCGAAAGCAAAAATCAGCACATCCGTATCTCCCAGGATGGGAGCCACGTTATTCAGCCAGCGCTGAGTATCCTGTACCGTAGCGTCGTATCCGTAAGCCAGAGGGTTAATGTGCCCCCAGGTGTGGCTGGCAAATTCCCAGCCGTTTGCTTTCATGGCATTTGCCACCTCCGTGGCGGCATCCACCTCTGCCTGCCAGTCGAAATCCGGGTGTTCATCGAAAAACTTCTGCTGGAAATCCGTGACGCGGCCCGTCTCTCTGGTGCGGTATACCTCATCGGTACGGTAGCCCAGCACGCCTTCGTATCCGGTAAGCGCCAGAATTCCCTTATGACCGTGGTAGGAAAAGTCCGGATGCTCCTTCACAAAGGTATCGATCAGGGGAACCATATCGTAGTCCCCTACAGACACGGTGCCGTCATCCTCAAGGTAAGTATTTTTTACCTCGCCGTTTTCGTCCACGATCAGCTTCCGGGCAAAGCCGTCTCCGTCCATATAATGATAATAGCTGACATCATCCTGAGAAAGCACAAAGGGCTTTTTGCCTGCGGGCAGATAGATCTCCTTGCGTGATACCGTGCCGTCCTCATTTACCTGGCACATATCATGAAGGCTTACCATAACGTAACCACGGTCATACATCTGCTGAATCATGCTGTTAAACTCGGAGATGGTGGTCATGACCTGATTGTAGCCGCCTTCCTTGCTGTCTCCGTCGAAGGCCTTGCTGTCATCCCGGATCAGCGTATGAAAAAATACGTGCGTCACCTGATCCAGAGGATAGGAGCTGCAGTTATTTTTATCCTGTTCATAGCCCGCCGCCGCATTTTGAAGCTCCGTGTCCGTATCGTAGCCGGGAGCGGATTTCAGAAGGGAAATGGCTCCGTCATAATCGTACTGCGCCGCCATAAGTCCGGCCTGGCTTAAGAGACTGTCCGCATCAGCGGTGCCGGAAGCCTCTGCACCCTCTGCGCCGGAGCTGCCTTCGCCTCCGGAGACCGTCCCTGCCCCGCTGTTTGGGCTGTTTTGGTCTGTCAGAACCTGTTTGCGGGGACTATTGCTTCTGCTGTCCAGTATTTCCCGGACCAGCACCACTGCCAGTACGATGATCAAAAGCAGAAGCAGCGCAATGATACACTTCATAATCAATTCATTTCTTCTTCTTCGTATTTTATTTTGCTGAATCTTTCGTCCCTTCTCTTCCAAAAGTAACTCCCCCTTTATCTTATACGCTTTCTTAAGCTGTTTTTTTCATGGAAACCATGATTTTCCGGTTTTCGAGCATGCGCATTCACAAAAAGGAAAACGTATGCCCGGAAAAACTTGCTATTTACCATATTAGCATAGTTCCGCTGCTGATAAAATTAAGTAATTGTTAAGTTTTATTATTTGCCGCATCCTGAATTTTATGCCCGGACATATGTTTCCGGGCAGCTTCTTTCCTGTTTTTTTATGATAATAGGAAAGTCCTCACTTTCCTATATCATAAAAAGCCCTTCGGGCAAACGATGCGATAGCGGAAGGATAGCAGAGGAATTTTTACTGTGCCAGGGCCTGCAGAAGCATTATGTGATATTCTTCGTCCTGTATGATTCTGGATAATACTGCATTGATATGGGGATCCCGAATCATTTTGATGTGCATCCGGTATTGCCGGATCGCCGCTTTTTCTGACTCGATCCCTGCTGCGATCATTTTCCCCTGGGAATCCTGCAGATTCAGATATTCCGGTGTCCATGTGTACATTCTTCCGTTATTCTGTCTGACCGCAAAGCTGACCGTCCCTCCCAGAAGTGTAATCAGCTCTCCCAGCTTCTGCAAATGTATCATCTCCGCCATGGCAATGCCGAGAATCACCCGGGCTGCGGAGCATTTTTCCAGAGCCAGACGGTTTTCACAGTTAATGTATTGCATAATTGCGGACATTTCTGACACCTGCCCGCAGTAGTCATAGCCGAGTATCCCTGCATAATGGGGATTTTTTTCCTGTACCTGGGTGGGCGGATAGGGCAGGTCCGCCAGGATGGGTTTTACCTGGCGGAAACTGCAGCTGCTGGTCAGAAGCTTCTCTTTCTCTTCCATAATAGAATTCGCTTCCTTCTCATTCTGTCTTTATCATGATATGCTGTTATGCGCAAACGGCTATAAAATTCATCCTTCACAGCCCAATCGTTTGCCGGCAGCAAAACGATCTGCTTATCTTAGCAAAATACTTTTCCAGGTCATTGGCCCTGCGATTCCGTCTGCGCCAAGCCCGTGCTGCTTCTGATAGCTTTCCACTGCGGATTTTGTCAGGGTGCCGAAATCACCGTCTGCGGCTAATCCATAGCCGTGGTAATCCAGCAGCTCCTGCAGCAGCCTCACATCATTTCCCACAGATCCCTTCTGTACGGTTGCTACGCTGAACATATATCTGTCTCCTCCTGTCTGACTTTCCTGATTTCCTGTCCCGGCCGATGGGTTTCCGGTTCCTGCTTCTCCATAATCCGGAGAAGCGTAGCCTGCGATCTGGGGGGAATTGTATGCACTGATCCGGCTGCCCACCGCATCGCTCTTATTTCCTTCCCTTACCGTAACCAGGTCTCCGTTTACGGACGCCACGATGCCCACATGATCCGATATGCCGTCGCTGTCCCAGTCATAGTAGCAGATGTCACCTGGCTGCGGCCGATATCCGTTTGTATGCCATACTCCCTTCTCCATCATCTGCTCAATGGCATACTGGCAGTTCTCATACTTTCCGTATACCGATGCCGGGACGCCGGCCTGCTCCATGATCCAGCTTACAAAGATCTGGCACCAGGGCACACGGCTTTCATAGCCCCACCAGCTCCAGTATTTCCTTCCTCCTTCATTCGTGTCCTGGCTGTTTGCCAGGTCGATTACCTTCTGTCTTAAGCTCATTTTTTCACCTCCCATTTTATAGTATGCGTCAGTATCGTTTTGTCCCGGTCCGGCTCTGTCCGGAGAAACCAGGAGAAACTTGAGGACAGCCACCTTGTCAACCGCAAGTGTTGTATGATAGAATAAGCGATAGCGGTTCAGCCCGGAATTTTGCCTGCTGCAAAGTTCGGTTTCATACAGACCTGCCTGCGGGCAGAGCATACGCAGAAATGAGGGATGGAAAGATGGAGCTTTTGATAAAGAATGGAAGAGTGTTGGATCCGGCCTCGGAAAAAGACGGGATATATGATGTTCTGATCCGGGACGGGGTGATACAAAGGGTAGCGGAGAAAATCGATGCGGAAGGCGATGGGGAAGGAACCAGAATCATCGATGCATCCGGCTGCTTTGTAATGCCGGGACTGGTGGATCTGCATGTGCACCTGCGGGATCCGGGACTTACTTATAAGGAGGACATCGGTTCCGGCGCCAGGGCGGCTGCCAGAGGCGGCTACACAACGATTCTGGCGATGCCGAATACGAAGCCGGTGATCGACAGTCCGGATAAAGTGGATTATGTGGTGAACAAGGCAAAGCAGACAGCGCCGGTGCACGTTTTGCAGGTGGGTGCGGTGACAAAGGAGCAGAAGGGCGAGGAAATCTCTGATATCCGGGGCATGGCAGAGGCAGGTATCCCGGCTATCAGCGAGGACGGAAAGTCGGTGATGAATGCGCGGGTCTACCGTCAGGCTATGGAGATCGCAGCAGAGCTGGATCTTCCGGTACTGGCCCACTGTGAGGATATCCATATGGTGGACGGAGGCGTGATGAATGCGGATGAAAAGGCGGAGGCGCTGGGGCTGAGAGGCATCACGAATGCGGTAGAGGACGTGATCGTAGCCCGGGATATCCTTCTTTCCAAGGAGACAGGGGCACGGCTGCATCTGTGCCATTGCTCCACCAAGGACAGCGTTGAGATGATACGGCTGGCCAAAAAGGAAGGGCTGAAGGTCAGTGCGGAGGTATGCCCACATCATTTTACGCTTACCAGTGATGACATTCAAAAGGATGATAGTAATTATAAAATGAATCCGCCGCTTCGGACCAGAGCGGACCGGGATGCGCTGATTGAGGGACTCAGGGACGGCACCATTGATGCCATTGCCACGGATCATGCGCCCCACAGCGCAGAGGAAAAAAATCAAAGTATGCGAAAGGCGCCGTTTGGCATTGTGGGATTGGAGACCGCAGTTCCGCTGACGGTAACGAGGCTGCTGGAGCAGGGCGTTCTGACTCCGCTGCAGATGGCGCAGGTGATGAGCTATCAGCCGGCCAGGATCGCCAATCTGGATTGCGGTACGCTGAAAGAGGGAAAGGCGGCGGACGTGGTGCTGATCGATCCGGCGGAGGAATATGTGATCGATAAAAATACGTTTGCTACCAAAGGAAGGAATACTCCTTTTGACGGCTGGAAGGTGCGCGGAAAGGTGAAGATGACCATCTGCGGCGGCAAAATCGTATATGAAGATCAGGCATGATAAAAATGGTACTTCTGATGGAGACCGGCTGCCTTGCCAGAGCATGCGGCAGCAGCTCTCTGGCACGGCGCTTTGGAGCCGACGAAAAATAGATGGGAAGGACAGAAAAATACGGAGGAAGCTATGATACAGAAATTAATCAGCAAAATTCAGAAAACACAGGCGCCGATTGTGGTGGGGCTGGATCCTATGTTGAGTTATATTCCGGAGCAGATCCAGAAGAAGGCTTTTGCAGAATACGGGGAGACGCTGGAAGGCGCGGCAGAGGCCGTGTGGCAGTATAATAAGGAAATTGTGGATGCGGTCTATGATCTGGTTCCGGCAGTGAAGCCCCAGATCGCCATGTATGAGCAGTTCGGGATCGAAGGTCTGAAAGCATTCAAAAAGACGGTGGATTACTGTAAATCAAAGGATCTGGTAGTGATCGGGGATGTGAAGCGGGGTGATATCGGTTCTACCTCCGCTGCCTATGCCGCAGGGCATCTGGGCAGGGTTCAGGTAGGAAGCCATACTTATGCAGGGTTTGACGAGGATTTTGCTACGGTAAACCCTTATCTGGGATCTGACGGGATCAAGCCGTTTATTGAGGTGTGCAGGCAGGAAAAGAAGGGCCTGTTTATTTTGGTTAAGACCTCAAACCCCTCCAGCGGAGAGTTTCAGGACCGGCTGATCGACGGAAGGCCGCTGTATGAGCTGGTGGGCGAGCAGGTGGCCCGATGGGGAGAGGACTGTATGGGAGAAGCCTACAGCTACATCGGTGCGGTTGTGGGAGCTACTTACCCGGAGATGGGAAAGGCGCTGCGCAGAATTATGCCCAGATCCTTTATCCTGGTGCCCGGCTACGGCGCACAGGGCGGAAAGGGTGCGGATCTGGTCCATTTCTTCAATGAAGATGGGCTGGGTGCCATCGTAAATTCCTCCAGAGGCATCATTGCCGCTTACAAGCAGGAGAAATATGCAAAATTCGGGGCAGAGCATTTTGCGGAAGCCAGCCGTGCGGCAGTAGAGGATATGGCGGCGGATATCCGCAGTGCATTGGAGAACCGGTAGCTGCTGCCGAAGGTGTGCGGGCCCGGAATGCGACCGGACACGGAGCAGACAGTGACATTTGGAACGGATTTTACGCTGCAGCGGTGAGAGGACGGAGCCGCTGCGGGGAAAGAGGACAGGAGACAAGGATATGTCTGAGAAATATCAAGAGACGGCGGAAATCGTAAAGCAGGAAAAAATCGGCACCGGCATTTTCAGTCTGTGGCTGCAGACGGAGAAAATTGCGGCAGCGGCAAAGCCAGGACAGTTCCTTTCTGTTTACAGCAAGGATCAAAGCAGGCTGCTTCCGCGTCCCATCAGCATTTGTGAAGCGGAGCCGGAAACCGGGCTGCTCCGCCTGGTTTACCGGGTAGCCGGTAAGGGAACGGAGGAGTTTTCCGGCTGCAGAGCGGGAGAAACGCTGGATATTCTGGGGCCGTTGGGAAATGGTTTCCCGCTGGAGCGGATGAGCGAAGGGAAGAAAGCCTTTTTGATCGGCGGAGGAATCGGCATTCCCCCCATGGTGCAGCTTGCAAAGCAGCTTCCGGGAGAAAAGCAGATCGTGCTTGGGTTTCGGGATGAGCTGTTTTTAACAGAGGAGCTGGAAAAGAACGGGAGCGTTTATCTGGCAACGGAAAACGGCAGTGCAGGAACAAGGGGAAATGTGCTGGACTGTATCCGGGAGAACGGACTGGACGCAGACGTGATCTATGCCTGCGGCCCCACACCCATGCTGCGGGCGCTGAAAGGCTACGCACAGCAGACCGGGATTGAGTGCTGGCTTTCTCTGGAGGAGCGGATGGCCTGCGGCATCGGCGCCTGTCTGGCCTGCGTATGCAGATCCAGGGAGGTGGATGACCATTCCCGGGTGCATAATAAGCGGATCTGCAAAGAGGGCCCTGTATTTTCGGCGGAAGAGATCGAGCTGTAGCAAGGGACGAGGGGTGATAAGAATGGAGATCAATACAAAAGTAACGATTGCCGGCGTGGAATTAAAAAATCCGGTAATGACGGCGTCCGGGACCTTTGGCTCCGGAATGGAATACAGTGAATTTGTGGACCTGAACCGTCTTGGAGCAGTGGTAACGAAGGGGGTGGCGAATGTTCCCTGGCCCGGAAATCCGACTCCAAGGGTTGCGGAGACCTGCGGCGGCATGATGAATGCCATCGGCCTGCAGAATCCGGGGATCGACACCTTCGTTCGGCGGGATCTTCCGTTTTTGCAGAAGTACGATACGAAGGTGATCGTAAATGTCTGCGGAAAGAGTACGGAGGATTATTGTCAGGTGGTGGAGCGTCTGGCGGATGAGCCGGTGGATCTGCTGGAAATTAATATTTCCTGTCCCAATGTAAAGGAGGGCGGGATTGCCTTCGGACAGGATCCCAAAGCGGTGGAGGCGATCACATCGGAGCTGAAGAAGCGGGCAAAGCAGCCTGTGATTATGAAGCTGAGCCCCAATGTAACGGATATTACAGAGACTGCCCGGGCTGCGGAGGCGGGAGGCGCCGATGGGCTGTCCCTGATCAATACGCTGACCGGCATGAAAATCGATGTGGACCGGAGAACCTTTGCTCTGGCAAATAAGACAGGCGGCGTGTCCGGCCCGGCCATTCATCCGATTGCAGTGCGGATGGTCTATCAGACGGCTCAGGCAGTGAAGCTGCCCATTATCGGGATGGGAGGGATCGCCAGTGCGGAGGATGCGCTGGAATTTATCCTGGCCGGCGCAACGGCAGTATCCGTAGGCACAGCGAATTTCCGCAATCCCATGGCAACGCTGGAGGTGATCGAAGGCATAGAAGAATATATGCGCCGGTATCAGATACAGGATATCCGGGAATTAATCGGGGCTGTGCGCTAGCCCCGATTTTTTGTGATATTAGGAATTTTCCGCCGCTTTAGAGTGCGAAAGCAAATACAAACGGTTACAGAAATGGTTATATATTTGAATGTAGAAAAAGTTTATAATATTATTCAGTAACTTATAGATATGTAACATTTCTGGGAACGTTGGTGATTTATGTTTACGGTAGATAAAAAGTTTGCTCATGCAAACGTGGCGAGAACGGTGCGCTTCACAGAGACAATGTTTAAGGAGCTTTGTGATCTGGCGGACAGCGAGGATGTTTCCTTTAATAATCTGGTGCTTCAGTGCTGCGCATATGCGCTTGAGGAATATAGCGGACGGGGAAAGAAGGAAAAATCACAAAGCCTTTAAATGACATATCAGAGATTGGAAGCTCCGGAAGAAAATGGAGAAAACAGCAGAAGGCAGAGAAAAGAGAACCGCTTGTGGATGCCTTTAATATATCATTATTCAAATAAATGAATAAAAATACATAAATGCAAAAGGAAAACATGCATAACAGAATAAAGAAAGAATACACTGCCGCAGAACGGAAAGAAGGGGAAACGTTTTGCGGCAGCTTTGCGGTAAAGAGCAAATCCCCTTTGGAGGGATCGGGCGGAAAAGATTCTTGCCCGGAAGAATTGAAAATCACCGGACACTATGTTAAAATCGAGAAAAGTATGGTTTGCCGATGGAGATGAAAAGAAACGGAGGTAGATAGCGATGGAAGGCTATAAGGAGGAATTCATTGAGTTTATGGTGGACTGCCAGGTTTTGAAGTTTGGTGATTTTGTTACCAAGAGCGGCAGAAAGACCCCCTTTTTTGTAAATACAGGATTTTACCGTACCGGTGCGCAGCTTCGCAGGCTGGGAGAGTATTATGCGAAGGCAATTCATGATAAGTTCGGATTGGAGTTTGATGTGCTGTTTGGCCCGGCCTACAAGGGCATTCCCCTGACGGTTGCGGCTACGATTGCCATCAGCGAATTGTATGGAAAGGATATCCGCTACTGTTCGAACCGCAAGGAGGTAAAGGATCACGGCGATAAGGGAATTTTGCTGGGAAGCCCCATTGCAGACGGAGACAGAGTGATCCTCATTGAGGATGTGACGACTGCCGGGACTTCTATTCAGGAGACGCTTCCGATCATCCGGGCGCAGGGTCAGGTATGCCCGCTGGGCCTGGTGGTTTCCGTGGACCGTATGGAGCGGGGACAGGGAACGAAGAGCGCCCTGAAGGAAATCGAAGAGAAATACGGACTGCAGACCACGGCTATCGTGACTATGGCTGAGGTGGTGGAGCATCTTTACAATAAGGAATACAAGGGAAAGATTGTGATAGATGATTCCATGAAAGCGGCAATCGATGCATATTATGAGCAGTATGGGGCGCAGTAAGCAGGAGGAAAGCGATGAGAGAAAAAGAGAAGATTTACAGGACAATGAAAGGGGTAGGAACATCCAATCTCATTCTTGGAATCATTATGGCGACGACCGGCATCGCCGCAGGTGTTCTGACGATTATAAACGGCGCCAGATTATTAAAGAGAAAAAATAGCGTGCTGCTTTGATGAAAAAAGAGACGGAAAAGCGTATCCGTGCAGCGGGAAGCGTGCTTTTTGTGATCTACCTGCTGCTGCTGATCTACTTCCTGTTTTTTGCAGAAAGCTATGGAAGGGCAGGGGGGACGGGGGAATATCGTTACAATCTGATCCCCTTTCGGGAAATACGCCGCTATGTGCTTTATCCCAAGGTGCTGGGAGCCTATGCCGTAATCACAAACCTGGCCGGAAATATTATAGGTTTCTTGCCCTTTGGCGCTATTTTACCGGTACTGAACCGGAAAACCCGCAGCCTCTGGAAAATTTTGCTGCTGAGCTTTGAGTTCAGTGCTGTGATTGAGGTGACTCAGCTTATTTGGAAGGTGGGCTGCTTTGATGTGGATGATATTATTTTAAATACAGTGGGCGGAATTGCTGGATATGGGTTATTTCTTATCTGCAACCGCCTGAGGAGACGGATTTATGGCTAGAAAAAAACGGGTATATGTCGATACCTATACCTATGAGGAAAGCAAATATTCCGGCAAAGGGATCCTGGCCGCCATATTGGGAGGCATTTCACTGCTGATTTTTATTATTCTGTCCGGGATTTGTGCCGTGCTGCAGGGAGGCGCCGGAGCATGGAGCGGTTCCTTTGGGTTTACGGCCTTTGTGATTGCCTTCTATGGAATGGTTCAGGGACTGAAAAGCTTTCATGAGCAGTGCAGATCCTATATTTTCTGTAAGATCGGGACGCTGCTGTGCGGCTTTATGGTGGCGGTGTGGTTTTTGGTATTTTGCGTGGGACTGTCCTCCTGAGCCGTGGGAAAAAGCGCCGGTATTTCGCAGCGCTGCTGATGCAGAGCATACGGACGGTATGGGAGAAGGAAAAGGCAGAAGGAAAAGGCCGAAGGCAAGAGGCATTGGGAAAGAAAAGGAAACCGGATCGGGAAAGGAGATCGCATGGACAGATTAGAGCAGCAGATCAATTTTATTCTTGAGATCGATAAATTGAAGCAGATCACAAGACAGACGTATATTACCGGAGGCGGGCGCAAGGAGACGGACACGGACCACTCCTGGCACCTGGCCATGATGTGTGCGCTGCTGAGCGAATATGCCAATGAAAAGATCGATGTTTTGAAAACCATGGTAATGGTGCTGATACATGACATTGTGGAGATCGATGCGGGAGATACGTATGCTTATGATGCGGCGGGAAATGAAAGCAAGCGGCAGCGGGAGGTAAAAGCGGCGGAGCGTATTTTTCACCTTCTGCCGGAGGATCAGGCCCGGTATCTTCGGGAGCTGTGGGAGGAATTTGAAGCGCAGGACACGCCGGAATCCCGGTTTGCCAATACCCTGGATAAGATACAGCCCGTTCTGCTTAACGATGCCACCGGCGGGATTTCCTGGAGAGAGCATGAGGTAAAGGAAGCACAGATCATGGCAAGGAATGAAAAGACTCACGAAGGCTCCGAAGCGCTTTGGGCGTATGCCAGAGAGCTGATCCGGAGGAATGTGGGAAGGAATATTAAAGCGGAATAGAAGGAAAAGTATGACAGATTACAGGGTGAATGCAATGGAAGAACGATATATGCTGGCCATGGAGCGGATCGGAGAAATGCTGCAGGAACAGACGGTTCCTGCGCCTTTTGATTCCTATTTCCGAAATGTGGCGGAATTTTTGATTATGCTGAAGGAGGTGCGGGAGGAGCTGGTCTCCGGCCGAACCGGAAATTATACTCTGGAGCAGTGGCAGCAGCAAAATTACAGGCTGTATGAGGATATTTTGCCGGAGCATTATGGACAAAGCTATGGAAATCCCGAGTTTGCCTGCCGGATGCTGGGGGAAACCCATGGAAAGATCCTGAGCTTTCTTTATGCAGAGCTGCGGGGGCTGATCGGATATGTGTTTGAGGAGCAGTCTGCGGCAGAGCTGCTGGAGGCAATTACGGTGCACCTGGAGCTGTTCATTGAGGTTTATAACTGCTTTGAACAGAAGGAGGCTCCGTCCTATAAGGAAATACAGCAGATTCTGTATTGGTTTGTCAGCGATTACAGTGATGTGCTGGTAACGGAACGCATCCGGCAAAGCGTGGATCCTGCCAGAGACTTTGCAGTGCGGATCATTCTGGATTCTGATCTTGGGGATTTGAGGTATCTCTATCGGTACGGAGAGTATGTAACGGAAAACGAGCTTCAGACGGCGGCCTTTTTAAACAGTCTTGAGGAGGCGCAGATTCAGGCTATGGCGGATACCTATACGGAGGGCTACCGGATGGGCTTTGTCCACGGAGGCAAGGATCTTTCCAGGAAGCTGACGGTAAACCTCCGTTATCATCTGGGCTTTGAACGGATGGTGCGGGCGGCAATCCGAAACTTTGACAAGTTGGGGCTGAGGCCGGTTGTGTTCCGGTATGCATTAAGCACCGTTAATAAGCGGGGCGCTATGCGGCTGGGTTACACGGGAGCCGTACCCAACAAGCAGTTTGACTATGACCACAGGGAGGATGCTGCCGTTTATCTGGACCGGAAGTTTGTGGAGCGGCGGCTGGGTGTGATGCGCAGCGCTTATGAAACCTTCCAGACGCTGGCTGCCGGCCATGCGGGACCGGCGGTGATCGAAATATTCGGGGAAAAACCCTTTGTGCCAGAGAGCCGGGATGCGGTGTATCATCTCTCGGAAAAACAGCAGCAGCTTATGGTGAAGATGAATAATGAGGCCGGCCAGTTGACGAACCAGTATATCATCGGAAAAGAGCGCAGCTTTACCATCATCGCCTTTCCGGTGCCGGAGATCGGAGCGGATTTCCCGCAGATCTTCCGGGAGACGGTAAAGATCAATACGCTGGATTATGCGCTTTATCAGAGGCTTCAGCAGACGATCATCGATGCCCTGGACGGAGGCACCCGGGTGCGGGTTACGGGCAGAAACGGAAATCGGACGGATTTGACGGTGGCTTTGCAGCCCTTGAAGGATCCGGAGAAGGAAACTATTTTTGAAAATTGTGTGGCGGATGTGAATATTCCGGTGGGTGAGGTGTTTACCTCTCCGCAGCTAAAGGGAACCGACGGCGTGCTGCATGTGAGCCGGGTATTCCTGAATGAGCTGGAATATAAGGATCTGACCATTACCCTGAAGGATGGAATGATTACCGATTATAGCTGTGCAAATTTTGCTGACGATGAAGAGAACCGGGACTATATCCGGGCCAATGTGCTGTTTCATCATGACACGCTTCCCATCGGCGAGTTTGCGATCGGAACGAATACCACTGCCTACGCAATGGCAAAGAAATACGGGATTGGAGCAAAGCTTCCGATTCTGATTGCGGAAAAGATGGGCCCTCATTTTGCTATGGGAGATACCTGCTACAGTTGGGATGAGGATAATGCGGTGTACAATCCGGACGGAAAAGAGATCATTGCGAAGGAGAATGAGATTTCCCGGCTTCGGAAGGAGGATCCGGGAAAGGCATACTTCGGCTGTCATACGGATATTACAATTCCGTATGAAGAGCTGGGACTGCTGGCGGTAGAAGGAGAGAACGGATACCGGAAGGAAATCATCCGGGACGGAAGGTTTGTGCTGGAAGGGACGCAGGAGCTGAACCTCCCGCTGGAGGAATAAACATCTTGACATCCCATTTCAGAGTTAGTAGAATTAAAAATTAGCAGGCTTTTCAATCCTGCCGGAAAGCCGATTTGGATTGATTTCTCCGCTTTTTTGGGAAACGGAAAAATCGGAAATCAGAAGAACAGGAAGCAAGGAAGAGACAGAAGGAAGGAGTTTTAGGCCATGGCAAAAGTAGGTATTGTGATGGGCAGCGATTCAGATATGCCCGTAATGAGCAAGGCGGCAGATATGCTGGAGAAATTCGGGATTTCTTATGAGATGACGATTATTTCCGCACACCGGGAGCCGGATATTTTCTTTGAATATGCAAAGAGTGCAGAGGCGAAAGGAATGAAGGTTATCATTGCCGGAGCCGGGATGGCGGCTCATCTGCCGGGTATGTGCGCAGCGATTTTCCCCATGCCCGTAATCGGGATTCCCATGCACACCACCTCTTTGGGCGGCCGTGACTCTCTTTATTCCATCGTTCAGATGCCCACCGGGATTCCGGTGGCTACGGTTGCCATCAACGGAGGGGCGAACGCAGGAATTTTGGCGGCAAAGATCCTGGCGGTTTCTGATCCGGAGCTTTTGCAGAAGCTGAAGGATTACTCCAATGAAATGAAGGAGCAGGTTGTGGCAAAGGATGCGAAGCTGCAGGAAGTGGGCTATAAAAATTACACGAAATAGGATAACGGATTCTACAGGAGGAAGCTATGGATTACAAGAACGCAGGCGTAGATATTGAAGCTGGCTACAAGTCAGTGGAGCTGATGAAGGAGCATATTAAAAAGACTATGCGCCCCGAGGTGCTGACCAATATTGGAGGCTTCTCCGGTGCATTTTCTATGAGTAAATTTAAGGATATGGAAAATCCCACGCTGGTATCCGGTACGGACGGCGTAGGGACAAAACTGAAGCTGGCGTTTCTTCTGGATAAGCATGATACGGTGGGAATCGACTGTGTGGCCATGTGCGTGAATGATATTGCCTGTGCCGGCGGCGAGCCCCTGTTCTTCTTGGACTATATTGCCTGCGGAAAAAACTATCCGGAAAAGATCGCCCGGATCGTCAGCGGAGTAGCGGAGGGCTGCGTACAGTCTGATGCGGCGCTGATCGGCGGGGAGACTGCTGAGATGCCGGGATTTTATCCGGAGGATGAGTATGACCTGGCCGGATTTGCGGTAGGTGTGGTGGATGAAAAGGATCTGATTACCGGAAAAGATCTGAAGGCAGGGGATGTACTCCTTGGCATCGCCTCCTCAGGCGTTCACAGCAACGGCTTTTCTCTCGTAAGAAAAGTATTTTCTATGGATCGGGAAACGCTGAATACTTATCATGAGGAGCTGGGAAAGACTTTGGGCGAAGCGCTGCTGGCGCCTACGAAAATATATGTAAAGGCCCTGCGCAGTGTGCGGGAGGCCGGTGTGCGCATCAAAGGCTGCAGCCACATTACAGGAGGCGGATTTTATGAGAATGTTCCCCGGATGCTGCCGGAAGGAGTGCGTGCGGTAATCAAAAAAGACAGCTATGAGGTTCCGGCCATTTTCCGGATGCTGTCCAGAGAAGGAAACATTGCAGAAGAGATGATGTATAATACCTACAACATGGGTATCGGTATGGTGGTGGCCGTAGATGCGGCGGATGTGGAGGCTGCACAGGCGGCTATTGCACAGGCAGGCGAAACCTCCTACATCATCGGCCGGATCGAGACGGGAGAAAAGGGAGTGACCTTATGTTAAAGCTGGCGGTACTGGTATCCGGAGGCGGGACAAACCTGCAGGCGATCATTGATGCCATTGAGCAGGGTGATATTACAAATGCCAGAATCGATATTGTGATCAGTAACAATAAAAATGCATTTGCGCTGGAACGGGCGGCAAAGCACAACATTCCGGCCAGGAGTATTTCTCCCAGAGATTATAACAGCAGAGAGCAGTTTAATGAGGAGCTTCTTCAGGCGCTTCTGGAGCGGGAAATCGATCTGGTGGTGCTGGCCGGCTGCCTGGTGGTAATACCGGAGAAAATGGTGGATGCCTTCCAAAACCGGATCATCAATATCCATCCTTCGCTGATCCCCTCCTTTTGCGGCACCGGTTTTTATGGATTAAAGGTGCATGAGGAGGCCTTGAAGCGGGGCGTCAAGGTAACAGGGGCAACGGTGCATTTTGTGGATAAGGGAACAGATACCGGACCGATCATCCTGCAGAAGGCGGTGGAGGTGCAGCCCGGGGATACGCCGAAGAAGCTGCAGCTTCGGGTGATGCAGGAGGCAGAATGGAAAATTCTTCCGGAGGCGATCAATCTGATTGCCAATGACAGAATCGCGGTAGCGGACGGAAGGGTGATACAGAAGCGGGAAAGCCGGATTGGCTGATGGCAGAAATACGGAATAGAAAAACGGGGACGATTATATCATTTTAGAAGGAGGTCCGGCATGAAGATTTTGATTGTAGGCAGCGGCGGCAGAGAGCATGCCCTGGCATGGAAGATCGCCCAGAGCCCAAAGGCGGAGAAAATTTATTGTGCACCGGGAAACGCAGGCATTGCGGAATATGCCCAGTGCGTGGACATAAAGGCAATGGAGTTTGATAAGCTGGCGGCCTTTGCGAAGAAAGAGCAGATTGATCTGACGGTAGTAGGCATGGATGATCCGCTGGTAGGCGGTATCGTGGATGTGTTTGAGGCTCAGGGGCTGAGGATTTTCGGACCCCGGAAGAATGCGGCGATTCTGGAGGGCTCAAAGGCGTTTTCCAAGGATCTGATGAAGAAATACGGCATCCCGACAGCGGCCTATGAGAACTTTGACGATCCGGAAGCGGCGCTGAATTATCTGGAGACAAAGGCGGAATTTCCTATCGTGCTGAAGGCAGACGGCCTGGCGCTGGGGAAGGGCGTGCTGATCTGCCAGAATCTGGAAGAGGCGAAAGCCGGTGTTAAGGCAATTATGGAGGATAAGCAGTTCGGTGCGGCAGGAAACCGCATGGTGATTGAAGAGTTTATGACCGGGCGCGAGGTTTCGGTGCTTTCCTTCGTAGACGGAAAAACGATTCGTCCTATGACCTCCGCTCAGGACCACAAGCGGGCCGGCGACGGAGATACGGGACTGAATACGGGCGGTATGGGTACGTTTTCCCCCAGCCCCTTTTATACGAAGGAAGTGGAGGAATTTTGCGAGAAATATATCTTCCAGCCCACAGTGGATGCTATGGCTGCGGAGGGACGGGAATTTAAGGGGATCATTTTCTTTGGCCTGATGCTGACGCAAAAGGGTCCCAGGGTGCTGGAATACAATGCCAGGTTCGGTGATCCCGAGGCGCAGGTGGTGCTGCCCCGCATGAAGAATGATATTGCGGATGTATTTGAGGCCTGCATTGACGGAACACTGGAAAAAACGGACCTGCAGTTTGAAGAGAATGCCTGTGTCTGTGTGGTGCTGGCTTCCTCCGGCTATCCGGTGAAATACGAAAAGGGCTATGAGATCCGGGGACTGGAAAGCTTCAAGGATAAGGACGGGTATTACGTGTTTCATGCAGGAAGCGCCTTCCGGGACGGAAAAATCGTTACAAACGGAGGCCGCGTGCTGGGTGTGACAGCCAAGGGCGAGGACCTGAAAGCGGCCAGAGCCAATGCATATGAGGCGGTTCAGTGGATTGATTTTGACAATAAATACTACAGAAATGATATCGGCAAGGCCATTGATGAAGCATAGGAACAGTGGAGGTATCTGAATTGTCATGCACAAAGGCAGATAGAAAGGACAAGTGGAATAGGATCATGAAGAAATGGATAAAGAAAGTTAGGCTGTGCATCCTGCTGGCAGCGGCGGTTCTGGCCTTTGGCGGTATGAATGTACTGGCCTCCGAGGATGATAATTCCCTGTCATCCCTGGGGATTACCACAGAGGGGGCGACGGTTTCACCGGAATTTGTTTACAGCACCTGGTCTTATACGGTGACGGTGCCGGGAGGGACAAAGGAGCTGTCTCTGGATCCGGTTCCTTCCAGCAGCAGCGCAGTGATCAGTGACATTTCCGGCACAACGCTGAATGAGGACGGTACAGGGTATGTGACCATTACCGTACAGGCAGGGAACGGAAGCACATTTACATATGAGCTGAATGTGGTTTCAGATGGAAATGCCCCGGCGGCGGAGACGGAATCGGAAACGGAAACCGAAACGGAGACAGAA
>JAUNON010000131.1 GCA_030537145.1 Lachnospiraceae bacterium | reverse complement strand
CCCAGACAGAAACCGAGACAGAGAAGAGCACGGAGACGGAGACCCAGACAGAAACAGAGACAGAGGAGAACACAGAAGCGGAAACACAGGAAGATATGCTTCAGACGGAAACCTGGGTTGATGAGAATGGTGAGATGTTTACGGGCTTACGTGTCAATGGACTGTTAGAGGGAGAAGGTGCGTGGGAGTGTACGGACGGAGATGATCGCTGGTGGTATGAGGGCAATTTTGAGAATGGGAAACGAAGTGGGTACGGTGTGTATCATTGGCCCGATGGAAGCAGGTACGAAGGCGAATGGAGGGATAATGAAAGAACCGGATATGGAATCGATTATTATTCCAATGGTGACATTTACGAGGGTGAGTGGCTGAACAATGAAAGGGCAGGTACAGGCGTTTATAAGTACGCAGAGGGAGGAAGGTATGAAGGCGATTGGCTAAAGGATCAAAAATCAGGTACAGGGGTTTCTTATGATGAACATGGAAATAAAATCTATAAGGGCGAGTGGCTGCATGATGTGCAGTCAGGGATAGGAACCTACTACTATTCGAATGGCGATGTATACAATGGCGAGTGGCAGGATGGCGAGCGCACGGGTGAAGGCAGCTATTACTGTGTAAATGGAGAGCGGTATGAGGGAAAATGGCTGAATTCAAAGATGGATGGTGCGGGAGCGTTCTATTTTGTAAACGGAGATTATTTTGAGGCAGAATGGAAAGACGGGCTTGTTTTGCCGCATCTTGCACTCTACAGTTCTTCAGGGACAATGGAGGAAGCTGATTTTAATTGGGAAGCAATTTTTCAGGGAAATGAAATAACATTTGAGAAACAAAAAGACTATGTTCGCAACTATATTTCATAGGTTGATACTGCTATAGTGGAGCTGTCGCAAAATCTAATCTGCAAAGGTTCTGGGATACAGATCCTTTTGCTTTTCGATTTTGCGACAGCTCCATCTTTATAGGGGCGTTGGATTTGACATTTGCCTTTTCCGGAAACCTTTCGTATTCCATTATTCACGTAAGCGGTCATGATTATAATCCTCTAAAAGGCTGTCAATGATTTGCCGGCGCTGGTCAGGCAGATTCCGATAATACCGCAGAAAGCACAGCTCATGGTCGGTTAATGCGGTTTCCGAATAAGAATCCAGACGGCGCGGATCATCCGTATTTCCCACAATATAATCTATGGAAGTATTAAAAATTTCGGATAGCTTTTTCAGGGTTTTGATATCGGGTTCAGACAAATGGTTTTCGTATTTATATACGGCCTGTTGGCTGAGATTTAGCTGATCCGCCAGGCATTGCTGGCTCATTTTTTTCTTTATGCGCAATACTTTTAAATGATTCATGAGGTCTCCTATTTTGCAGCGGCAGAAAGCCGGTCTGAAAGAAGGGATGAAATTATATTTTCATTTATAGTAGAGGAATTATAGTACTGAACGGGTTTGGGGGTTAAAAATGAAAGCCTCTTCTCAAAGAAAAAGAAGAGGTGATTTTTCGTAGAGTATCTTACTCTAAGTTGCTTAGAAAGCAAATGATTCAGATACTATTTTATTAATTCTACAAGATATCAAACTATTTGTCAATCATTCAGACAGGCAAATGACAAACAAATTTTAACGCTTTACTGTGCTGCAAAGCAAAAAATGGATCATGCAAGTTGGTGAAAATGATTATTTGCCGTCAGAATCGTTGTCACCAAGGAGGTATGTGTCATGTCGAGAAAGGGAGAAAATATTTATAAGCGAAAGGACGGAAGGTGGGAGGGAAGATATATGAAAGCCCGAACACCGGGCGGAAAAACGCATTATGGATATGTATATGCAAAGACTTACCGTGAAGCCAAAATAAAACTGATGGAAGCAATCGCAGTCAGAAATGAGGCTGGCGGCTGTGCTTCTGCAGATAAAAATCCGGAGGTTTTTCGGGATACTGCAGATGAGTGGCTTCTAACGCTTCGGCCGCAAATAAAAGAATCTACCTATAATAAATATCGAAATATACTGGAGGCGTATGTATATCCTGAATTGGGGCGGCTGCCCCTGAGCCGTATTACAAATGATACCATTGAATTTCTCTGCAGCGATCTTTTAATAAACGGCGGAATAAAGAAATCAGGCCTCTCGTCTAAAACGGTCTCCGATGTATTGTCGGTAATACGCAGCGTATTAAAGTACGCAGATAAAAAGGGAAAAGCGATCTCGTGTAATGCCCAATCCGTTCAGGTGAAGCACCGGGGAAAGGAAATGCGTGTTTTAACCCGCAGTGAGCAGGATAAATTATGTCAATATCTGTATTCTGATTTAACTCCCTATAATATCGGGATCCTGGTATGTCTGTTTACCGGGCTTCGCGTGGGTGAAATATGTGCATTGTGCTGGAAGGATATTTCCTTAGCAGATCGGACGATGCATATTCATCAGACTATGCAAAGAATACAGGACAAAATGAATCCGGAAAAAAAAACCAAATTAATTGTAACGACACCGAAAAGTCCCTGCTCTATACGTACAATCCCCATTCCCGGCAATCTGGTCGGCATCATTGCCGGCTACAGGACTTCTTCAGAAGGGTACTTTTTAACAAACAGTACACAAAAATACGTAGAGCCCCGGACGATGCAGTATCATTTTAAACGTGCCCTGAAAAATAGCTATGTGGATGATGCAAATTATCATTCTCTTCGTCACACCTTTGCCACAAGATGCGTAGAAGTGGGCTTCGATGTAAAAAGTCTCAGTGAGATTCTGGGACATGCCAGTGTAACTATTACAATGAACCGCTATGTGCATCCTTCCATGGAGCTGAAAAAAGAAAATATGCAGCGGCTTTCTGCCCTATTAGCCGTCAAATAAAACCGTCAAAATCGCCAAAAGCTGTGAAAATACAGTTTTCGGCGGTTTTTTTGCTTGGAGTAAGATACTCTACGAAAATAGCTGAAAATTATATTTGATAATATAGTATGCCCATTTTTTTGAAAAAATATGTGTGGAATTTTAAAATACTATGACGACAAAGGCTTGTAAATAATGAAATGAAAATAGATTTTCAACAAAGTATGAGGAGGAGAAAATAATGAAGATGAGGCAGCTCAAAAAAATCCTGAGTATCACATTGGCATCCGCAATGCTGATTACAAGTGTTCCGTCCGGGACATTTGCAAGTGAGAGTGAGACACTTCCTACGGAGCAAACCAGCGAGACCGGCAGCGGAAACGAAGAAACCGGAAGCGGAGAACAGGGAAGCGGAAGTGAAGAGACCGGAAGCGGCGAAAC